>CADASK010000017.1 GCA_902790495.1 uncultured Eubacteriales bacterium
ACCATGGCGCCGCCGGTGGCGGCGTTGTTCGCGGCTTCAGAGGCGGCGATGCCGTCGATGATGCCGGTGCCGAACTTCTCAGGATACTTGGAGAGCTTGTTCTCCATGGTGTAGCACATGAAGGACGCGATGGTCGCGCCGGCGCCGGGCAGGATGCCGACGACGCAGCCCACGACGGAGCAGCGCAGCAGGGTCCACTTGATGCTCAGCAGTTCCTTCACGGAGGGCATCTTGGTGTTGACCTTGCCCTTGTTGCCCACGCCGTCCTCGGCGGAGAGACGCTTCTTGCTGTTGGTCTGCTTGAGCACCTCGGTCACGGCGAACAGACCGATCAGTACGGGGATCATCTCCATGCCGGACAGCAGGCTGCTCTGGCCGAAGGTCAGACGGGCGACGCCCGCCATGGGGTCCTGGCCGATGCAGGCCAGCAGCAGGCCCAGCAGGCCGGAGATGATGGTGGTGAGCATGTGCTTGGTATCCAGCACCACCAGGATGGACAGGCCCAGGAAGGTGATGGCGAACATATCGCCGTTGGAGAAGGCCAGGGCTGCGCGGCTCAGGGGAGCGGACAGCAGGAACATGACCAGGGCGGAGAACAGGCCGCCGATGGCGGAGGCCAGCAGCGCCACGCCCAGAGCCTTGCCGGCCTCGCCGCGCTGGGCCATGGGATAGCCGTCAAACGTGGTCGGGGCGGATGAAGGCACGCCGGGGATCTTGAACAGGATGGCCGTGATGGAGCCGCCGGTGATGGACGAGCAGTAGATGGCCGTCAGGAACACGATGGCGGGCACCGGGCCCATGGTGTAGGTAAAGGTCAGGCCCAGGGCCACGGCCATGGTGGCCGACACGCCGGGCAGGGCGCCGAAGATGGTGCCCAGAACGATGGCCACGATGACCATCAGGAACATGGTACCTCCGCCCCAGACTGCGCTAAGGCCGGAAACGAACATTTCGCCTAAACTCATGTTTCACATCCTCCTTAGACCAGGTTTTCAAGGAACAGGGAGAAGGACCGCAGGAAGGACACGGTGCCGCGCGATGGCCAGACGCCACCACTTCTTTTCGCCCAGCAGCATGCCGTAGCAGAACATGATCAGCGCGGCGGTCACCACGAAGCCCAGGGGCTCCAGGATGAAGGAGGCGATGACCAGCACCACCATGCCCAGGAACATCTTGGACTTGAAGAATTCCAGGCTGTTCTTGCAGAAGGCGGAGAAGGTGAACTCGGGGTTGCCCTTGTTCTTGCGGATGATCTTGATGATGTTGACGATCAGGCAGATCACCAGCAGGATGATAATAACCTTCGGCCACACGCTGGGGTGCAGCACGTTGGGGTTCTTCAGATAGCTCTTCGGAACCTTGGCTTCCAGCACGTGCGTGAAGTAGGTGTACCCCAGAGCCACGAGCAGGAGGCAGTTGCAGATTAATTCAAACAAAAGGTTTCAGCTCCTTTTAATTTGCAGCCTGGCAGAAAAGCTCCCTCTATCGCGAAAAGCCGGGCGAAGGGTTGCAAGGGGCGATCGCAAAGCCCCTTGCCCGCGCCCGCAGGCGCGGAACCCCGCAGCCGGATTGCATCGCAGTGTGGCAAACCCATCTGCCAAGAATCGCTGAAGCCGGAGAGGAGTCACCTCCTCCCCGGCCGAAAAGGTGTTCCGAAGGAATCAGATTACTTCAGATCGTCGTAGTCCTTTTCCAGGGTCTCCTGCTCGAACATGTAGTCGCGCAGATCCTTGTATTCCGCGTTGGCGAACGCGACGGTGTCGGCGCCGGGGGCGGGCACTTCGCGCTGGTCATAGGCGGCGTTCTTCAGGAATTCCTGCCAGGTCGGATCCTGACGGCACTCCTCGATGGCGGCGACCAGGGTGTCGATAGCGCCCTGGGGGGTGCCGACCTTGGTGAAGATGGCGCGCCAGGGACCGGCGTAGCTGTCGATGCCCAGCTCAGCGGTGCACTCGCAGTCGGGCATGATGTCGATGCGATGCTCGCAGAACACCAGCAGCGGGATGATGTCGCCAGACTCGATCAGGCCGCTCATGTCGTCGTAGCCGCCGACGGAGAGGTCCACGTGGCCGCCGGCCATGTCGCTGTTGGCAGCGGAGCCGGAGTCATAGGTCACGGGGTTCAGGGCCAGGCCCTCGGTGGCGATCTCGAAGCACATGCCGTCAACGCCGGTGGCGGTCAGCATGGCCACGGACACCTCATAGGGATGCTCGGCGGCATAGGCCTTCAGATCGGAGAAGTTCTTGATGCCGTACTTCTCCATGGAGATCTTGGAGCCGGCCAGCATGTTGATGGAGTGGACCAGGATGTCCTGCGGCACGAACTCGTTCTTGAAATCGAAGTCCATGTTGCCCATCATGTCCTGGATGAACAGGGACTGGGTGCCCAGCAGGAAGGTGTAGCCGTCAGCGGGCTCCTTGTAGGCGAAGGTCGCGCCGGTCACGCCGGAGCCGCCGGTCTCGTTGCGGACGTCCACCGGAATGCCCAGCTTGTTCTGCAGCAGGGTGGCCATGGGACGGATGGTGCTGTCAGCGCCGCCGCCCAGACCCCAGGGGCAGACGATGGTGATGCCGCGCTCGAACTTCCAGTCCTCGGCGGAAGCCGCGCACAGGCCCAGGATCATGGTGAGAGCCAGAGCCAGAGCAAGGATTTTCTTCATGGGTTTCTCCTCCTGAATAGTGTATTTTCTTTAAGCGGAAGAGGCCCGGCGTCATCGAAGCACTGCATCCGCCCAAGGAACGGGTTTGACGGGGACCGCGCTGATGTCCATTCTGGCCCCAGCACAGCCACTTTGTCCGTGCCCTCATTGTAAACGATTCTATGCAAAAGCGCAAATACATGTCTTGTTATGATGGGGATAACTTCTTTCTTATATTAGTTATGGCTGGGGGTTAACGAACGCTTCTCTGGACGCAAAGAAGGCACCCTCCTGCGAAGACGAGGAAGGTGCACAGGTTAACCGAATCACTTTACGTTGGCGAAGAATTCAAAGGTTTCATCCATGACCTGCATCCAACCCATATTATGTGCGCCGCCGCACACACCGCGGAAGGTGATGTTCAGGCCCTTTTCCTTCCATTCCTTAAAGTTGGCGATCGCCTTATCATAACCATTGTTTTCGGTCGCGGCGACCACGCGGACCGGTGTATCGCCCAGCACAGACAGATCTCTGCCGTGGGGGTCAAAACCGGGGCTGGAAGAAATCGCAGCGAACATTCCGGGATAGTCGCAGGAAATCTGAATCGTGCCACGGCCACCCATGGAATTGCCCATCAGGAAAATGCGGCTTTCATCAATGTTGTATTTCGCTTTCACCTGCTCAATGGCAGCCAGCACTTCCATCTCACTGAGCACAGAAGCGCGGGCGACAGCAGGATCTTTGTCATTGGCTTTGTAACCGTAGTCAGCCTGGGCATATCCATTGGGGCACAGGCCAATGAAACCAAAGCGATCCAGAAGCATATCCCAGTCAGCGCCGGCTTCACCGCTGTAGTGTTTCGTGCGCTCCACGTCACGGTTATCGTTGCCGGTACCGCCGTGCAGGTACACCACCAGAGGCGTGGGAACCTCAGGATCATAGGAGGTGGGAATCGTCAGACGATAGGGCATCAGCATCTGGGCTTCTTCAAACCAGTATACAGGCTGAATGACGCCATAGGTCTTGCCCGGAAGGGTAATCTGCTTGACGATACCGCTCGGTCCTGTGGATCCTTCGGGCAGAGCGGTTTCCTGATAAGACAGGTAGGTATAGCCTTCGCTTTCGCCAGTGACCAAAGCGAGCACCTTGGTGCCTACGCTGACAGCGGGAACGCACAGCACGCCATCGACCTCGGCGGGAGCGGCTCCCAGCGTATCGGCCGCGCCGTCGATGGTCACGTCCTTGCTGCCGACGGTCATGTCAGCCTTGACATACTCGTCTTCCATATGGATCGCGCCGGTGGCGGCGTCATAGGTGTAAGAAAACTGAAACACCTTGCTCAGAGAATCCAGCGGGATCAGGAAGTCGTCGTCCACCTTGGCGATGGAGACGGGCTGGTCATAGCGCTTATAGTATTCGTTGTCGCGCTGTTCAAGCAGAAGCAGATCTGTATCAGCCTTGAAGAATGCGGCCTTGATGACGAAGTAGACGTTGGGGCCGCCTTCGATCTGGCCCGCGGGCACCTTTTCCCGGCCTTCGGCCAGACCAGCGCCGAGACTGAACACAAACATGAGAGCAAGGACAAGAGCTAGAATCTTTTTCATCGGTTTACGCCTCCTGCTTATTGATGATGATCAGACAGCTTATCGTTTACTTTGCGTCAGCGAAGAACTGGAAGGTTTCGGTCAAAACGTCACCCTGAGACCAAGCGGTGTTATGATAACCGCCGCCAACGCCGCGGAAGGTGATATTGACACCCTCTTCTTTGTAGGTTTTCACGACTTCAATGGCTTCATTATAGCCTTTGTCCTCGGTACCCATGACAACGCGGACCGGTTTGTCGCCAATGCCAGTCAGGTCAAATTCATGATGGATTGCGCCAGACGGACTGAAAGCAGCGAACAGCTCAGGATAATTATGCGCCAAACTCAGGGTGCCGCCGCCGCCCATGGAATTGCCCATCAGGTAAATACGGCTGCTATCAATATTGTACTTTGCTTTCACCTGGTCGATGGCAGCCAGTACTTCCTGTTCGCTCAGCTTGGAAATACGAACCTCAATGGGATCGTCAGACTCCGCGCCGCCGTAACGGCCATGGCCGTATCCATTGACCGAAAGACCAATGTATCCAAACCGATCCAATTCGTTATCCCACCATGTTCCGGTTTGCCCGTTGTAATTCAAGGTGCGTTCCACGTCGCGGTTGTCATTGCCGCTGCCGCCATGCAGGAACACAACCATAGCATTGGGAACTTCAGGATCGTAACTCGTAGGCACAAACAGGCGATAGGGCATCAGCATCTGCGCTTCTTCAAACCAATACACAGGCTGATGAATGCCATAGATTTTACCAGGGATGGTCAGGCAGCCAACCGAACCGCTAATGCCAGTAGAGCCCTTCGGCAGGCTGGTTTCTTCATAGGCCAGATAGGTGTATCCCAAGCTTTCGCCGGTCACCAGCGCAAACACCTTGGTGCCTACGCTGACAGCGGGAACGCACAGCACGCCGTCGATCTCGGCGGGAGCGGCGCCCAGCGTATCGGCCGCGCCGTCGATGGTCACGTCCTTGCTGCCTACGGTCAGGTCGGCCTTCACGTATTCATCTTCCAGATGGATCGCGCCGGTGGCGGCGTCATACGTGTAGCTGAACTGAAAGATCTTGCTCAGGGAGTCCAGCGGGAGCAGGAAGTCGTCATCCACTTTGGTGATGGTGACAGGCTGATCATAGCGCTTGTAGTAATCGTTTCCTTTCTGTCCGATTACGATCACATCGGTGTCAGCCATGAAAAACGCGGCGTTGATGACAAAGTAGACATCAGAGCCGCCTTCGATCTGGCCGGCGGGCGTCTTAGTGCGGCCTTCAGCGAGGGCGGATCCCAGACTCAAGACCATGATGATTGCGAGGATGAATGAGAAGTATTTCTTCATGTTGATGGCTCCTTCTCTGATTCGGTTGTGGGCTGGGCTGCGGCGCGCTTCCGGATCACGCGCCGCTATGCGGGTCTGTGAATTCACATCCAATGTGATTTGGCAAATAAACCATAACATTTGGACAAGGAAAAAGCAAATACTTCTTTCCTAATCGGAATCATAAGTATTTGCTTACGGTATTGACTTGATGAATAATTTTCATGTGATGGCGCTTTCGATGATTCTGGGCGGCAAGGAAGGCCAATCAGGCCATCCGCCTCAGGCTTTGCACGCCTCCACAAACGCCCGGAAAATCCCCATGGCCGAACTGTCCTTCGGCCAGAGGTACTCGGGGTGCCACTGCACGCCCCACATATATCGGTAGGAAGGCACCCAAATGGCCTCGATCAGCCCGTCCGGGGCGACGCCCATCACCTCGACGCCCTCGCCGGGGCGGTCCACCGCCTGGTGGTGCAGGGTGTTGACGCGCAGGGGCTGGCCGCCGCTGAGCTCCCACAGGGGCGTGGAGGGCAGCGGGCGCACCTCGTGGGTCGGCACGTCGTGGTCCTCCAGCTGCCGGTGGGCGATATTCGACGGGTGCTGGGCCGGGATGTCCTGATAGAGGGTGCCGCCGCGCATCACGTTGATCAGCTGCACGCCGCGGCAGATGCCGAGGATCGGCTTGCCCGCCGCCTCGAACAGGCGGAAGGCCGCGCACTCCATGGCGTCCCGCTCGGGGGAGATGCCCACGCCCACCGGCAGGATCTCCTGGCCGTAGCGCGCGGGGTCGACGTCGGGGCCGCCCGTGAGCAGCAGGCCGTCGCACCGGGCCGCCGCCTCCGCCAGCTCGCCCTCGTCCGCCGTCAGCGGGAGCATCACCGGCAGGCCGCCGGCCGCGGAGACGCCCTCCATATAGCCCGGGCGCATCCAGTGCTTCATCCGCACGTCCTCCACCAGCGGGGTCAGTCCGATCAATGGCCGCATCGCGATGTCCTCCTTGTGATCCGTGTCGGGTGACAGTATAGAACGCAGACAGGCTCCTGTCAATGGGAAAACACGGCTTTTTGCAGTTTTTCATCTCGAAACTTTCATTTGCTTCGGCAAGAACGGCCAAAATACAGAGAGAAAACAGAATAATTTGCATGAAATGAGGACAATACGTGCAATTTGTGCTTGACAGCGGGCGGATAGACCCTTATAATACAAGTCACAGCCGGCAGATGAATGTCCCTGCCGCCGGCTCCCACGACGCAAGGAGGTTATTAAAATGAAGAAACTGCTTTCTCTCGTTCTGGCCCTCGCGCTGGCCCTGTGCGCGGTTTCCGCCCTGGCCGAGGATTACGTCATCGCCACTGATACGGCCTTCCGCCCCTTCGAGTTCGCCGATGAGAACGGCAACATGATCGGCATCGACATGGACATCCTCGCGGCTGTCGCCGAGGATCAGGGCTTCACCTACGAGCTGCGCGTGCTGGGCTGGGACGCCTCCATCGCGGCCTGCCAGGCGGGCCAGGCGGACGGCATGATCGCCGGCGCGTCCATCACCGACGCCCGCAAGGCCAGCGGCTGGATCTTCTCCGACGGCTACTATAACGCCGCCCAGTGCATGGCTGTGGCCGCGGGCAGCGACATCGCCGGCTTTGCGGATCTGAAGGGCAAGAACGTCGCCGTGAAGATCGGCACCATGAGCGCGGACTACGCCGAGAGCCTCTCCGGCGAGTACGGCTTCACCGTGGTGACCATGGAGTCCTCTCCCGACATCTACCAGGCTGTCATCGGCGGCCAGGCCGCGGCCTGCTTTGACGACGCGCCCATCATGGCGGACTACATCAAGTCCAACGGCGTGCCGCTGAAGCTGGTGGATGGCACCGCCAACGAGGGCGCGGACTACGGCTTCGCGGTGTTCTCCGCCGAGAAGCAGGAGCTGGTGGACAAGTTCAACGCGGGCCTGGCCAACATCAAGGCCAACGGCACCTACGACGCCATCCTGGCGAAGTACCTGGGCGAGTGAGCGAGCCGCTCCGCAGCGCATGAACCTGATTGGAAGGACGTTTCCAGCCGGAAGCGTCCTTCTTTCCAGCGCAGGGAGATGCAGATATCCTATAGCTCTTTTATGATTTTTCAACAAGGGATGTGAAGCCGTCATGGAGACGATCCTGCGAAGCTACGGACCCCTGCTTCTGCGGGCGATGGGTCAAACCCTGCTGCTGGCGCTCTACGGCCTCTTCTTCGCCTGCATCATCGGCCTGATCGTGGGCCTGATGAGCGTGGTGAAGAGCAAGGTCAGCCGCGCGATCGCCGCCGTGTTTGTCAACCTGATCCGCGGCGTGCCGATGATCGTGCTGGCCTATATGATCTACTTCGGCGTGCCCTACCTGTGGAACAACGTGCTCCATAAGAGCGGCCTCACCTTCACGGCCCTGCAGGCCGGCTCCATCTGCCTGGCCCTCAACTGCGGCGCCTACATGGCGGAGATCATCCGCGCGGGCATCGAGTCGGTGGACGTGGGCCAGATGGAGGCCGGGCGCAGCCTGGGCCTGCCCTGGTGGCGTACCATGCAGCGCGTCATCCTGCCCCAGGCCATCCGCACGATGATCCCCAGCATCATCAACCAGTTCATCATCACCCTGAAGGACACCTCCATCCTGTCCGTCATCGGCTTCCCGGAGCTGGTCAACACGGCCAAGAACGTGGTCTCCAAGACCTTCATGTCCTTCCAGACCTGGGCCATCGTGGGCGTGATGTACCTGATCGTGATCCTCCTGCTGCAGTTCGCGGCCAAGGAGCTTGAGAGGAGGCTGAAGCGCTGATGAGCGAGGCGAAGCGGAAGCCCAAGGTGCGCATCTGCCACCTGCAGAAGTATTTCAAGACCCAGACTGTGCTGCACGTGCTCAAGGACATCTCCCTGGAGATCATGGAGGGCGAGGTGGTGGTCATCATCGGCCCCTCCGGCAGCGGCAAGAGCACCCTGCTGCGGTGCATCAACGGGTTGGAGGAGCCCACCGGCGGCGACATCATCATCGACGATATGAACATCGGCAGCAAGAAGGTGAACATCAACCACGTGCGCGAGCGGGTGGGCATGGTGTTCCAGCACTTCAACCTGTTCAACAACATGAACGTGCTGCGCAACCTGATGCTGGCTCCGGTGGATCTCAAGAAGGCCGACAAGGCCCAGGCGGAGAAGGACGCCATGGCGATGCTGGAGCGCGTGGGCCTGGCGGACAAGGCGAAGGCCATGCCGCGGCAGCTCTCCGGCGGCCAGAAGCAGCGCGTCGCCATCGCCCGCGCCCTGTGCATGAAGCCGGACATCATGCTCTTCGACGAGCCCACCTCCGCCCTCGACCCCGAGATGGTGGGGGAGGTGCTGGAGGTCATGAAGGAGCTGGCCCGCGACGGCATGACCATGGCCGTGGTGACCCACGAGATGGGCTTTGCGAGGGAGGTCGCCGACCGCGTGATCTTCATGGACGGCGGCATCATCCTGGAGGAGGGCACGCCGGAGCAGATCTTCGGCAACCCCCAAAACCAGCGCACCAAGGACTTCCTCAACAAGGTGCTGTAAACGAAAAGGACTGCCACAGAATGCTGTGATTCTGCGGCAGTCTTTTTTCCTTTGTCACAAAACGGGCTGCAGCCCCAATTCATCCGCGACAGCGGCATGAAAATGCGCGTCCTTCCGGTGCACGTAGCTCACCGAGGAGATGATCTCCCGGCCGTCCTCCCAGACGAACCTCCCGGGCCCGTCGGGCTCCAGCCCGTAATCCTCCCACGTCTTCCCGGCCTCCGGCGTCAGCCAGGTCAGCCGGTTCAGCACGCGGTCGCCGAGGTACAGGGCGAACACCCCGCGCTCCGGGTCGATGGACAGGTGATGCCCGGTGAAGCCGCTCAGGCCCAGGGCCTGCCGCCCCATGTAGGCGGGCACCTCCGAGTCGTACTGGTTCGGGTGCTTCACATAGCACAGACTGCCCAGGTACTGTGTCCAGCCGCCGCCGGGCAGCGGATGGCCGGAACGGTTGCGGGCCATCGCGCGCAGGGAGGCGGGGGAGAGGATCTTCCCGCCCAGCACCGCCTGGGCCAGGCGCGCCATGTCGCCCACGGTGGCGAAGAGCCCCGCGTGGCCCGCGCAGTCCCCGCCCTCCGGCGAGAGCACGTGGGCCTTGGGGTCGTGGGGTGTGCCCGGCAGGATGCCCTCGCGCAGGATGTAGCTCCCGCGTTCGAAGCGGTGCTCCCGGTCACAGCTGACGCAACGGCCGCGCAGCGCCTCCGGCACGCGTTCCCACACGGAGGTGAGGCCCGCGGGCCGCAGCACCAGGCGCGTTACCGCGTCGAAGTAGCTGCTGTCTGCCGCGCCCTCGATCACGTACTTCAGCACCATGGCGGGGATGTCGCTGTAGGCCCGGCCCTCGCCGATGGCGTAGGGCGCGACGGCGAAGAGCTGACGGAGCGCGCCCTCCTGGTCGGGCTGGGCGTCGATGCGCTCCGGTGTGCGCAGGCCGACCTCGAAGCCCAGCGCCTGATCCACCGTGACGCCATCCAGCTGGGTGAACTGCAGGGCGTAGGCGGTCACGGGCGCGGCGAGGTTCAGCCGGCCCTCCTCGTGGAGCGCCATCACCGTGAGGCCCGTGAAGAGCTTGGTGAGGCTCGCCAGGTCGAAGATGCTCTCCTCCGTGAGGGGATCGCCGGCGAGGTTCGTCACGCCGCCCAGTGCCCGCACGGTGCGGGAGGCGTCCCCGCACACGCAGGACATGCAGGCGAGGATGCCGGTCTCCTCGGTGAAATAGCGGACGGAATCGGTCAGGCGCATGCTCAGAAGGCCTTCGCTTCCTTCAGGAAGGCGCAGTAGCACTTGTAGGCTTCCCAGATGTCGGCCTTGCTGACGATCTCCCAGGGCGCGTGCATGGACAGCACCGCGATGCCCGCGTCGATCACGTTCATGCCGTACTTGGCGCACATGTAGGCGATGGTGCCGCCGCCGCCCACGTCCACCTTGCCCAGCTCGGCGGTCTGGAAGTCGACGTTCGCGCCGTCCATGATGCGGCGGATCTCGGCGATGAACTCGGCGTTGGCGTCGTTGCTGCCTCCCTTGCCGCCGCGGCCGGTGAACTTGTTGAAGCACACGCCGCGGCCCACGATGGCGGCGTTCTTCTTCTCAAACACGGAGGCGAAGTTGGGATCATAGCCCGCACTGACGTCGCTGGAGAGCATGCGGCTGTTGCGCAGGGTGCGGCGCACGCCCAGCTCGCAGTAGCTGTCGTTGGCGGCGGCATAGAGCTCGGCCACCACGTTCTCGAAGAAGTGGGAGTCCATGCCCGTCGCGCCGACGCTGCCGATCTCCTCCTTGTCGGTCAGAATGGCGCAGAGGGTGTAGGCCGGGGTGCCCTCGAAGTCCGCCACGGCGCGCCAGGAGGGATAGGCGCAGACGCGGTCGTCGTGGCCGTAGCTGGCGATCAGCGCGCGGTCGAAGCCGAGGTCGCGGGCCTGGCCGGCGGGCACGATCTCCAGCTCGGCGGAGAGCAGGTCCTCCTCCTCCAGGTCGTACTTTTCCTTCAGCAGCTTCAGCACGTTGGCCTTCACCGCGTCCTTCTCCTCGCCCTTGAGGCTCTGGGTGCCGACGATGAGGTTGAGCTGCTCGCCCTCCACCGCCACGGAGGCCTTCTTGGCCAGCTGCTCCTGGGAGAGGTGCACCAGCAGGTCGGAGATGTAGAACACCGGGTCGTCGGCGTTCTCACCGATGGCCACGGTCACCTTGCTGCCGTCGCGGCGCACGATGACGCCGTGCAGGGCCAGGGGCAGGGCCACCCACTGGTACTTCTTGATGCCGCCGTAGTAGTGGGTGTCGAAGTAGGCGATGCCCTCCTCCTCATACAGGGGGTTCTGCTTCACGTCCAGGCGCGGGCTGTCGATGTGCGCGCCCAGGATGTTCATGCCCTCCTCCAGGGGCTTTTCGCCGATGATGAAGGCCATGAAGGACTTGCCCATCCAGTTGCAGTAGACGCGGTCGCCTGCCTGCAGCTTCCTGCCCTCGCGGATCACGCTGTCCAGGCTGCAAAAGCCCAGCGCCTCCGCCTGCGCGGCGGCCTCGGCGGCGCACTCGCGCTCGGTCTTGCCCTTGTCCAGGAAGCGCTTGTAGTCCTCCGCGAAGGCGAAGACCTTCTGCATCTCCTGCTCGTCATACTGTTCCCATGCGACCTGACGCACCATAATACCATCCATCCTTTCAGCGGGCCTCCCTGCGGAAAGCCCCGCGCTGTGTTTCGCATCCATTATAACGCGCGCCGGCGAAATTGCAAGCGGGGGAGGAAAAGGGGAGGCGTCCGGATTTCAATGAACCTCCGCAAAGCGTGATGATTTGCGGAGGTTCGTTGAACTGTGCACCGCCCTCACCCTTGCCATCCCCTGCCAGCTGTGTTAGAATCACCGCGTCAGCGTGAAACGCTGTGCGAAAGGCGGATGAACCATGCGCGATATGACCGAGGGGAAACCGATCAGCCACCTGTGGCGCTACGCCCTGCCGCTGCTGCTGGGCAACTGGCTGCAGCTGGCCTACAACGCCGTGGATTCCATCATCGCGGGGCGGCTGATCGGCCGGGAGGCGCTCTCGGCGGAGGGCATCGCCGCGCCGGTGATGAACCTCGTCATCCTCGGCATCTCCGGGCTGTGCATCGGCGCGGGCGTGCTGATGGCGGAGGCCTTCGGCGCGAAGGAGATGCACCGGGTGCGCAAGGCCCTGGGCACGACGCTGCGCTTCGGCCTGTTCTGCTGCGCGGCGGTCACGGTGCTGGGGGTCGTCTTCACCCCGCTGATCCTGCGCCTGCTGGAGGTGCCCCAAAACATCGCGGACGTCACCGCCGTGTACCTGCGCATCACCTTCCTCGGTGCGCCCTTCACCTTCCTCTATAATACGCTGGCCGCGGGGCTGAAGGCCGTGGGCGACACGAAGACGCCCCTGCGCTTCCTCGCCTTCTCCTCCATCCTCAACGCGGCGCTGGATCTGTTCTTCCTGGGCGTGCTGCACTTCGGCATCGTGTGCAGCGCGGTGACCACCGTGGTGGCCGAGGCCGCCTCCGCCGCCATGGCCCTGCTCTACATGCGCCGCAAAACGCGGGAGATCCTTCCCACGGCCGCGGACTTCCGGCGCGACGCTCCGCTGCTGCGGCGCATCCTGACCTACGGCGGGCCCACCGCTCTGCAGCAGATGATCCAGCCCGTGGGCAAGGTGCTGATCCAGCGCCAGGTCAACGCCCTGGGCGTGGACACCATCGCCGCCTTCAACGCCGTGACGCGGGTGGACGACTTCGCCTGCATCCCGGAGCAGGGCATTGCGGCCTCGCTCTCGGCCTACCTCGCCCAGAACAGGGGCGCGAAGAAAAAGGACAGGCTGCTGCCGGGCTTCCGCGCCGCCCTGGCGCTGGAGCTGGGGTACTTTGCGCTGATCTGCACGGCGGCCTTCCTGCTGCGTGAGAAGTTTGTGCAGCTCTTCCTGAAGGAGGGCGACGCGCCCCAGATCGTCGCCATCGGCGCGGACTACCTGCAGGTGATGGCCTTCATCTACGTGCTGCCCGCCCTGACCAACTGGTTCCAGGGCTTCTTCCGGGGCATGGGCCGCATGCCCATCACCATCGTGATGACGAGCATCCAGATCGTGCTGCGCACCACCTTCACCTACCTGCTGGCGCCGCGCCTGGGCATCCGTGGCATCGCCTTCGCCTGCGCCATCGGCTGGACGGTGATGATCGCCTGCGCCTACCTGTACTACCGGCGCATTCGCCGGGAGGAGTGGGGCGCCAACGCGTGACGCACCTCCGCCGAATTTGCCCCTTGCTTTTTCCGGGCCGATCGCGTATACTGTTCCTTGCCGTACCTGTGATGAAGGCCGGGTCCCGTGCGATTTTCCGTCGTGAACCCTGTCAGGGCCGGAAGGCAGCAGCAGTAAGCGTCAGGTTGATGTGCTGCGGGGCTGCCCGGTCGGAGCAGGCGCGGTTTTCTTTATAGCTTATAAAACTAAGCGAGGTTGCGAAGGTTTCCAAAGGGCGATCGCAAAGCCCTTTGGTCGCCGCCGGCAGGCGGCGAAATGTCTTGCGTGAAGCATTGATTGCCAGGAGGTACATCTCATGGAATTGGAACAGATCCGCGCGGTTGATCCGGAAATCGCGGAGGCCATCGAGGCCGAACTCGCCCGCCAGCGCAGCCACATCGAGCTGATCGCTTCGGAGAACTTCGTCTCTCCCGCCGTCATGGCGGCCATGGGCACCTGCCTGACCAACAAATACGCCGAGGGCTACCCGGCCCACCGCTACTACGGCGGCTGCCAGTGCGTGGACGTGGTGGAGGAGCTGGCGAGGCAGCGGGCCTGCGCCCTCTTCGGCGCGGAGCACGCCAACGTGCAGCCCCACTCCGGCGCGCAGGCCAACATGGCGGTCTACTTCGCCATGCTGCAGCCTGGCGACACCGTGATGGGCATGAGCCTGGACAACGGCGGCCACCTGACCCACGGCTCGCCCGTGAACATCTCCGGCAAGTATTTCCACTTCGTGCCCTACGGCGTGCGCGAGGAGGACGGCCGCATCGACTACGACCGGGTGCTGGAGCTGGCGCGGGAGTGCCGCCCGAAGCTGATCGTGGCGGGCGCTTCCGCCTACCCCCGGGCCATCGCCTTCGACTGGCTGCGCGCCATCGCGGACGAGGTCGGCGCGCTGCTGATGGTGGACATGGCGCACATCGCGGGCCTGGTGGCCGCGGGTGAGCACATGAGCCCCGTGCCCTACGCCGACTTTGTGACCACCACCACCCACAAGACCCTGCGCGGCCCGCGCGGCGGCATGATCCTGTGCAAAGAGCAGTATGCCAAGGCCATCGACAAGGCCATCTTCCCCGGCACCCAGGGCGGCCCGCTGGAGCACGTGATCGCGGCCAAGGCCGTGTGCTTCGCCGAGGCCCTGCAGCCCGCCTTCAAGGCCTACCAGCATCAGATCGTCCTCAACGCCAAGGCGCTGGAGAACGCCTTCCGCCGGGAGGGCATCCGCATGGTGTCCGATGGCACGGACAACCACCTGCTCCTGTTGGACTTCAGCGGTACCGACGTGACTGGCAAGCAGCTGGAGACCCTGCTGGAGGAGGCCAACATCACCGTGAACAAGAACACGGTGCCCGGCGAGACCCGAAGCCCCTTCGTGACCAGCGGCGTGCGCGTGGGTACCCCGGCGGTGACCACCCGCGGCATGAAGGAGCAGGACATGGAGCGGATCGCCGCGTGGATCGCCCGCGTGGTGCGCGAGGGCGAGGCCGCCGTGCCCCAGGTGCGCGCAGAGGTCGAAGCCTTCATGAAGGGCTTCCCGCTGTACGCCTAATCCCAATTGTCAGCCAATCCTGCGAGCTCACGAGAGGGCGAGCGAAGGGTTGTCAGGGGCGCCGGACGCCCGGAAAACTCCACAGCGTGGAGTTTTCAGTGAGGCGAAAGCGGCAGCGACATGATCGCAAAGCCCCTGACCCGCGCCCGCAGGCGCGGAACCCTGTGTCGCAAACAGCAAGCCCTTTCCGGCCGGGAAGGGCTTTTCTCAGTCAAAAATGTTCTTTTCGCAAAGGATTTCGCGCCTGCAGGCGCGACCCGGGGGCTTTGCGATCGCCCCCGGGACCCCTTCGCAGCCCGCGCTGTAGCTTTGACAGTCTGCTTTGCAGGAGGCACCCATGACCGATCATCCTACGATCCCGACCCCCACCGACGAAACCCTCCTCCGCGAGGCCCTCGCCTCCGAGCAGCTGCGGCGCAGCGCCATGGAGCAGACCCTGCTCATGCAGAGCCGCGACCGCCGCGCGGACGAGCTGCAGGCCGTGCTCAACTCCTCCTGGTGGAAGCTGGCCAAGCTGCCGCGCCGGGGCATCTTCTGGGCGCGGTACATCGTCAGCCACCTGAAGGCCCTGGGCAGGAAGGCCGCGCCCTCGGACATCGCTCCGGTGGACGTGATCCCGCCCTCGCCGCTGTACAGCTTCCTCAACGAGGCCGGCACCGCCGTGACGAACCGCGAGGCCATCGAGCAGATGCTGCTGGAGCAGAAGGCCTGGCGCATCCTGCTGGTCGCCCCCGACCTGGCCGGCGAGAGCGCCCAAAGCCTGCTGCGCCTCGGCCGGGCGCTGCGGGAGCTGGGCCACGACGTGCTGCTGATCGCCGCGGCGGAGGGCCCGGTGCGCGCGGAGGCCGAGGCCGCCGGTATCCCGACGGCTGTGTCCGCCGGGCTGATGACCCGCAAGGGCTGGCTGGACATCGCCTCGCCCTTCAACCTGACCGTGCTGGCGGGCGTGAGCTGCGCCGCGGCTGTGCGCGCCCTCAACGGTATGGACGTGCCCGTGCTCTGGTGGATGCGGGAGGAGGGCGCCCTCGACCCGCGCTGCATGGTGCACGCGCCTGAGACGCTGACGGAGGATCTGCACGTGGCAGCCGCCACCGAGGTCGCCCGCCAGCGCATCCTCAGTTACCGCCCGAAGTACGCGGTGCAGCTTCTCCGGGAGGACGGCGAAGGCTTTGCCGATGAGGCCGCCCGGGCGGTTTGCCTCGCGGTGACCCGGCATGCTTTCAGCCCGGAGGCGCTGCGGCGGAATGGCTGGCGTCTCGAGCCGTGCGATCCCGTGCGCGCAAGGGTCTCCGTGGTGATCCCCGCCTACAACGGCGAGAGCGACTGCGAGCGCCTGCTCAGCGGCCTCGACCGGCAGACCGGGCTGGAGAGCCTCGAGGTGGTGGCGGTGGATTCCGGCTCGCGGGACGGCACGGTGGCCTGCTGCCGCCGTCACGGCGCGCGGGTGATCGAGATCCCCAACAGCATGTTCTCCCACTCCTTCGCCCGCAACCTGGCCGCCCGCAGCGCCACGGGCGACATCCTGCTGTTCATGACCCAGGACGCGGCCCCGACCTCGGACACCTGGGTGCATGACCTGATCGCGCCCATCCTCAGCGGGGAGGCCACGGCGGTCAGCCCGGCGGAGGAGCCACCGGAGGGCACCGACCTGTACTATGTCCTCTCCTCCCTGAACCACCGGCACTACTGCGGCACCGACAAGGCGGATCAGCTCCACCGCGGCCTGGGCAGCGGCAGCCAGGACGCCCAGCACCGCTTCGGCGCGCTGAACGACGTGGCCACCGCCATCCGCCGCGACGTGTTCCTGCGCTATCTCTACCGGCACGATTTCGGCGAGGATCTGGACATGGGCCTGCGCCTGCTGCACGGCGGCTACAGCATCGCCCTGCTGAAGGACGTGACCGTGCGCCACGGCCACAACCGGGCCGCGGGCTACTATGTGAAGCGCTCCCTGGTGGGCTCGGTCATCATGCAGGAGCGCATCCAGCACGTGGCCACCGAGGGCACCCTGCCGGAGAAGGTCGTCACCGCCCTGCTGGCGGAGGCATACGGCGCGGTGCAGCTGATGGCCGCGGAGCTCCACGGCAAGCCCTGCGGGCGCGAGGCCTTCACCCAAAACCTCGAGGCCTGCCTGACGCGGCTGTCGAAGATGAGTGCCCGGGCGCTGATTGAGGCCCCGCCCTGCCCGACGATGGCCGATGCGATCATCGACCAGACCATCGCGGACGTGCGGGCCGAGCTGGTGGCTCGGCCGAAGAAGATTCCGCTGTGCGTAGAGTTTATCCGGGACTACATGAAGTTCATGTTCTGGCCCTATTTTGACCAGTGCGCGGTGTGGGATGACCAGACCACGCCGGATCTGGTGCTGGACTGCATCAACAAACACTTCGCCACCCTCATCGGCGCGGAGCTGGGGTGCATCCCCGGCGATACGCCCCTGACGCAGAGGATCAAGCCTCTGTGGAGAGGGGTCTGAGAAATCCGTCTTTCTCAAGACTCTTTCGCAAGGGGTTTCGCCGCCTGCGGGCGGCGACCAGAGGCTTTCCGATCGCCTCTGGACTCTTCGGGCCGCATCTGTTTAGGCAAACTATATGATTACAAAAGCTGCATAAAGGCGGCGGGCGAAGGTTTGCAAAGGGCGATCGCAAAGCCCTTTGCCCGCGCCCGCAGGCGCGGAACCTCTGCTGTCGAAATGCAGTTTCAATAGAGAAAGGAGCATTGCCCATGCGCACCATCTATCTCGCCGGAGGCTGCTACTGGGGCGTGGAAAAATACCTCGCCTCCCTCCGCGGCGTCCTCGCCACCGAGGTCGGCTTCGCCAACGGGAACACCGCCCATCCCAGCTATGAACAGGTCAAGCACGAGAACACCGGCCATGCGGAGACCGTGCGCGTCGATTATGACGAGCAGGCCCTGCCGCTGCGGGCGCTGCTGCGGCTCTTCTTCCGCATCATCGACCCAGTGAGTGTGGATCAGCAGGGCCATGACGTCGGCCACCAGTACCGCACGGGCATCTACTGGACGGACGCGGCGGACGAGGCCACCGTGCGGGAGGAGCTGGGGCGGCTGCAGGAGCAGGTCGGCCAGCACCTGGCCGTGGAGGCCCAGCCGCTGGAGCACTTCTACAGCGCGGAGGAGTATCACCAGAAGTACCTGGACAAGAACCCCGGCGGCTACTGCCATGTGCCGTGGGAGATGATCCGCTGGGCCCAGGGGATTGATCCCGTCAAGGAAGCGATGGGGGAGCCCTCTCAGTCAGCCTGACGGCTGACAGCTCTCCCAAGGGGAGAGCCAAGGGGATGGAGGCTCGTCTGCGGCAGGGGCAGCGATCATCTTGCCTCTCCCTCTGGGAGAGGTGTCAGCGCCCTGGCGCTGACTGAGAGGGCTGCACACAAAAACGCGAACGCATCATGACAAATGCGTCCGCGTTTTTTAGGTTCCGCGCCTGCGGGCGCGGGCAGGGGGCTTTGCGATCGGTCCGGGGCTGCCGCCCGCTCTCCGCTGAAAACTCCATAATATGGAGTTTTCCGGGCGCTCCGAGCCCCCTGCACCCCTTCGCCCGTCTTCTTGTTTGATAAGTGTGCTTTGAGATATAGTGTCAGACCGCCTCATCTTCCGGCAGATTGCAGGGCACATGCAGCTTGTCGCAGACGATGTGCACCAGATCCCGCACGTAGCGCGTCAGGTACATCCCCTGCTGATAGCAGAAGTAGAAATGCCGCTCGTAGCTGCGGTTGCTGATGGGATACACATGGGTGCGGTAGCGGTCCACCATGCTGTCCGTCACATAGACGTTGGGCACCAGGAACACGGCGTTGGCCCGGGCCGCGATGGACTTGGCTGCCTCGAGGTTGTGGGTCTCCAGGAGGATGCGCGGGTTCATCCCGTTCTCGCGGAAGAGCTGATCCTGCACGGAGCGGACGCTGTGGCCCTGGCTCATGGAGATGAAGTTTTCCCCCTCCGCCTCGGTGATGTCCAGGGTCGTCCCGTCGGGATAGCGGTGGGCCAGCTCGGTGGTCTTGGCCGCCAGCAGTACCAGCCGCTCGTTCTCGATCAGCACATAGTGCAGGTGATTGCGCTTGCTGTTGGTGGTCACGAAGGCCACGTCGCACTGGCCCTCGCTGACCATGTGCTCCAGCCGGCCGCTGCCTTCCTCCTGCAGCTGGATCTGCACGTGGGGATAGCGCTGCAGAAAGTCGGGCATCACCTGGGGCAGCAGCTGCAGGCCGCGCTGGGTGGATATGCCCAGGCTGAAGCGGCCGTGCACCTGCTCCTTGACGTCGGCGATGCTGGCGTGCAGGTTGCGGTCGATCATCTGCATCTGCTGGGCCGCCTCCATGTACAGCTTACCCTCTAGGGTCAGCTCGATGCGGTGGGTCTCGCGGCTGAAGATGGGCGCGCCCAGATCCTTTTCCACCTGCTTGATGGTCTGGGAGAGGGCAGGCTGGGAGATGAAGAGCTTCTTGCTCGCGGCGGTGATGGAGCCCTCGCGGACAATGGTCATGATGGCTGTGATGTGCTTGAGGTTGATCATCCGGCTCCCTCCTGACACAGGATAGCACCGCTATTATAACATAAGAACCGGCTTATGACAAGCATAATGGAAAATGGATGATCCGTCCGAGGTGGGCGTCAGGTGAAGAGCCCGACGACGGTCTTGAGGATAAACAGCGCCGCCAGCACCAGCATGACGGGCTGCAGCTCCTTCCGCCTGCCGGAGATGAACTTCACCGCCACATAGAACAGCACGCCGAACATGATGCCGTCGGAGATGGAGGAGGCGCAGACCATCATGATGATGGTCATGAAGGCGGGCAGGCCCTCGGAGAGATCCTCGAAGTTGATGCTGCGGATGGGGGACATCATCATCAGGCCGACGATGATCAGCGCGGGCGAGGTGGCGGCCGCCGGGACGGAGCCGAACAGCGGCTGCAGGAAGAGGGCGGCGAGGAAGAGCAGGGCGGTGACCGCCGAGGTGAGGCCGGTGCGCCCGCCGATGGCCACGCCGGAGGAGCTCTCCACATAGGTGGTGACCGTGGACGTGCCCAGGATGGCGCCGGCGGTGGTGCCCACGGCGTCGGCGAAGAGGGCATCGCGGCAGCGGGGGATGGAGCCGTCCGGCTGGATGATGCCGGACTTGCCCGCGCAGGCGATCAGCGTGCCCACGGTGTCAAACATATCCACGAAGAGGAAGGTGAACACGACCATGCTGAAGTCGAAGATGGACTGGCCGCTGGCAAAGATCTCGCCGAAGGCAAATTCGCAGAAATAAGGCGCGCTGGGCAGGTAGCTGCCGCCGGCGTAGTGGGTGACGCCCAGGGGGATGCCCATCAGGGTCGTCCCGATGATGCCCAGCAGCAGCGCGCCCTTCACCTTGAACAGCAGCAGCGCGCTCGTGAGCACCAGGCCCAGCATGGCCAGGCCCGCGGTGCCCCGGAACCACTCCTCGCTCAGGGCGGACAGCGTGCCCTCGGGATCCGCGACGATGATGCCCGCGTCCTTCAGCCCGATGTAGGCGATGAACAGGCCGATGCCCGCGCCGATGGCGCGCTTGAGGCTGGCCGGGATGCCGTTGACGATGGCCTCGCGGAGGTTGAAGAAGGTCATCAGCAGGAAGATGACGCCCTCCACCAGGATGGCGGACAGGGCCCAGCGCCAGGAGTAGCCCATGCCTTGGCAGACCGTGTAGGCGAAGAAGGCGTTCAGTCCCATGCCCGCCGACAGGCCGAAGGGCAGGTTCGCCTTCAGGGCCATAAACAGGGTGGCGATAAAGGAAGCGATGGCGGTGGCGGAGAAGACCCGGCCGAAGTCCATGCCGGCGGCGGACAGGATGGCGGGATTGATCGCCAGGATGTAGGCCATGGTGGCGAAGGTGGTGGCCCCGGCGATGACCTCCGTGCGGACGTTCGTGCCGTTCTCCTTCAGGTGAAAGAAGCGCTCAAGCATCGTGATTCTCCTTCCCGGATAGGGAATGTGGCCGCGCTGGGCGGACAGACTGATTATAGCGCCGATGGGGGAAGCGCGCAATGCGTCTGTGCGCGCGGGCGCAAAAAAAGCCGGGGATGGACATGGGTCCAATCCGGCTTTTTGCCAGAGATAAGCGGAATCACTCAGCGGCCTGGATCGAAGAGATCACAGCGCCCCAGACCAGCTCGGCGTTCTCCTCGGAGTAGGGAGCGCAGGTCACCTCGAACACGTAGCCGGCCTCGGTGGTGAAGGCCACGCTGACGGTGTCCTGGGCGGGCAGCCTGTAGGACACGCAGGGCAGGCCGTTGACGGTGCCCATCTCGACCTCGGTGGCGCCGGCCTCGGAGGCCAGCCACTGGGCATACTCCTCCAGGGACATGCCGTTCACGTCCACATAGGTGATGCCGACGGAGGCGGACTGGTCATCGGGCATGAAATAGCCGATGAAGCCCTTCTCCACGGCTTCCTCGGTCAGCTCCACGGGGTTGAGGCCTTCGGGCAGCCAGATCTTGACGGCGATGTCCTCGAAGGTGTAGAAGTCGCCGCTCACGCCGGCGGCCTCCAGGACCGGCTCGAAAGCCTCCCAGGTCAGTTCGGCGGTGTCCTCCGCAAAGGCGGCGGTCATCAGCATGCACAGCATGAGCAGGGCGCACAAAAGCTTTTTCATGGGTCATACCTCCATATCTTGCTTGCTCGTTCGAGCTGAAAGCATTATAGTCCGCCGGCCCTCCGCCGGCTACTGTCCTTTGGTACAGGTTGGGTCGGACATTCCTCGGCAGGAATGCCAAACCTAATGAAAGGCGATGCGAAGGTTTGCAAAGGGCGACCGCAAAGCCCTTTGCCCGCGCCCGCAGGCGCGGAATTCCTTTACACCTCGAACGCGATGACATCCGTCATATCCCAGTCACCGAAGACGTCGTTGAGAATGAAGCAGAACATCATCTCCATCGGCTCGCCCTCGTCCCCCAGCTCCTCAAAGGTGACGGTCAGACCGTCCCGCCAGATGATCTCGTCGCCCTCGAACTCGTCCTCCTCCAGCTCCGCGTCCTCGTCCTCCTCCGTGCTGTAGTACATGGTGTAGACCGGCACGATGCGGTCGCCCGCCTGCAGGCGGGTCGTGTGGCGGATAGGCAGGCCGTTCTCGTCGTAGCCCGCGTTGGCCCCGATGATGCGGCCCTCGGCGCTGCCCGCGGGGAACTCGACCACCAGGTAGGTGTACTCGCCGTTGAGCTTCACGGGGATCAGGCTCCGCCGGCCGTACTCGTTGTTGATCTGGTCGTACAGCGGCACCAGCTGGCCGTCCAGGATGGGCCAGGCCCCGTCGAAGAGGCTGTAGATCGCGCCGCTGTTCCAGTCGATCACGTTGTTCTGCATCAGGCCGAGGTCGACGAAGGCGAAGATCTCCTCGTCGCTGACGTCCATCATCAGCATGCCCTCGACGTAGTCCAGGTACTGCAGATCCTGCGGCGTCAGGGTGGCGCTGAAGGCGTAGTCGCCCTCTCCCGCCGAGATCGCGATGTCGGACGCCTCCTCCTCCACATAGACCTGATCGTCCTCGTCCCAGCTCCACGCGCCGGTCTGGAAGATGCCCGCGATGTTCGCCAGGAAGCCCGAGCCGGTGATGTTCTGGGGCGTGGTCTGGCCGAAGCTGTAGCTGCCGCCGGTCAGCTGGCCGGCGTAGGCCTTCACAAAGCCCGTCCAGTTGGGGATGTACAGCGAGAGATCCAGGCCCGCGGCGTAGCTCTCGAACTCGTTCTTCGTGTCCTGGGGGATCAGCACCGAGAGGCCGCAGCAGGGGTTCAGGTTGTCCGTCTGCCGGCTGAAGAGCACGGCGCTGTTCAGCGCGGTCCGCGCCTCCGCCGCCCCGCCGGGATCCAGGTGCGCGTAGGCGTCCAGCATCGCGCCCAGGTCCACCATGTCCCAGCTGCCGTCCACAAAGGAGCCGAAGGTGTACAGGCGGCTGCGCCCGCGCCGCAGCTCGGCGGCCCTGCCGTCCGCCAGCTCCGTGTGCAGGGATGCGCCGAGGCCCTCCATGGCCGCCTGCAGGGGCTGCATCTGCCGCAGGTCGACGGCGCTGAGGGTCAGGTAGTCGTCCGGGTAGTCCTCCAGGCCCGCCTTCATGTAGCTGTCCGCGATGAGGGTGCACAGCTCCGATGTGGGCAGGGCCGGGTTGCGGTCGAGGGCCTCCAGCCAGGGCGTGTAATGCCAGCCCGCGCCGGGCTCCAGCTCCTCGCTGGCCACAAAGTAGTCGATGTCGTACTGCGAGAGCATCACGGCCATCTCGTAGGTCGCCATCATGCAGGCGTCGCAGCCGAACAGGTCGATGTGGAAGCCGTCCAGCTCCCGCTCCAGCGTCCGCAGCGCCCCGTCGATCTCCAGCAGGGACAGGCCGTCCTGATCCGCCGTGGTGTCGTCAAAGCAGATGCCTGCCTCCGAGCCCGCGCCGTGATCCCAGAGGATGACAGCCGTCCGCTCCGCCGGATACTCCGTGAGGCCGTAGGCGAGGAACTCCTCCAGGCTTTCCTGACTGCCCATGGAGGCCCAGCCCCAGTCCGTGACGGACTCAAAATACCCGTCGCGGATGGTGACCAGGTTCCGGGTGCCGCCCTCGATCTCGTCGAACACCCATTCCGACGAGCCGCCCGCCAGCACCACAAGGTTGACGTTCTCGCCGGTCTCGGCCAGGCCCATCTCGTAGATGTCCTCGCAGGCGTCCTCCGGCATGTCGGAGCCGCACAGATACATCAGCAGGGTGAAGTCGCCCTCGGCGCCCGCGCCGGCGCAGGCCAGCAGCAATCCGGCCAGGAAAAGCAGCGTGATGATCTTCTTCATTTGATATCCCCCAGTTCCGCGGCGCGGCTGAGCGCCTCCGCCCTTGTGCCCACGTGGAGCTTTTGATAGATGAGTCCGCAGAAGTACTTGACCGTTCGCTCCGAGATGCCGAGGATCGAGGCGATCTTGGCGTTCCGGTAGCCCGCGATCATCAGCGAGTACACCTGGTATTCCCGGTCGGTGAAGACCGGCTTGGCGGCCGTCTGCTTCATGTAGTTGGGGTAGAGGGCGGCCTGGCGGCGGGTCAGGGCCAGCACGCCCTGCTCCCAGGGGTCCCCGGAGAGGGGCAGCTCGTTGAGCAGGTCGATGATGGCGATGCCCTCGGCGGCGATCACGCGGCACAGGCCGTAGCGTTTGGCCAGGCTCAGGGCCTCGCGCAGCCGGCCGCGCCACGCGTCGCTGCCGTCCCGGTAGAGGGAGATGGCCTCCAGCAGGCCCAGCTGGATGCGGATGTAGGGCCTGTCGTAGCGCTCGGCGTATTGCCTCAGCAGCGTCACGAGGAAGGGCACCCGGTCGTGCCGGGCGAGGATGATGTACAGCCGCAGCTTCAGCATGTAGCGGTAGCGGTCGAGGATCACGAAGTCGCTGGTCTCGTCCGGGGCCTGGGTCTCCAGCCAGCTGCGGGCGTCGGCGATGTCCCCGCGCAGCAGCATCAGCTGCAGCCGGTAGACATTCAGGTTCTCCCGCAGCCTGCGGGGCTGGCGGTCGGACAGGGAGGCGATGGCGTGATCGATCATGGAGAGGGCGGCGTCCAGGTGGCCCTGGGCGGCCTCGATACGGCTCTGGACACCGATGGCGGCGTAGGTGATTTCCGGGTTGTCCGCCGCGCGCTGCAGGCCGTCCCGCACCTTCATCAGGGCGGCGGTGTAGTCGCCGTCCAGGCGAGATTCCAGCTCGCACTCGGCGATGGCCACGTCCGACACGCCGCTGCCGCTGCGGCCCAGCGCCAGCTCGATGGGCTGCCGGAAAAGGCGGTAGATGCTCCATCCGTGGGGCACCCAGCGGCAGAAATCCAGGCCGCCGTTGAGCAGGCTGACGCTGTTGCCCGACACGCTGAAGCCGTTGCGCCAGGCGGCGGAGCGGAGCAGGCCGGGGGCCCTGGCGACGGCCAGGAGGCGCTTGAGGGTGTTCCGGGAGCCGCGGTGGGCGAGGGACAGATCCAGGTAGGCCCTGGCCTCCAGGGCGGTCTGGCGGCGGGCGTCCCGGGCGGGCGTCCGGCGGATGAAGGCCTCCAGGGCCTCGTACCACCTTTCGCTCTCCTCCGCGTGGCCCTGCAGGCACTCGATGATGCACTTGCCCTTGATCAGCTCGGGGTAGGTGAGGATGGTCTCCTCCCGCAGCAGGGCGTAGCCGTCCCGCAGGTCGACGTAATCGCCGTCCGCCAGCCGGTTGAAGGTGTCCCGGATCAGCAGCTCCCGGATCTTCTCCACGTCCCCGAGCTGCCTGTAATAGGAGATGGCCTGGGGGATCCGGTTCTGCAGCTCCTCGTAGAGGGCCGCGCGCTTGTACTGGCCGTTGATGTAATCCTGGGTGTAGAGGCTGCGCAGTTGGGCGAACAGCGCCTGCCGGACGATGGGGATGAAGGTGTAGACGTCCTCGCCGCTGCGCAGCAGCAGGTGGGATTTCCGGGCGATCTCCTCCATCAGGCGGGGCGCGTCGTTCCGCCCGGTGACCAGGCGGGCCATATCCTCGGAGAAGCGCTCGAAGGGCGAGAGGCTGTAGAGCAGCTGCCGCTCCTGCTCCGGGAAGGCCAGCACCACGTCCGTGATCAGGATGCGCTTGATGTCTGCGCGGGTGTCGTCGATCCGGGCACGGAAGGGCTCACGGCCCCGCCGGAGGATCTGCTGGGCCAGCATGTGCAGGCTGAAAGCCCAGCCCCACAGCTGCTCCCGGATCAGGCGCACTTCCGGCGGCAGCAGCTCGATGCCGTACTCGAGGAAGAGCTGAACGATCTCCTCCGGGTCAAACATGATGAAGTCCCGGTCCAGCGTCGCGATGACGCCCGAGGCGCACAGGCTGTGCAGCTCCGCCGGCATCTGCCCGCGCCCGGCCAGGATGGCGCACTGCCCTTCGCCCAGGCCGGCCAGCAGGGCCGTCAGCTCCGCGGTGTTCATGTCCGGCGCCGGGTCGAGGCCGTCGATGACGAGCAGGGCCTCCCGCTCCCGCACGGCCTGGCTGTGGAAGGCGGCCCAGTCGCCGCTGTCGGAGCGGTAGCGCAGCACGGGCCCGTCCCAGGCCTCGCAGAGCTGATCCAAAAAGATCGTTTTTCCGCTGTAGAAAAAGGCGGAGAGGTACACGATCCTTCTCTCCTTCAGCAGCGCCGCGGCTTCCCGCAGCTTCTCCGTTCGGCGAATGACGGGCGGCTGTGCCATAGCGTGATCTCCTTAGGGTTGTCCCATTCTCTCACCTGATTATAGCACACCCTCTGCGGCCTGTCACTGTACAAAAGTACAGGAAAGGAGGCGGGGTGGGCGTTTTTGTCCCTCCGCAGAGACACAAAAAAACCTTGAAAGCGTTGGCTTTCAAGGTCCGTGGAGCATAGCGGATTCGAACCGCTGACCCCCACACTGCCAGTGTGGTGCGCTACCAGCTGCGCTAATGCCCCTCAACAGGCAGTATCATAGCACAGAACCAGCGCTTTGTAAAGGGGTCAGAGAAAATATTTTTTCGTACTTTTTCTGCGGATAGAATCAGGTGGCGGCGGAACCGCTGATTTTCTCATACGCCAGGCGCGGGTCGTCGTCCTCCGCGATGGAGATGATTCCGCAGCGGGTGAAGCCGAGCTTGCCCAGGAGGTTCTGCATCACGGTGTTGTCCGGATGGGTGTCGATGCGCAGGTGGCCGCACTGTTCAAAGGCCCAGTCGATGCACCGGGCGCCGATGCCCCTGGCGCTGCCGTCGGCGGCGATGCGGTGCACCACGCCGTAGGGGGTGTCGCTGAGCCATCGGCCGTCGCGGATGACGCGGTAGGTGGGCTCGATGTCCGGGCCCACGTCGAAGTAGAACACGCCCGCCACGTGGTCGGTCACGCAGACGTAGCTCTTCCGCCGCTCGATGTCCTGGCGGATCAGCTCCTCCGGCGGCCAGCCCCGGGCGGCCCACTGGCGGGGATTGCCGTGGGAGGCCATGAAGTCGCGGGCACGGGCGTAGATCGCCAGCAGCTGGGGGAGGTCGTCGGGCGTGGCCAGGCGGATCTGCATGGGATGAGAGGCTGTTTCAGACATGGGAAATCTCCTTGCTTCAAGAACAAAGCTTCAAATGAAATTCATGATTGAAGAAACCCGGTCCTCCCGGTATAATGGAACGCGGAGGCCCAGGAGCGGGCTATCATCCTGAGGACCAGAGGAGGACACAGGCAAATGACAGAGCAGGAGAGAATGAAGGCCGGCTATATGTGGCTGGACGACGCGGAGAACATGGCGATGCAGGCCCGGGCGCGGGAGGTGCTGGCGCGGTTCAACGCCCTTCCGGCGGAGGCCAACCGCGAGCGCATGGAGATGAACCCCGAGATGTTCGGGGCCTGCGGCAAGAACGTGTGGATCGTTCCGCCGCTGAAGTTCACCATCGGCAAGCATATCTCCATCGGCGAGGGCTGCTATTTCAACCAGGGCGCGACCTTCATCGACGACTGGAAGATCGAGATCGGCGACCACTGCCTCTTCGGGCCGAACGTCACCCTGTGCACCACCGGCCATCCGATCTCCCCGAAGCACCGCGGCGACGGCATGTATTCCTTCCCGATCCGCCTGGGCAGCAACGTGTGGCTCGGCGCGAACGTGGTGATCCTGCCCGGCGTGACCATCGGCGACAACAGCGTGATCGGCGCGGGCAGCATCGTGACAAAGGATATCCCCGCCAACGTGGTGGCCTTCGGTGCGCCCTGCCATGTGTACCGCGAGATCACCGAGCGGGACGACGAGTATTATTTCCGCGATTACCGCTTCGACGCCCAGCCCGAGCGCACAGGCGACGGCCCGGTGTTGGACTTTATGGATGAATAATTACACACTTCTCCCGATGACGCCCGCGATGGCGCGCAGATCCTTCATCACCTCGGAGAAAACCTCTGGCTTGATGGACTGCTGGCCGTCGCACAGGGCGTGGGCGGGATCGTTGTGTACCTCCACCATGATGCCGTCCGCGCCGATGGCGATGGCCGCCCGGGCCATGGGCTCCACCATCCACGCCTTGCCGGTGCCGTGGCTTGGGTCCACCAGCACGGGCAGGTGGCTCAGCCGCTTCACCGCGGGGATGGCCCCCAGATCCACCGTGTTGCGCGTGTAGGTCTCGAAGGTGCGGATGCCCCGCTCGCAGAGGATCACGTTGGGGTTGCCCTCCGAGAGGATGTACTCGGCGCTCATCAGCCACTCCTCGATGGTGGCGGAGAGGCCGCGCTTGAGCAGGATGGGCTTGTCGATGCGGCCCAGCTGGCGCAGCAGGTCGAAGTTCTGCATGTTGCGCGCGCCGACCTGGATCACGTCCACCTTGTCCATGAACACGTCGATGTCCATGGGGCTCATCAGCTCGCTGACCACCGGCAGCCCGGTCTCCCGGCGCGCGGCCTGCAGCAGCTCCAGGCCCTCGTACTTGAGACCCTGGAAGGAGTAGGGCGAGGTGCGGGGCTTGAACGCGCCGCCGCGCAGCAGGGTCGCGCCGGCCGCCTTGACCGCCTTGGCGATGCCCACGATCTGCTCCTCGCTCTCCACGGAGCAGGGGCCGGCGATGACGGTCAGGGCCTCGCCGCCGATGACGCTGCCGCCCACGCGGACGGTGGTGTTGACCGGGTGGAACATGCGGTTGGCTTTCTTGAAGGGCTCGGCCACGTGCATGATGCGCTCCACGCAGTGCTGGCTCTCGATCTGGTTTTCATCCACGCGGGTGGTGTCGCCCACCAGGCCCAGGATGGTCAGGTCGGTGCCGATGATGGGCGTCACGGTGATGTCGCCCATGGCGGTGATCCGCGCGGTCAGGCTGTCGATCTCGCGCTGGGCGGTGCCCTGCTTCAATACGATAATCATAAGTGCATCCCTCCGAGGAAAATAGATACCTTCTGAGGGGGAGACCTGTCAAGAGGAGAACACAGAAAGAACAAACCCTGTCAGGGGTGGCAAAAAATGAGAAAGCCCGCGGGAGACGCTGATGGTCTCCTGCGGGCTGCTTTGTACTGATATGAGATTACATCTTGTTGAAATCCATCTCGCTGAAGAAGTCCAGCATCATGGCGACCTGCTCCTCGGACAGGGTGGTCACCTCGGAGTCGGGCTCGAAGGTCACGACGCAGTCGATCTCATAGGACTCGTAGATGCTGTAGAAGTCCACCACGCTCACGTCGTTGATCTTGCCGCGCACGATCATCAGCTTGGTGCCGTAGGCGGACTCGGTGTACTCGAAGGTGACGTCGTCCATCTGATCCATGAAGGTGGCCTGGATCTCGGCGAGCTCCTCCTCGGTCAGGTCGTTCATCTTCAGGGCCTTGCCGTCCACGGTGTACATGTCGCTGAAGGCGACGTTGGTGATGATGGTGGGCTTGTTCTTGTCCTGGGAGGACACGACGGCGGTGATCATCGTGTTGGTGGAGTCGATGATGTTCACAGTGTAGCCCTCGGGGATCTTGCACTTGATCTCAAAGGCGCCGTTGACATTCAGGGTGCCCAGGTATTCCTTCTGCGCCGCGGCGGGCTCAGCGGTCTCGGCGAAGGCGGTGCCGCACAGCAGCAGGGCGGCGCACAGCATCAGAGCAAAAAGCTTTTTCATTGGATTCTTTCCTCCTTATGTCTGCGGGTATCGGGCGTCCCTTACTTCACCACGTACGAGGAGCTGACATAGCCCACGTAGCCGGTGTTGGGATCCTGCACCTGATACCAGCCCTTCAGCTCGGCGATCACGTTCAGCTCGTCGTTGGCCTTCAGGGTCGCCATCACGCCGGTGGACTTGCTGGGGCCGAAGCGCAGGTTGACCCAGCCGCTGGCGCGGGTCGGGCGCACCATGATGCGGTAGGGGGCCACGACCTTCAGGGTCTTCCAGAGGCGGTTCATCTCGTCGAGGGTGTCGGCGTAGCCGGTGCTCTTGGTGTTGGTGTCGGTGTAGTTGGCGGGACGGGCGGTGGGCTTCTCGTTCACCAGGAAGCGGGTCTGCACATACACGTGCTCATAGGCGCCCGCGCCCATCAGGGCGGTCCAGCCGTTGCCCAGGTGGTAGTCGACGGCCACCTCCGTGCCGAAGTCCAGCTGGCCGATGACGTTATTGCCCGTAGCCGGCTCGGTGCGGACATTCAGGGTCTTGCCGTTGGTCGTGTAGACATACATGGTGAACACGGCCTTGGCGGAGAGGGGAGCAGCCAGCCCGACCATCAGCATGGCGGCCAGCGCGAGGGCAAGGATTCTCTTGGACATGGTTCGTTCTTCCTCCTTATCTTATGGTCACAGCGGGGTTCCGGCAGCGGTGTCAGTCGGTGATGCTGACCGGATCCCAGCCGTAGTCCTGGAAGGCCTCGATATCCAGCTCGTTTGCCTGCGCGTAGGCGAGGACGAAGGCGCGGCGGTACTGGGGCAGGTAGCCCTCGGTGGCGTCGCTGGAGACGGCGTACTCTTTTTCCAGCGCCTCATCGCCGCCGGCGAGCTTCTTGATGCTGGCCTCGAAGGCCTCGCCCTCCTCCGCAACCTCCAGGGAGGTCACGGCCCAGGCGCCGTCCTTCTTCTCCAGCTGCATGACGCCGGGGCATTCGCCGCCCGCGGTGCACATCAGGATCTTGCCCTCGAGCTTGTAGGCGAAGAGCCAGAAGTTGCCGTAGACCTTGGCCTGCGTCTCGTCCTCGTTCACGTCCATCTTCAGCACGATGGGCGCGGGGATCAGCACGCCGCCCTCCTCGGGGGTGTAGCCGAACTCCTCCGCGGTCACCATGTAGTTGGCGACGGCGGCGAGGATGGGTTCCTCATCGGCGAAGGGATAGCTGTAGGGCGGCAGACCCGAGGCTTCTGCCATGGCGCCGCACACTCCCAGCGCCAGCGCGAGGGCCAGCATAAGGGTAAGCAGTCTTTTCATGTGCTTGTCTCTCCTTTCCTGTTCCAGGATGGCCATTGGCCTATTCGTAAACATTGTAACGTGCGGACATCACTTTGTCAAGTATTCTGTAAGATTTTTGTAACAATATCTAAATCATTCCATTTCCTTTTTGACATCTTTCCGCGCGCCGGGCCGATGGGCCCCAAGGGGCGGCGCGGCGCTTGACACTCCCGCCCCATGCCGCTATACTTGCATCGGGCGGCCGCTGCGCCGCCATGGAGGCTTTCTATGATTGAACTGAGAAACCTGTCCAAGAGCTTTGTGACGGCGGACGGGCCGGTGGACGCGCTCAAGCACGTCAACCTGACCATCCGCGATGGGGATATCTACGGCATCATCGGCATGAGCGGCGCGGGCAAATCCACGCTGGTGCGGTGCATCAACATGCTGGAGCGGCCCTCCGAGGGCGCGGTGCTGCTGGACGGCACCGACCTGAGCTCGCTGGATAAAAAGCAGCTGCGGGAGATGCGCCACCGGGTGACGATGATCTTCCAGTCCTTCAACCTGCTGATGCAGCGCACCTGCCTGCACAACGTGATGCTGCCCCTGCGCCTGGCCCATATGCCGAAGCAGGAGGCCGAGGCCCGCGCCCGGGCGCTGCTGGAGACGGTGGGTCTGCCGGACAAGGCCAACGCCTACCCGGCCCAGCTCTCCGGCGGCCAGCAGCAGCGTGTCGCCATCGCCCGCGCCCTGGCGACCAACCCCTCGGTGCTGCTGTGCGACGAGGCCACCAGCGCCCTGGACCCGAAGACGACCCACGCCATCCTCGAACTGATCCGCGAGATCAACCGCAAGATGGGCATCACGGTCATCGTCATCACCCACCAGATGAGCGTGGTGCAGGAGATCTGCAACCGCGTCGCCATCCTGGAGAACGGCACGGTGGTGGAGGAGGGCGACGTGAGCGCGGTGTTCTCCAACCCGCGGGCGAAGGCGACCCGCAGCCTGGTCTACCCGGAGATGGCGGACATGGACGCCGTGACCCGGGTGCGCGGCCAGGCCGTGCGCATCACCTTCCACGGGGCCGCCGCCGCGGACAAGCCCCTCATTGCCTCCATGGCCATGGAGCGCAGCATCGCGGCCAGCATCCTCAACGCCTCCACGCGCACCGTGGGGGACAAGGTCTACGGCTACATGCTGCTGGACATCCCCGGCGGGCCGGACGTGCTGGCGGAGGCCGTGAAGTACCTCAGCGCCGAGCCGGACGTCTCCGTGCAGGTGGAGGCCAACTACGGCGTGAACAGCGGTGAGGAGGTGAGCGAATGAACCAGTTTGAGCGCGCCTTTACCCCCGAGGCCATGGCGGAGGCCTGGGAGATCTTTCAGCGCGACTTTCCCCAGGGCCTGTGGGACACGGTGTACGTCACTTTCGTGGCGACCTTCTTCGCCATCGTGATCGGCCTGCCGCTGGGCATGCTGATCGTCGCGGGCGACGAGAAGGGCATCCGGCCGCTGCCGGCCCCGCTCATGAAGGCCCTCAACGTCATCATCAACCTGCTGCGCTCGGTGCCCTTCCTGATCCTCATCGTGATGGTGATCCCCCTGACCCGCGTCATCGTGGGCACCTCGGTGGGCACCACGGCGTCCATCGTGCCGCTGGTTATCGCGGCCTTCCCCTTTGTGGCGCGGCTGGTGGAGTCCAGCCTGCGGGAGGTCAGCCCGAACATCATCGAGATGGCCCAGTCCATGGGCGCGACGCCGATGCAGATTCTGCTGCGGGTGATGCTGCCCGAGGCGGTGCCGTCGCTGATCACGAACTTCACCCTGGCGATCACCACGATTCTGGGCTACACGGCCATGAGCGGCGCCATCGGCGGCGGCGGTCTGGGCAAGATCGCCATCATGGTGGGCTACAACCGCTACAAGTACGCGGTGCTGTACCTCGCGGTGATTGTGCTGGTGATCCTGGTGCAGGTGATGCAGTCCTTTGGCACATGGCTTGCGCGGAAGTGCGATAAGAGGCTGAAGCACTAAAGCTAAGTATTATCTATCAGCCATGGAATTCAGTTTGCGTTAAGAGACGATGCGAAGGGGTGCAGGGGGCGACCGCAAAGCCCCCTGCCCGCGCCCGCAGGCGCGGAACCCGCGAAGGTTTCCAAAGGGCGATCGCAAAGCCCTTTGGTC
>CADASK010000018.1 GCA_902790495.1 uncultured Eubacteriales bacterium
TGCCAAGCGTTTAGCTTATGGGTACCGTGACAACCTCTTCTTCTTTACGCTCGTCAGGTTCCTTTCGATTCGTTTCCCTAACTTTTCGTGAAGAACCAGAAAAGAAGATAGGATGGATGAAATGTTTTTGTCAATCAACAGTAACAGATTTGAAACACAAAACAGCTCATCGTCATGTTTGCCAAAAATGTTCGTATCGTGCGTTCAATTTACCGATTTTTGCAAAATCTACTTGACGAAACGAGGGATTTGCGGTTAAAATAGGAGAGGTCAAGAAGAGAAGATGAGCGGGCAGGCGGCCCGCGCACGAGAAAGGCAACTTGGCCCGCAAGGGTCTTTGCAACCGGGGAAAACCGGCTTACTGGATCAACATATGAAGGAGTGTGTGTTCCCGATGATGACGAAAAAGACTTGTATTGCCATGCTGCTGGCAGGCGGTCAGGGAAGCCGGCTGGGCATTCTGACCAAGAATGTCGCCAAGCCTGCGATTCCCTATGGCGGCAAGTACAGGATCATCGACTTCCCCCTGTCCAACTGCACCAACAGCGGCATTGACACGGTCGGCGTGCTGACCCAGTATCAGCCCCTGGAGCTCAATGCCTACATCGGCAGCGGCGCACCCTGGGACTTGGACGTTTCCCACGGCGGCGTGTTTGTGCTGCCCCCTTATCAGAAGGGCAAGGTGGGCGAGTGGTATCGCGGCACCGCCAACGCCATCTACCAGAACATGGCCTTCATCGAGCAGTACAATCCGGACTATGTGCTCATCCTCTCCGGTGACCACATCTACAAGATGGATTACAACGCCATGCTCAACCACCACGTGAAGCACAACGCGGACGCGACCATCGCCGTGCGCGAGGTGCCGTGGGAGGAAGCCAGCCGCTTCGGCATCATGAACACCGACGCGGACGACAACGTGGTGGAGTTCGAGGAGAAGCCCAAGAAGCCCAAGAGCAACAAGGCCTCCATGGGCGTGTACATCTTCACCTGGGAAAAACTGCGCAAGTACCTGATCGAGGACGAGGAGGACAAGGCTTCCTCCAACGACTTCGGCAAGAACATCATTCCGCGTATGCTGGCTGAAAAGCAGACCGTGGTGGCCTACGACTTCGCGGGCTACTGGAAGGACGTCGGCACCATCGAGAGCCTCTGGGAGGCCAACATGGACCTGCTGACCACGCCCATGCCCATCGACCTGCACGACAAGAAGTGGCGCGTCTACGCCCGCAACCCCGGCTATGCCCCGCACTACATCGCCGAGGATGCCAAGGTTACCGACAGCCTGATCACCGAGGGCTGCCAGGTCTACGGCCGCGTGGAGCACTCCGTGCTGTTCTCCGGTGTGGAGGTTGAGGCCGGCGCCACCGTGACGGACGCGGTGGTCATGCCCAACGCGGTCATCCGCCGCGGCGCTGTGGTTCGCCGCGCCATCGTGGCTGAGGGCGCTGACGTGGGCCCCGGTGCCATTGTGGGCGAGGAGACCGGCAACATCGCCGTGGTCGGCAACCGTGTGACGCTGCCCGCCGGCGTGAAGGTGACCGCGGGCCAGCAGGTCGGCGAAGACACCACCTTCTGAGCGCAATTTCTCCCATCAAATCGAAAGAAATGAGGTTTGAATACGATGAAAGATGTAATGGGCATGATCTATACAGGTGAAGGCGATGCCCTGCTCCGCGAGCTGACCATGATGCGGGCCATCGCCGCGCTGCCTGTCGCCGGCCGTTATCGCGTGATCGACTTCCTGATGTCCTCCCTGGTCAACAGCGGCATCCGCAATGTCGGCGTTATCACCCAGAAGAACTACCACAGCCTGATGGACCACCTGGGCAGCGGCAAGGAATGGGACCTGCACGGCAAGAACGACGGCCTGCACATCCTGGCTCCCTTCCTGACCCGTGAGAACGTGGGCGTGTACAACGGCATGCTGGACGCGCTGCGCTCCAACACCAACTACCTGACCCGCTCCAAGCAGCAGTACATCGTGCTGGCCAACTCCAACATGATCTTCAACGCCGACATCGACGCCTTCATCGAGTATCACATCGAGACCGGCGCGGAGATCACCCTGATGTACACCAATGATCCCTCCATCCGCCGCGAGGAGTTCGGCACCTACATCGCCGTGGACGAGAACGGCAAGGTGACCGACATGGAGGTGGAGCCCACCCATCCCACCCATGAGAACACCTTCATGGATGTGCTGATCATGAAGCGCGAGACACTGCGCAACCTGGTGGACAAGGCGGTCGCCCACGGCCAGCATGAGCTGAACCGCGACGTGCTGATGCCCATGATCGACGGCGGCACCGCCAATGTCAACGCCTGGCAGTACACCGGCCCCGTGTGGCTGATGGATTCCGTGCAGAGCTACTTCCGCTTCAACATGGACATCCTCGACGCCGACAACCGCAAGAGGCTGTTCGCCGAGAACCTGCCCGTGTACACCAAGGTGCGCGACGAGATGCCCGCCCGCTACGGCGACGACGTGCACGTCTCCAACACCCTGGTGGCCGACGGCTGCGTGATCGAGGGCACGGTGGAGAACAGCGTGCTGTTCCGCGGCGTGCACATCGCGGCCGGCGCTCACGTGAAGAACTGCATCATCATGCAGGACGGCCAGGTCAATTCCGGCGCGTACATCGAGAACTGCATCCTGGATAAGCAGGCTGTCATCAAGCGCAACGCGCGCCTGATCGGCCCCGACGCCTATCCCATCGTCATCGCGAAGAACGTGGTGATCTGATCCAAGCCGCAACGCCGCGCCGGTTCACAAGTCGATCGGCGCGGCGTTCAGCGTAACCGCATCACCTGAAACGGAGGAACTGCCCATGAAGATTCTGTTTACCGCCAGCGAATGCGTTCCCTTCATCAAGACCGGCGGACTGGCTGACGTGGTTGGCGCGCTGACGCCCGTGCTCGCGGGCCAGGGCCATGACGTGCGCGTGATTCTGCCCCTCTACGGCCAGATCCCGCAGAAGTTCGTCGAAAAGATGAAGCACGTGGTGGACTTTGAGATCAGCCTCGGCTGGCGCAAGCAGTACTGCGGCATTGAGATGCTGCAGGACAATGGGGTCACCTGGTACTTTGTGGATAACAAGTTCTACTTCGGCCGTCCGTACATCTACGGCATGGGCGGTGACGAGTACGAGCGCTTCGGCTTCTTCTGCCGCGCCTGCCTGAACGCCCTGCCGCTGATCGACTTCCAGCCCGACGTGATCCACGCCCACGACTGGCAGAGCGGCATGGTGCCGGCCCTGCTGAAGATCCAGTACGCGCACCTGCCCTTCTACGCCAACATGCGCACCATCTACACGATCCACAACCTGCAGTATCAAGGCATCTTCGGCATCCGCGAGGTGCAGGATATCCTGGGCCTGGGCGACAGCCTGTGGACGGACGACAAGCTGGAGTGCTTCGGCTGCGCGAACTTCATGAAGGCCGCTCTGGTCTACACGGACATGATCACCACGGTCAGCCCCTCCTACGCCGAGGAAATCCAGACCGCCTACTACGGCGAGCGCCTGGACGGCCTGCTCCGCGCGCGCAAGCATCAGCTCTACGGCGTGCTGAACGGCCTGGACATCGTGGACTACAACCCCGCCGAGGACAACTGGATCGCGGCGAAGTACAGCGTGGACGATCTCTCCGGCAAGGCCGCCTGCAAGCGCGCCCTGCAGGAGGAGCTGGGCCTGGAGATCAACCCCGACGTGCCGATCATCGGCATGGTGGGCCGCCTGAGCAACCAGAAGGGTCTCGACCTCGTGGATTACATCATCTCCGACCTGATGAGCGAGGACGTGCAGCTGGTGGTGCTGGGCATGGGCGAGAGCCGCTATGTCAATCTCTTCAGCTGGGCCGAGAGCGAGTACCAGGGCCGTGTGGCCGCCCGCTTCACCATGGACAGCGGACTGGCGCACCGCATCTATGCCGGCTGTGACATGTTCCTGATGCCCAGCCAGTTTGAGCCCTGCGGCCTAAGCCAGATGATCGCCATGCGCTATGGCACCGTGCCGATCGTCCGCGAGACCGGCGGCCTGCGCGACACCGTGCTCAGCTACAACGAGTACACCGGCGACGGCAACGGCTTCAGCTTCTTCAACTACAACGCCCACGACATGCTGCACGTGATCGAGCGCGCCCAGGATTACTACAAGAATCACAAGGACGTCTGGACCATGCTGCAGAAGCGCGGCATGAACGGCGACTACAGCTGGGATCGCTCGGCGGCCAAGTATGTGTCGCTGTACCGCGGCCTGATTGGTGAGAGCGAGCTGCGCGACCCCGCCGAGCCGGACGACGAGCCCGTGGCGGAAGCCCCGAAGCCCAAACGCACCCGCAAGCCCAAGGCGGAAGCCGCCCCGAAGGCTGAGAAGGCCGAAAAGGCAGAAAAGCCCGCCAAGGCTGAAAAGGCCGAGAAGAAGGCGCCCGCTCCCAAGAAGCGCGCCACCAAGGCCAAGGCTGCTGAAGCCCCCGCCGAGGAAGCCCCCAAGCCTAAGCGCACCCGTAAGCCCAAGGCCGAGGCGGAAGCGAAAGCCTAATCAACGCGTATCAGACAGTTCAATGTAAACGGACAGGCGAAGGTTTGCAAAGGGCGATCGCAAAGCCCTTTGCCCGCGCCCGCAGGCGCGGAACCCTGCCACATAGCAAGACAAAACGCCTAAAGAACCAATGACCCAATGAGTGAAGACGGACGCGCCGGATTCGTTCGGCGCGCCCGTTTTTCGGCACAAACGAGAGGGGACCGCCATGACCGCAACACCGCCGCAGGAGCCTCTGTCGCCCCGCGAGGACGAACAGCTGGAGGACCTCCAGCTCCAGGGTCTGCGCATCCTGCAGAACAAGCGCGGCTTCCGCTTTGGCATGGACGCCGTGCTCCTGGCGGATTTCGCGCGCATCCGCCCCGGCGACGCGGTCGTCGACCTGGGCACCGGCACCGGTATCCTGCCCCTGCTGCTCATCGGCCGAGGGAAGGGCCGGACGTTTCACGCGCTGGAGCTGCAGCCCGAGATGGCGGATATGGCGGCCCATACCATGGCGCTGAACGGCCTCACAGACCGGGTGCAGGTGCTCTGCGCGGACGCGGCGAAGGCCGCCGGGATCCTGCCGCCCTGCTCCGCGGACGCGGTCATCTGCAATCCGCCCTACGGCGCGCCGGGACAGACCCTGCACAGCCCCTATGAGGCCGTGGACAGGGCCCGGCACCAGGCGGAGGATGGTCTGCTGGGCTGGTTCCGGGCCGCGCACCGTATCCTGCGGGGGAAGGGCAGCCTGAGTGTGATCTATCCCGCGCCGCGCCTGCTGGAGTTGATGGACACGATGCGGGCAGCCCATCTGACGCCCAAGCGCTTTCGCCTGATCTACCCGCGCGCGGACGCCCCGGCCAACCTGGCGCTGGTGGAGGCGGTGAAGGACGCCAAGCCCCTGCTGCACCCGATGCCGCCGCTGATCGTCTACGGGCAGGACGGCGCGTGGACGGAGGAGCTGCAGGCCATCTATCATCTCAGAAGCGAGGAGGACGGACAGGGATGAGCCGTGTCATCATCATCGGCGGCGGAGCGGCGGGGCTTGCGGCGGCCGTCAGCGCCGCATCCTGCGGGGATGAGGTGCTGGTGCTGGAGCGCATGGACCGCGTGGGCAAAAAGCTGCTGGCCACCGGCAACGGCCGCTGCAACCTGATGAACACCCAGACCCTGCGCTATCCGAGCGGGGCAGACTTCGCCGCGGAAGTGCTCAAGCGCTGCGGTCCCGCGGATCAGCGCCGCTTCTGGGAAGGCCTCGGCCTGCGGCTGCGCGAGGAAGGCGAGGGCCGTGTTTATCCGGCGGATGCCCAGGCGGCCACTGTGCTGGATGTGCTGCGCCTGCACCTGGCGCGGCTCGGCGTGGCGGTGCAGACCGGCGTCCAGGTCACCGCGCTGACCCGCGAGGGCCGGCGGTGGAGGGTGACCGTGGCGTCGGGCGAGACATGGACCGCGGATCGGGTGATCGTGGCGGGCGGCGGCCGCGCGCAGCCGAAGCTGGGCAGCGACGGCAGCGCCTACGCCCTGATGACCGCCCAGGGACACAGGCTCCGGACGCCCATGCCCGCCCTGACCCAGATCGAGACCGAGCGCAAGCCCATCGCGGGGCTCTCGGGCATCCGGGTCAAGTGCGGGGTTTCGGTCTGGCACGGCGGCAGGCTGCTGCACCGGGAGAATGGCGAGGCGCTGTTCGCCGACTACGGCGTGAGCGGCGTGTGCGTGATGCAGTGCGCTCAGTACGCGGCAAAGCGGGACACGAGCCTGAGCCTCTGCCTGCTGCCGGACATGGGCATCGCGGATGAAGAAGGCCTGCGCGCGGAGCTGCAGCGCAGGCGCACGGACTGGGCGCGCGTGCCGTTGGAGCAGCTCTGGACAGGCCTCAGCCCGGCGCGGCTGGGACAGGCCCTCTTCCGCAGGGCGGAGATCAGACCCAATGATCGGGTGTGCGGGAGCCTGACGGAGGCGGAGATCAGCCGACTGACTGCCGCCGCTGCGGCCTTCACCCTGCGGGTCACGGGGATCCGGGGCTTCGACACGGCTCAGGTGACGGCGGGTGGCATCGACACCGACGGCTTTGATCCGGCGAACCTGGCCTCCCGCATCGCACCCGGCCTGCACGCGGCGGGCGAGGTGCTGGACGTGGACGGAGACTGCGGCGGCTTCAACCTGATGTTCGCCTTCGGCTCCGGCATCCTGGCGGGCCTCAACGGGCGCAAGCCCAACCATCCATGAGACAGAGAAGGAGTCCTATACCACCATGCAGATTGCATCCATACTCAGCACTGAATTCCATGTGCAGCCCTGGCAGGCCGAGGCTGTGATCAAGCTCATCGACGAGGGCTGCACCGTGCCCTTCATCGCACGCTACCGCAAGGAGCAGCACGGCGAGATCGACGACCAGAAGCTGCGCGACATGTCCGAGCGGCTGACCGTCCTGCGCAACATCGACAAGCGCCGCCAGGAGATCACTGATTCGCTCAAAAAGCTGGACAAGTGGACGGAGGAGTTGCAGGCCTCCCTCGACGGCGCGGTCACCCTGGGCCAGCTGGAGGATATCTACCGCCCCTACCGACCCAAGCGCCGCACCCGTGCCATGATCGCCCGGGAGAAGGGCCTGGAGCCCCTGGCGGACACGATCCTGCTGCAGCTCTCCAAGGCCAGGACGCCGGAGGAGCTGGCCTCCGCCTACGTGGACGCGGAGAAGGGCGTCGCCGATGTGGACGAGGCCATTCACGGGGCGATGGACATCATCGCCGAGAAGGTCAGCGACGACCCGGCGGTGCGCACGCGCCTCAAGAGCCTCTACGCCCGGGAGTGTGTGATCGCGGTGACCAAGGATCACGATGAGGACAGCCTTTACCGCATGTATTACGACTACAGCGAGCCGCTGCGGCAGATGCCGAGCCATCGGGTGCTGGCCATGAACCGCGGCGAGAAGGAAGGCTTCCTGAAGGTGAAGCTCCAGGTGGATGAGCTGCGCGCAAAGGAGACGGTGCGCAGGGATTACGTGCTCTCCACGGGCAGCTTCACCACGCAGTACGTGGAGGAGGCCTGCGACGACGCCTACGACCGGCTGATCGCCCCGTCCCTGGACACCGAGCTGCGCGGCGAGCTGACGGACAAGGCCCAGGAGGCCGCCATCCGCGTGTTTGCCATGAACCTGCGCCCGCTGCTGATGCAGCCGCCCGTGCGCGGCCAGGTGACCCTGGGCATGGACCCGGGCATCGCCCACGGCTGCAAGCTGGCGGTGGTGGACGGCACGGGCCGCGTGCTGGACACGGGCGTGATCTATCCCTTGCCGCACCAGCACCAGGAGGAGCGGGCGAAGGAGACCGTCAAGCGGATGATCCGCCGGCACGGCGTGCGGGTGGTGGCCATCGGCAACGGCACCGCCAGCCGGGAGACCGAGCGCTTTTTCGTGCAGGTGATGCACGAGATGGACATGGGCGCGGATCTCAGCTACATGATCGTCAGTGAGGCCGGCGCGTCCGTCTATTCCGCCTCGAAGCTGGCGGCGGAGGAGTTCCCGCAGTTCGACGTCAACCTGCGCTCTGCGGTGTCCATCGCCAGGCGGCTGCAGGACCCGCTGGCGGAGCTGGTCAAGATCGACCCGAAGGCCATTGGCGTGGGGCAGTACCAGCACGACCTGAAGGAGAAGGAGCTGGACGCCGCCCTGGACGGCGTGGTGGAGGACTGCGTCAACGCGGTGGGCGTGGACGTGAACACGGCCAGTCCCTCGCTGCTCAGCCATGTGGCGGGCATCAACGCCACGGTGGCGAAGAACATCGCGGCCTACCGCGAGGAGAACGGCCCCTACGCCAGCCGCGCGGCCCTGAAGAAGGTGCCCAAGCTGGGCCCGAAGGCCTTCGAGCAGGCGGCCGGCTTCCTGCGCGTGCCGGACGGCCGGGAGCCCTTCGACCGCACGGGCGTGCACCCCGAGAGCTACGCCGCGGCGAAGGCCCTGCTGCAGAAGCTGGGCTTCACGGCGGCCCAGGCTGTCGGACCGGCGCTGGGCCAGGCGGTCGAGAAGATCGGCTGGAAGAAGCTCTCCGGGGAGCTGGAAATCGGCGAGCCGACCCTGCGGGACATCGTGAAGGAGCTGGCTAAGCCTGGCCGCGATCCCCGCGACGAGCTGCCGCCGCCCATCCTGCGCAAGGACGTGCTGGAGATGACCGACCTGAAGCCCGGCATGGAGCTGCAGGGCACTGTGCGCAACGTCACGGACTTCGGCGCCTTTGTGGACATCGGCGTGCACCGGGACGGCCTGGTGCACATCAGCCAGTTCGGCCGCTACCTGAAGCATCCGAGCGAGGCCGTGCGCGTGGGCGACGTGGTGACGGTGTGGGTGCTGGAGGCGGACGCGGCGAAGAACCGCATCAGCCTCACCATGAGAAAGCCTGCGGAAAAGTAAACAAAAAGCGGAAGCCTGCAAGTACAGCGGCTTCCGCTTTTTATGTGATGGAAGGATGGCTTTCAGCCCTTGCGCCCGATGCGCTCTCCGGTCATGGCCTCGTGCTCCTGCGACAGCTCCTCATACAGCTGCAGGGCCGTCCACAGGCTGTTGGTGGGCGTCATCATCGCCTTGAGGGGCACCACCGGCAGACCGGCCTCCCGGTAAGCCTTGGTGAAGCGGTCGAGATCCTGCATGGTGAAGCCCGCGAAGAGCAGCATCGGCGCGTCAAAGGCCCGCGAAGCTTCGGAACCGGGAAGCTCTGCCGAAGCCTCCGGCCTCAGCCGCCGCAGGGGCAGCGCATCCTCGCCGGGCAGCACCTCGCGCCAGGTCATGCCAAGCCGCATGCACAGGTACCGCAGCTTGCCCGCGCAGGCCTCCGGGTAGTTCCAGGTGAAGAGTACAGTTCGCATGGACGCCTCCGTCATGGGTCGAAAAGGGGATGGAGCGCACAGGTCTCCATCCCCGCAAAATCAGCCGCGGTGGACACGCACCGCCAGGGTGGCATCCTCGCCATTGATGCTCCAGTCGCCGCTGACGAAGCTCTCGTCGGCCGCGCCGGCCTCCAGGCTCATGGCCAGGGTGCCGTTCATGATCATCTCGCGGCCGGCCTCGATGGCCTGGGCCAGGGTGTCGCCGCAGGTGTAGCGCACGTCGATGCGGTCGGTCACCTCGAACCCGGCGTCCTTGCGCATGTTCTGCAGCTTGCTGATCACCTCGCGGGCATAGCCCTCCGCGATCAGCTCGGGCGTCAGGTTGGTGTCGAGCACAACGGTCACACCGTGATCCTCCTGGGCCACAAAGCCGGGCTTCTGGGCCGGCTCGGTCAGCACGTCGCTCTCGGCCAGCTCCACCGTGGTGCCCTCCAGGTCGAAGGAGACGGTCTTCCCGGCCTTGAAGGCGTCCACCACGTCGTTGCCGTCCATGGTGGCGAGCTTCTGTCCGATCTTGCCCAGGAGCTTGCCGTACTTCGGGCCGAGGGTGCGCATCTGGGGCTTCAGCTTGTAGGTGGTGAAGGCGCGGGCGTCGTCGGTGAAGACGATCTGCTTCACGTTCAGCTCATCCTCGCACAGCGCCTGGTAGTCGGGATCGAAGCGCACGCCCTTGACGTAGAGGTTCGCGGCGGGCTGGCGCACCTTCATGTTCGCCAAGTTGCGGCAGGCGCGGCCCAGCTGCACGGCGGCGAGCAGGGCTTCCATTTGCTCCTCCATGCCGGTATCCCCGGGCACGTTGTTGACCACCAGGTTCTGCCAGATCTCCTCCGCCATGAAGGGGATGAAGGGGGCGCAGACCTGGGCCAGGGTCACCAGCACATGGTAGAGCGTGGCGAAGGCGGCTTCCTTGTCGCCGGCCATGCCCTTGCCCCAGAAGCGCTCGCGGCCGCGGCGCACGTACCAGTTGGACAGCTCGTCCACAAAGTTCTCGATGGCGCCGGCGGGCTCGGTCACGCGGTAGTGGGCCAGATCGTCGTTCACGCGGGCCACCAGGCTGTTGAGCTTGGAGAGGATCCAGCGGTCCATCAGGCTCAGCTCCACCTTGTCCAGCGGATGGGCGAGGGGATCGAAGCCGTCGATCTGGGCGTACATGGTGAAGAAGGCGTAGACGTTCTGCAGGGTGGAGAGGAAGCGGTTCGGGCCCTCCTGCACGCCCTTCTCGGAGAAGCGGGTGGGCAGCCAAGGCGCGGAGGTGGAGTAGAAGTACCAGCGCAGGGCGTCAGCGCCAAACTTGTCCAGCATCTCGAAGGGATCCACTACGTTGCCCAGGTGCTTGGACATCTTCTTGCCGGCGGCATCCTGCACGTGGCCCATCACGATGCAGTTCTCAAAGGGCGCGCGGTCGAACAGCTGGGTGCTGATGGCCTCCAGCGTGTAGAACCAGCCGCGGGTCTGGTCGATGGCCTCGGAGATGAACTGAGCGGGGAAATTCTTCTCAAACTTCTCCTTGTTCTCAAAGGGATAGTGCCACTGGGCGAAGGGCATGGAGCCGGAATCGTACCAGCAGTCGATGACCTCCTTGACGCGGTGCATCTCGCCGCCGCACGCCGGGCAGCGCAGGGTCACGGCGTCGATGTAGGGGCGGTGCAGCTCAATGTCCGCGCCGGGATCGGTCACGGCCATCTTGCGCAGCTCCTCGATGGAGCCGACGCAGTGCATGTGGCCGCAGGCGCACTTCCACACGGGCAGGGGCGTGCCCCAGTAGCGCTCGCGGGAGAGGCCCCAGTCGATCACGTTCTCCAGGAAGTTGCCCATCCGGCCATCCTTGATGTTGTCGGGCATCCAGTTGATGGTGCGGTTGTTCGCTACCAGGTGGTCGCGCACGGCGGTCATCTTGATGAACCAGGTGGGACGGGCGTAGTACAGCAGGGGTGTGTCGCAGCGCCAGCAGAAGGGATAATCGTGGGTGAAGGGCACGGCGGCGAAGAGCAGGCCCTTGTCGGTCAGGGCGTCCAGGATCAGCTTGTCCGCGTCCTTCACGAACACGCCGGGCCAGTCGGTCTCAGCCGTCATGCAGCCCTTGGTGTCCACCAGGCACACGAAGGGCAGGCCGTTCTGGCGGCAGACGCGGTTGTCGTCCTCGCCGAAGGCGGGGGCGATGTGCACGATGCCGGTGCCGTCGGACATGGTGACATAGTTGTCGTCCACCACATACCAGGCGTCCTTGTCCACCAGGGACTTAGCGAAGGGGAAGAGGGGCTCGTAGTGCAGGCCCACCAGCTCGCCGCCGGTCTTCTCCTCCAGCACCTCGACCTCCTGGCCTTCAAACACGGTGGAGATCAGGGCCTTGGCCATGATGTACACGCGGCCGTCCTGGGCCTTGAACTTCGAGTAGGTGTCGGTGGGATTCACGCACAGGGCCAGGTTGCTGGGCAGCGTCCACGGGGTGGTCGTCCAGGCCAGCAGGTAGGTGTTCTCCTCACCCTGAACGCGGAAACGCACGTAGGCAGAGGTCTCCTTCACGTTCTTGTAGCCCTGGGCCACCTCGTGGCTGGAGAGGGCGGTGCCGCAGCGGGGGCAGTAGGGGACGATCTTGTGCCCTTCGTAGAGCATGCCCTTGTCCCACATCTGCCGCAGGCTCCACCACTCGCTCTCGATGTAGCTGTTCTCGTAGGTCACGTAGGGGTGTTCCATGTCGACCCAGTAGGCCACCTGGTCGGACATGCGCTCCCACTCTTGCAGGTACTTCCAGACGCTCTCCTTGCACTTGGCGATGAAGGGCTCGATGCCGTACTGTTCGATCTGATCCTTGCCGTCCAGGCCCAGCAGCTTCTCGACCTCCAGCTCCACGGGCAGGCCGTGGGTGTCCCAGCCGGCCTTGCGGGTCACGCTGTAGCCCTTCATGGTCCAGTAGCGGGGGATCAGATCCTTGATGACGCGGGTCTCGATGTGGCCGATGTGAGGCTTGCCGTTGGCCGTGGGCGGGCCGTCGAAGAAGGTGAAGGTCGGGCCGTTCTCGTTGAGCGCGAAATAGCGGCGGACAGTGTCCTTCTCCTTCCACATCTTCATCACTTCGCGCTCGCGCTCCACAAACCGCAGGTCTGTAGGCACCTTGTTGTACATGGGCTGTCTCTCCTTTCTGCGCATCGCGCAAGGGACATACGGGGTTTTTGCGCTCCACAGCGGCATGCGCGATGCCATGGGAAAAACAAAAACGCCCCGGAAATGACTTCTGGGACGGATGATGATCCGCGGTACCACCCAAGTTGGCAGCCTTGCAGCCGCCCGCTCTGGCAGGAATCCTCCTGCGCCTGCTCTGTATCGGGAGCGCCCGGACGGCCCTGCGCCGCGTCGCGGCATCGAACCGACGCGCTCGGGGGTGATCTGTACAGACTGCCTGCCGCCGGGCTTGCACCAGCCCCCGGCTCGCTTCGGCACGCCTTGTCCGCACCGTCCCCGTCATTGCGCACGTTGACTTACCCATTATAGCGCGGAATGGAAAAAATGCAAGGCCAAATCCGGGCAAAAGCGGCGCAAAAAACTCCGCCGGCTCATGGTCCGGCGGAGAAACGAGCTCCAATCTATGCTTGTGAGTCACAGTTGACGTTGGTTTTTTCTGATACCTATGCAATTGTCCGATCCGGGATGAACCGCTGCCCTGACAGCAGGCAGCGGGCGATGACCCGCCTCAGGCTTCCGGCTCCAGCAGGCCTAAGCCTCCGTCCTTTCTCTGGTACAATACATTGATGCGATCGGTATCGATGTTCACAAAGGCGAAGAAGCTGTGCCCCAGCATTTCCATCTGAATCGCCGCGTCCTCCACGGACATCGGGCGAACGGGGAAGGTCTTTCTGCGGGTGATGTGAATCTCACCCTCCTCCTCCACAGCGTCTTCTTCGATGAATTCAGCTTCCGTCGGCTGGAAGGCATCCTCGCGCAGGCGCTTGCTCAGCTTGGTGCGGTGACGATGGATCTGCCGCTCCATTTTAGCCAGGGCCTCATCGATGGCGAGGAACAGGTTGCTCTGCGCTTCCGCCTCCGAACGGAGCAGCACACCGTTTCCCATGGGAACCGTGATTTCAGCTACGCGCATATCGTTCTTGTCCTTGCGCAGCTTGATCTGCATCTCGGTGTCCGGCAGCAGGTAACGACCCATGCGTGCGGTTTTCTTTTCAATCCGCGTTGTAATGCTCGGAGTCACCGTCATATTGCGGGCGGTAATGGTCATCTTCATGGTTCAGCTTACTCCTTTCGATTATTGCACCGTGGAGGCAGCTGTCAGTGTCATGCCTCCGCTCATCATGTTGAGGCATTGGCATCACGTCCTTTCTGTCTGAGTTGGCTGGCAGGAGACCCGGTCTCCTTTTCCCTTCCTTCCTCTTTGCGATGTATTATATTCAACATGCGCTTCAAAACTCCTTCTTGAAAAATAGATTTTTCGGAAAAAATTTTTCCTGATGCGACAAAAATGGCGGTTTCCGAACATTATCCGTCGCCCGCACCGCCTGTCCCGTGAAGGGACGAATTAGGGCTTGCGCCATCGCGGGTTTCGTGGCATAATGTTCGCAAACAAGCGCAGGGAGGAAGACGCATGGCACAGGCACTCTGGGTGAGAACCATCCGCCATCACCGCATGGACAGGCAGGCTGTGGAGCCCTGCACCCGCGCCAACCCCCAGGACGCCCTGCTGGAGGTCTGCCGCAGGCTGGACATCGCCCACCCCATCTGGCTGGACAAGAACCTCCGCGATTGGGAGGAATTCGGGCAGACCAGGTTCCTTCCGGACGCCTTTATGGAATCGGTGGATTTCGACCGCATGGAGATTGAGTTCATCGACCCCGACGCGCCCAAGCGCCGCTCCAACGACCCGAGAAACGCTTTCTGATCAGCCAACTTATTGAAGGAGGAATTCGCTATGGACAAACGTGTAGCCGACCTGATTGATTCCTACAGCGAGGAGTTTGCCGCGATGCTGACCCGCTGGGTGCAGATTCCCTCTGTGAAGAGCGAGGCCGCGGAGGGCGCTCCCTTCGGCGCGGAGGTGCGCCGTATGCTGGACGCCGCCGTGCAGGACATCGAGGCCATGGGCTTCCCGACCCGCGTATTTGACGGCTATGCCGCGGACGCCACCTTCGGCCCCGAGGGTGACGACATGATCGCCGTGCTGGGCCACCTGGACGTGGTGCCGGCGGGCGACGGCTGGGAGGTTCCGCCCTTCTCCGCCAAGTGGGAGGGCGACCGGATCATCGGCCGCGGCACCGGCGACGACAAGGGCCCGGTGGTGGCCTCCCTGTTCGCCATGAAGGCCATCAAAGAGGCTGGTATCCCCCTGAAGAAGGGCATCCGCCTGATCCTCGGCTGCGACGAGGAGAGCGACTGGCGCTGCATGGACTGGTACTGCACGCACGCCCAAATGCCGGAGGTGGGCTTCTCGCCCGACGCCTCCTTCCCCCTGATCAACACCGAGAAGGGCATGATCCACATGCTCGTGCAGGCGCCTGTCTCTGCTGAGGGCCTGCAGGTGCTGTCCCTGTACACGGGTGAGCGCCTCAACGTGATCCCCGGCGAGAGCGTGGCGGTGCTGGCCGGCGGCCAGGAGCTGGCGGACCAGGTTGCCGCCTTCGCCGGGAAGACCGGCCTGGACTACCGCGCGGAGGTGGTGCCGGAGGGCGTGCGCGTCACCGCGACGGGCATTCCCGGCCATTCCGCCTATCCCTGGGGCCGCAAGAACGCCATTGGCATGATGCTGATCCTGCTGCGCGAGCTGGGCGTGCAGGGCGCGCTGCGCACACTGGCGGACGCCTACCCGATGGAGCACACTGGCGAGCACCTTGGCATCCAGTGCGAGGACGATATCTCCGGCGAGCTGACCTGCAACATGGGCATCCTGCACCTGGAGAACGGCGTGATCACCGCGTCCCTGGACTGCCGCTGCCCCGTGAAGGCGGATCTGGACGCCCTGTCTGCCAGCATCAAGGCGCACCTGCCGGGCTTCACCTTCGTCGACGAGGGACGCAAGGCGCCCCACCACGTGCCCGCGGACAGCGAGCTGGTGCAGGCTTTGCTCGGTGCGTTCCACGATCAGACCGGTCTGCCGGCCGAGCCGGAATCCACCGGCGGCGGCACCTATGCCAAGGTGCTGAAGCAGGGCGTGGCCTTCGGCGCAAACTTCCCGGGCGATCCGGATCTGGCGCACCAGGCCAACGAGTACATCGAGGTCAGCAAGATGATGCTGGCGGCGAAGATCTACGCGGACGCCCTGCTGAGGCTCTGCGCTGCGTAATGCAATAACGGTATAAGAAAACACGGTCGGTCCATAGGGCTGACTGTGTTTTTGAAAGCACAGCATCATGAGATTTCGCCGCCTGCGGGCGGCGACCAAAGGGCTTTGCGATCGCCCTTTGGAAACCTTCGCCTGCCGTGTTTATATGGCAGTTCTCATAGGCACATTTGACTATGATCCAGCCATTCCAGCAGCTCTTCAGGCCGGGAGAGGATCAGCGCCGCGCCGCTCTCCCGCAGCTCCTGCTCGTCGCGGAAGCCCCAGCGCACGCCCACTGGCACCATCCCGGCGTTCCGCGCACAGGTCATGTCCACGGAGGTGTCGCCCAGATAGACGAAATCCCCGGGCTGAATCCCAAGCTGGCGGGCGATGTCGAGGGCGGCGGTGGGGTCGGGCTTGAGCGGCACGCCCTCCAGCTGGCCGCGCACCACGGCAAAGTCGGTGTTGGGGAAGAAATGCTGAATCACGTTGCGCGTGTCCGCGTCGGGCTTGTTGCTCAGCACGCAGAGGGCGATGCCGCGCTCGGTCAGTCCCCGCAGCAGCTCCGGTATGCCGGGGTAGGGCTGGGTCTTGACCAGGCTGTGGGTCTCGTAGCGGCCCTGGTAGTCCCGGTGCACCTGGGCTGCCAGGTCTGCGCGGCTGCCGACGGCGCGCTGGGCGAGCACCTTCGCCCCGTTGCCGACCATGTAGCGGTAGTCGGCGATGGGCCAGGCCGGCAGGCCGTTCTTCTCCAGCGCCCAGTTCATGGCGTCGCCGATGTCGTCCAGGGTATTGTTCAGTGTTCCGTCCAGGTCAAACAGGGCTGCCCTGATCATGGCTTCCGTACCTCGCTTCATAAAAAAAGTGTCCCGCCTATTGTATCACGCCGGGCGGCGAATTGCCAGCGAAAAATGGGCGTTTTCACTTGACACTGCAGGAGAAATTCACTATAATATAAATTGTAAACAAACGCAATATTTTCCGCGGAGGAGCAGTTTGTATGAAGAAGTATGTATCGTTGATCCTGTGCGCGCTGACCCTGATGCTCTGTGTGGTTTCCGTGGACGCTGCGGCGGAGGGCACCGTGGTGACGGTTCCCGCCAAGGCGGCCGCCTGGAAGAACATCCTGGCTGAGATGGACGAGCTGCCGCTGATGAGCACCCTCACCAACGAGTACGGTCTCACCACCATCTACCTGAGCGAGGATATCGACAAGCTCGTGGCGCAGTGGGCCGGCTACTATGAGGAGAACGAAGAGGTGCCCGTGGTCAACGGCATCGGCGAACTGATCGTCTCCGGCCACAAGTACCAGGTGGGCAGCGCTCCCTATAAGAAGTACAACAAGGCCTACGAGGTTACCAAGGGCGGCTACACCATCCTGTACAACCGCAAGGGCACCGTGGCGTCCGTGAACCGCACCGAGGAGAATACCGATTACTTCAAGACCGGCGTTCTCGGCGCGGAGGGCACCGTGACCTGGCTGCCTGCTCCCAACGGCTACCGCATCTCCGCCGTGCACGAGGAGTATCCCGAGGGCGACATCGCCGAGTGCACCGCCCAGTACCTGCAGGACGGCCGCCTCATCCGCTACTGGCTGACCTACCGCACCGGCCAGGATGAGACCTACACCATCAAGTACGACGCGGACAACAACCAGCTGTACGGCACCTATAGGGGCATCGACAAGGACGGCTACGAGATCGAAGCCTACACTGCCAGCAAGACCCAGTGGGCCGACACCGAGACCGGCAAGCTCACCACCAGCGCGGGCTACAACTGGTATATGCGCAAGTTCACCGACAGGCTCTTCCGCAAGCCTCCGCGCAGGTAATTCCCATCGCACCAGCATCTCCCGGAAGCCTCTGCTTTCGGGAGATTTTCATTCTGTTTTATTTAGCTTTCTTAACAAAACCATGAGGGGGCGCGAAGGGTTGTCAGGGGCGACCGCAAAGCCCCTGACCCGCGCCCGCAGGCGCGGAACCCCCGCTGCTCAAACGAAGTTTCAGCGCAAAGGAGGGAAGAAGATGCGCCGCATAGGCATACAAACATGGCTGCTGTTGCTGCTCATTGCGCTGCTTCTGCAATCCGCAGCCGCCGAAGCGCCCGCCGCTTCCTACGCCATCGTGACGGCGGAGGAGGCTGCCGTGTACGCTGGGCAGGACGCGGACACCGCGCCCGTGGCCTCCTTGAACCGCGGCACCTGGGCCGAGGTGCTGGATCAGGCAGACGATTGGCTGTATCTTCGCCTGGAGGACAGCACCGAGGGCTACGTCAGCGCGGCTGCGGTAACGATCCCCGAGGTGCGACGGGGCGTCGTGGGCATCGTCCGCAACCCGGACGAGCAGGGCCTGCTGAACCTCCGCGCCCAGCCGGACTGGGACGCCGAGGTGCTCAGCACCTACCACAGCGGCGTGCCGTGCCTCCTGCTCAGCCTCCGGGACAGCTGGTACCATGTGCGCGTCAACGGCATGGAGGGCTACTTCCGGGAGGAGTTCATCCGGCCCTTCTACGGCCCCTGGTCGGACACGGTGGCCACGGTGATGGCCCCCGAAGGCGCGGCGCTGCACCTCCGCACGGGCCCGGGCCGGGAGCAGCCCAGCTTGCGCGCCTGCGCGAGCGGCACCTGCGTCATGGTGCTGACGGAGGGGGACACCTGGTGGCAGGTGGCGCTGGACGGCCAGGTGGGCTTCATGAACGCGGCCTTCCTGCGCAAGGGGGTGCACCGCGATCTCTCCACCGCCACCGACGAGGAAGAGAACCGCTGGAGCGTCGCCACCGTAGAAAACCCCGAGAGCAACCAGCTGCTGAACCTGCGGGAGAGCCCGAGCCGTGACAGCCGCTCTTTGGGCCGGTTCCCCACGGGCACCGAGGTCTACATCCTCCGCCAGGGGATTGAGTGGTGCAAGGTGCGCCTGGTGGAGTCACCTGAGAGCATCGGCTTCATGGCGACGCCCTACCTGCGCCTTGAGGGACTGCCGGAGGTGCCCACGCTCACGGTGACGCACCCGGAGGAGAGCTTTGTCAACCTGCGGGCCTTCCCGATGACGACCCTGGGCATCGTGCTGGCGCGGGTGCCCCACGGGGAAAAGGTGGAGGTGCTCGTGCCGGACGACACCTGGGTCAAGGTGCGCTACGGAGGCACGACGGGCTATATGCTGGCCTACTATCTGCGCTGAGCGGCGAGGACCGGCGTAACTGTAAAAAAAGTGTGAAATCCGCTGATTTTCCGCCGAAATCGGCAGAATCATGGCAAAAACGCTTGCCATTCTCGTGCCGGTGTGGTATCATCGAAAACGCTGGGCAATGCGCCCGGCGGCACGCGCCGAGGCTCTCGAACAGAGGCAGACACGTCGCGTGAAGAATGGAAATGAAAGACAAGGAGAGTGTGCTGATCATGGCCAAGAAGACAATTGATGACATTCAGGTCCAGGGCAAGCGGGTGCTGGTCCGCTGCGACTTCAACGTCCCCATGAAGGACGGCAAGATCACCAACGATAAGCGTATTGTGGCGGCCCTGCCCACCATTCAGAAGCTGATCAAGGACGGCGGCAAGGTCATCCTGTGCAGCCATCTGGGCAAGCCGAAGAACGGCCCGGAGGAGAAGTTCTCCCTGGCGCCCGTGGCGGTTCGCCTGAGCGAGCTGCTGGGCCAGCCCGTCGTGTTCGCCAATGACGACAACGTGGTCGGCGAGAACGCCAAGGCCGCGGTGGCCGCCATGAAGGACGGCGACGTGGTGCTGCTGCAGAACACCCGCTTCCGCAAGGAGGAGACCAAGAACGTCGAGGAGTTCTCCAAGGAGCTGGCTTCCCTGGCGGACTGCTACGTGGACGACGCCTTCGGCTCCTGCCACCGCGCGCACTGCTCCACCGAGGGCGTGACCAAGTTCACCTCCCCGAACGTTGCCGGCTACCTGATCGGCAAGGAGCTGTCCATCATGGGCAAGGCCCTGGAGAATGCTGACCGTCCCTTCGTGGCCGTGCTGGGCGGCGCGAAGATCGAGGACAAGCTGAACGTCATCAACAACCTGCTGGAGAAGGTCGACACCCTGATCATCGGCGGCGGCATGGCCTTCACCTTCCTCAAGGCCAAGGGCTACGGCGTGGGCCACAGCCTGCTGGACGAGAGCAAGATCGACTACTGCAAGGATATGATGAAGAAGGCCGAGGAGAAGGGCGTCAAGCTGCTTCTGCCCGTGGACACCGTGTGCGTGAAGGCCTTCCCGGATCCCATCGACGCGCCTGTGGAAACCCTGGTGTGCGACGCGGACAAGATCCCGGACGACATGGAGGGCTGCGACATCGGCCCCAAGACCGCCGCGCTCTTCGCTGAGGCCGTGAAGGCTGCCAAGACCGTGGTGTGGAACGGCCCGATGGGCGTGTTCGAGAATCCCACCCTGGCCAAGGGCACCCTGTCTGTGGCCCAGGCGATGGCCGACAGCGAGGCTGTGACCATCATCGGCGGCGGCGACTCCGCGGCGGCTGTGGAGCAGATGGGTCTTGGCGACAAGATGACCCACATCTCCACCGGCGGCGGCGCTTCCCTGGAGTTCCTGGAGGGCAAGGCCCTGCCCGGCGTCGTCTGCCTGGACGAGAAGGCCTGATTATCAGCATTCCGTGATTCATGCGCAAAAAGGCAGCTGCGAAGGTTTGCAAAGGGCTTGGAGCGCCCGGAAAACTCCATATTATGGAGTTTTCAGCGGAAAGCGGGCGACAGCCCCGGACCGATCGCAAAGCCCTTTGCCCGCGCCCGCAGGCGCGGAACCCTGTGCCGCCGCATAGCGCTTTCGGATGAACGATGGAAACTCTGCGCGGAGGCAGCCGCTGTGGCTGTCTCCGCATCTTCAAGAAAGGCGTGATTTGATATGCGCAAACCCATTATTGCCGGCAACTGGAAGATGAACAAGACCCCCAGCGAGGCTACCGCCCTCGTACAGGAGCTCAAGCCCCTGGTCAAGGAGGCCAACTGCGACGTGGTCGTGTGCGTGCCCGCCGTGGATATCCCCGCTGTGAAGCAGGCCGTGCGCGGCTCCAAGATCAAGGTCGGCGCGCAGAACGTGCACTTCGCCGCCAGCGGCGCCTACACCGGTGAGCTCTCCGCCGCCATGCTCAAGGAGACCGGCGTGGACTACGTCATCATCGGCCACAGCGAGCGCCGCCAGTACTTCGGCGAGACCGACGCCACCGTCAACCAGCGCGTGCTGGCCGCGGTGAAGGCTGGCCTGAAGGTCATCCTCTGCGTGGGCGAGAAGAAGGAAGAGCGCGAAGCCGGCTACACCGACGCCCTGGTGGAGTACCAGACGCTGATCGCCCTGACCGGCCTGGAGCCCAACGATGTGAAGAACATCATCATCGCCTATGAGCCTGTGTGGGCCATCGGCACCGGCCTGACCGCCACGGACGAGCAGGCCAACGAGACCATCGGCGTCATCCGCGCAGCTCTGGCCCGCAAGTACGGCAAGGCGATCGCCAACAAGGTGCGCATCCAGTACGGCGGCTCCATGAAGCCCGGCAACGTGAAGGGCCTCATGGCGCAGCCCGAGATCGACGGCGGCCTGATCGGCGGCGCGTCCCTGAAGGCGGCCGATTTCGCGGCCATCGTGAACTACGACAAGTGATGCACCGCTTCTGAGCGCAGATAAAAAGCCCGACGTTCCCGCTATGGGAGCGCCGGGCTTCTGCTTGCGCTAGTTCGTTCGGGTGGAGCGCACCGTGATCAGGTGGATCTGCGGGCTGCGCATCCACCGCATCGGCACCACCGAGGCGCCGATGCCCCGGGAGATCAGCATGGGCGTGCGGTTTTCGACCAGCCAGCCGGAGAGGTAGTGGGCGTCGATGCCGTCCGCCAGGTGCAGCAGCGGACCGAAGAGGGTCAGCTGTCCGCCGTGGGTGTGGCCGAAGAGGCCGAGGTCGAACCAGCCGCGCCGTCCGTTCTGATCCACGGCGGTTTGGGCCGAGGGGATGATCTCGGGGCTGTGGCACAGGAAGATGACGTAGTCCTCCTGGCGAACGCCGGCGGCGACGCGCTTGAGATCGGGCCAGCCGCTGTTCACATCGTCCAGACCCGCCAGGTAGATGGACGCGTTGCCGATGCGGATGGTCTCGACGCTGTTGAGCAGCAGGTTGATGCCCTTGGAGCGCAGCATCACCCGCAGGCTGCGCAGGCTCTCCTCGTCGTCCGAGAGGGTGCGGTCATGCTCGCCAAGGATCGCGTAGACGCCGTAGCTGGCGTGGATGTTGCCCAGGCTCCGGAAGAAGGCGATGGTGTCCTCCGGGCGCTCGGCGTAGTCGCCGCCCAACAGCACCAGGTCGGCGTTGAGGGCGTTGATGCGGCTGACAATAGAGTCCAGGCGGCCCTTGGTCAGGAAGGGGAAGCCGCGCAGGTGGAAATCGGAGGCGTACACGATGCGCAGCTGGCCCACGTCCGCGGGCAGGCCGTCGCTGCTGATGGTCTGCTGGTCCACCTCCAGGGTGTAGGGCTCGGCGAAGGGCCAGAGCAGAAAAAGACACAGGACAAAGAGGAACAGCCTGGTGATAGCGCTCCTGGCGCGGCGATGCCGCACGTGCTTTCCCTGATACATGGCTGATCGCCTCCTGCTGACAGCATGCCGGTTTGACAAGCCGGCGCGCTTGCGTTACACTGACAGGGCCGCCGGAAAGACGGGCAAGCATTTTGAGATGACGAGGGGATATCCGTGCGCTATGAAACCCTGAAGCCCTGCACCCTGCTCAGCCCCGTGCCCGCCGTGCTGGTGTCGGTCTGCGGCCCGCAGCCGGGCGACAAGCCGAACCTGATCACCGTGGCCTGGGCGGGAACCGTCAATTCCGAGCCGCCGATGGTCTCCGTCAGCGTGCGCAAACAGCGGTACTCCCATGACCTGATCGCAGACAGCGGCGAGTTTGTGGTCAATCTGATGGACGAGCGCCACTGCGAGGCGCTGGACTTCTGCGGGGTCAGGAGCGGGCGGGATGTGGACAAGTTTGCCGCGATGCGCCTGGAGCCGATGGAAGCCATCGGCATGAGCCATGCGCCGGCGGTGCGCGGTCTGCCCGGGTACCTGAGCTGCAGGGTCAGGCAGATCCTTCCGCTGGGCAGCCACGACCTCTTTCTAGGCGAAGTGGTGGGCGTGCAGGTGCGGGATGACCTGATGCGGGAGGACGGCTCCCTCCATCTGGAGGAGGCCGGGCTGGTGAGCTACAGCCACGGCGTGTACCAGCGCACGGCGGACGTGCTGGGCTTCTTCGGCTACTCGGTGGCCCGGCCGGAGGTGCGCAAACGCCGCATGGCTGCCTACCGCAGGGGACGCTGAGCTTCCGCTCCGCCGTGCTGCAGGCACAGCCAGTCATCTCGGAGAATGGCCCACATCGCCACGTCGACCTGGCGGCCCTTGTTGCTGATGCGCTGCCGCAGGACGCCCTCGCGCCGCATGCCGCATTTCTCCATCACCCGGCCGCTGGCGGGGTTGTCCGTCTCATGCATGGCCTCGACCCGCAGGATGGACGGCTGCGCGAAGCACAGGGAGAGAAAGCGGCGCAGGGCCTCGGCGGCGATGCCCTGGCCCCACCAGGCGCGGCCGATGCTGTATCCGACCTCGACCACGCCGTGCTCGGGGTACCACTGCATGAAGCCGATGGTGCCGATGACGCGGCCTGTCTCCCTGAGGACAATGACGTAGTTGGAGGGCTGGCCGCTGTGGTACTGGCTCCTCAGGTAGCGGATGTAGTCGCGGCTGTCCGCGAGGGAGCGATGCGCCTCCCAGAGCACGGCGCGGGCCACCTCCGGGTCGCTGGCGTAGGCGTAGATGTCCTCCGCGTCGCCCATGACGGCGGGCCGCAGCACCAGGCGCTCGGTCTCCAGCCGGGGCAGGCGGGAGAAGAGCATCGGCAGGTCATCGGCCGGCCCGGCTGAGCCAGCCAGACGGTCCAGCAGCCGGCTGAGCATCCGCCGTCACCCCTTCCGCGTCAAGAAATGAAGAAAAAGCATGAATGCACCGCATGAAAACGATGCGGTCATCCGTTGTAGGATTGAGAGCGCCTGTTGGCGGCCATCAGAATGCCCAGGCAGGTCTTCCCGTCGCGGAAGGTGCCGTCCATCACCCTGGCGACGGCGTCCTGCAGCGGCATGCGCGACACGCTGACGAATTCGTCCTCGTCCGGGTGGCTCGCGCCAGTGTGCAGGCCTGTGGCCAGATAGAGATGAATGCGCTCGTTGCAGAAACCGGGGGTCGTCTCCAGGCAGGTCAGCTTCTCCCAGTTGTCCGCCGAAAAGCCGGTCTCCTCCGAGAGCTCGCGCTGGGCGCAGACGAAGGGATCCTCGTCGGGGCCGTCCAGCTTGCCAGCCGGGATTTCCCAGGTGAGCCGGCCGACGGCGATGCGGGCCTGACGCACGAGGATGATCTGTCCCTCGTCGTCGAGGGCGACCACAGCGGAAGCGCCCGGGTGCACGGCGACCTCGCGCAGGGCGATGTCCCCGTTGGGCAGCCGCACGTCCCAGTGTTCAAGGCGGATGATTTTTCCCGGATAGACCACTTCTTTGGTCAGCAGGGTTTCCTGGAGATCCTGATCTCGCATAGAAGACGCTCCTTTCTCTTGGAACCACACATGATGGTTCGACGCACTGTGAAAAAATCCTGCCGGAGAGCGCGGTTGATTGACAATCCGACCGCTTCGGTATAGGATAGGTTATCACCTTCATCACAAGGAGGAGATTCCATGAACCGTGTCATTTTTAGGCTCCTGAGCGCAGCCCTCGCGGCACTGCTGCTCCTGGCGGGCGTGATGCCTGCCGCGACCTTCGCCCGCGCCGAAGCGCTGCTGCAGGCCAGCGCTGTGCAGATCGCCATCGGCTGGGTCGGCGAGAGCGGCGAGGCGATGTCCGTGCTCGCCCAGGTGATGGGCGACGGGACGGAGCGCTCCTACTGGGCCACGCTGCCCGAGGCCGCTTTCATGCAGCCCGTGATGGTGCAGATCATCAACACGCTGCAGCCCGCCTGGAGCTATCAGACCACGGACGCCGCCGGCAATACGTTCGCCGCCGACGGCATGCACCCCATGACGCTTCTGAACACAGGCATGGCGGCGGATCCGGCGCTGGGCTGTGTGTTTTCCGCCATGAACGAGGCCGGTCTGCCCGTGGACGCTGTGGCGCTGTACACCTCCACCTACCCGATGCCTGGCGTGGAGCCGGCTGCGGTGGAGCCTGTTCCGGAGCTGCCCGCGGTGGCGGAGGTCTGGGATCTCCCCGCTGAACCGGCGGATGTGGAAATCGCGGAACCCGCGGCGCCCGCCGAGGCGCTGCCGCCCGTGCTGCCCGACTGGTCCGCCGTGGAGGAGCCCGCCGCGGTGGAAGCTGTGCCTGCGGTGGAGGAGCTGCCCGCGGTGGCTGAGCTGCCTGTGGTGGAGGAAGCGCCCGTGGTCGAGGCTGTGGCGGCGCTGGCCGCCTCGGAAGCCGTGCAGCCGGAGGTGGCCGTGGAGGCCGCTCCCGCGATCGCCGTGGTGACGGTGACCTATCGCGTTACCCCGGACGGCACACCCATCTATCAGTACACCGACGAGCTGCCCCTGGGCACCGGGAAGACTTACGCGGCGGAGGATATCCCCGGCTACGTGCTGGTCTCGAATGCCCGTGAGGCGGCCGTGTTTGCCGATGCCAGCGGCCTGGTGACACCCTCTGCCGCTGTCGATTTCTACTATGCGCCAGCGCAGGTTCAGGAGGCCCCCGCGGCCGTGGAGGCCGTGACCGCCGCTGAGCCGGTGACGGAGCAGCTTCCGGCGGTGGAGGCCGTGGCGGTTCCCGACACGGAGAGCTACCCGGAGGGTGAGCAGGTCTTCGAGGAGATGCAGCTGCCCACGGGCATGGAGCTGGTGGCCGAGCAGGCCGCCGCGCTGATCCTGCCGCCCCTGGAGGACCAGAATGCCGCCGTGCCTGTGGAGGAAGCGGCTGAACCCGCCGCGCCTGCCGTGCCCGCCGTGGACGGCATCGTGCCCGTCCGCTACGTCAACGTCGCGGGCGTGGATATCGCAGAGATGTTCACGGTCACTGTGCCGGGCGGAACCTCCGCCGTCATCGCGCCGGTGGACGCGCTGGTGCCGACGGGCTACGACCCGGAGAGCGCCGAGCCCCAGTCCGTCGCCGTGGATGTCAACGGCATTCCGACGCCGGACGTGGTGACCCTCGTCTTCAAGCGCCTTGCGGACCCCGCGGAGACGCCGATTCCCGCCGGCATGGTCATCGACCGCTGGGCTGAGACCACGGACAGGGGCGTGAATATGCGCACCGAGCCGGACGGCAAGAGCAAGGCCGTGAAGCAGATCAGCAAGGCCAGAACCCAGGTCTGGGCGCTGACGGAGGTCTACGGCAAGGGCGACGAGCTCTGGACGAAAGTGCTGTACGAGGGCCGTGAGGGCTATATCCGCAGTGACCTGGTGCAGGTGCTGACCCAAGCAGCCAGCGACGACACGCAGGATGTGCTGCCGACGCCCGTGCCCACAACCTTTGTGACGCCCGAACCGACCGCAACGCCCGAGCCCACGGCCACGCCGGAGCCCACCGCGACCCCGGAACCCACGGCCACCCCCGAACCCACCCCGACGCCCGAACCGATCTATGTCTCGGTACCCGTGCTGCATCAGACCGTCGGCGGCAGGGATCTGCTGGCCCCGGAGACCGTCGTGATCCAGGCCCCTGGCGCGCAGACTGTTCTGCCCCATAGCGAGCAGATTCCTATGGGCTTTGACACGGAGAGCGTGCAGCCCGTGACCGTCACCGTGAACGAACAGGGCCAGGCGGAGCCTGCCGTGGTGCAGTTTGTCTTCAGCCGCCTGGCTGATCCCGAGGAGACGCCGATCCCGGCGGGGGAGATCATCGACCGCTGGGGCGTGACCACCACGAAGGGCGTCAACGTGCGCGCCACGCCGGACGGCAAGGCGGTCACGCAGATTGCGCGGGCGCAGACCCCCGTCTGGGCCTATGCCCAGGAGCCGGGCAAGAACAACGAGCTTTGGACCCGCGTGCTCTACAACGGCAAGGAGGGCTACATCCGCAGCGACCTGGTGCAGGTGCTGACGCAGGCGGCCTCCGATGATTACCAGGAGACGCTTGCCACGCCTGTGCCCACGACGGTGCCCACCGTGCCCCCGACCGCGGAGCCCACGGCCACCCCCGCGCCGACCGAGACCCCCGCGCCGACGCCCACGGCCACCCCTGAGCCGACAGCCACCGCGACCCCAGAGCCCACGGCGACGCCGGTGCCGACGGCGGTTCCGACAGATGTGCCCACTCAGGCGCCGACAGCTGTGCCCACCCAGGCGCCGATTCAGCTCATCACCGCGACCCCCACGAATCTGATCCCCACAGCCTCGCCTGTACCGGCCCAGTATGTGGGCTACGCCATGACCCGCACCTCCGTGCCGCTGCGCTTCGAGATGAATACCGGCAACCAGAGCATCCTCACCCGGCTGGATCAGGATACCCTGGTCAGCGTGGACGGGCAGATCTATGACGCCGCGGGCACGGCCTGGAGCCGCGTCACGACCCTGGACGGCTACGCGGGCTTTGTGACGGACGAGGCGCTCCGCCGGATCACGGCAGGGGAGGCCGGCTACCAGATCAGCCAGTGGAACAAGGCCCATCCCACGACCACGCCCGCGCCCACGGTCAAGGCGACCGAGGCGGTGCAGATCAGCGGCCTGGCCTATACCATCGGCGACGAGATCCCGTTCCGTTCCGCCTATTCGGACAGGAGCGTGATCATGAGCCTCCTGCCGCGCGAGACCGCGGTCTATGTGGCCGGCCAGGTCTACAGCCAGGAGGACGGCTGGCCCTGGCACAGCGTGCAGTACAACGGCCAGTGGGGCTATATCCGGGCCGACATGCTCCGGATGATGTCCGCTGTGGAGCAGCAGCAGTACCTGAGCGGCGCTGCCACGGCCGCCCCTGTGGCGACACCCGTCAGCACCGACCCGAGCACGGTGTTCAACGCGGACACCATGTCCAGCTACGGCTACATCTACGCGGCCAACGGCGGCGCGGTCAACCTGCGCAGCCAGCCCTCCACGGCGGGCGGCACCGGCGTGGTCAAGAAGCTGCGCAACTATGCCTTCTGCCTGATCCTCGGCACAACGCAGGTTAACGGAAAGACCTGGTACAATGTGGACTACAACGGCACCCGGGGCTATGTGTCCGGCGACTATTTCCGGCAGATGCGCCTGGCGGAGCTGGAGGAGTTCCTGAACAGCAACGAGTACCGTCAGGGCATCCTGAACAACAGCGAGAGCACCGAGGCCACCGCTGCGCCGGTGGTGTCCCTGGAGCAGGAGAATGTGAACACCTGGACCAACCCGGCCAGCACCTCCAACGTGGTGTACGCCACCTGGGCGCCCATCGCGACCACCGCGCCCCTGCCCACGCTCGCGCCGACCGCCGCGCCCACCGTCACCGCGACGGTGAACACCGCGGTGGTGGATCTGGCGACACCCCAGCCCACGGTCTCCTATGAGCCCATCGGAACGGTGGAGCCGGAGCAGACTGCGGAGAAGGAAAACGGCGGCTCGTCCGGCCTGTGGATCGCCCTGGCAGCCCTGCTGGCCGTGGGCGGCGGCGGTGGCTACGCCTACACCATGCACATGAAGAACAAGCGCAACGCGGCGCAGCGCGCGGCCCAGAAGCGCGCCCAGGCGGCCCAGGCTCAGCAGCGCGCGGCCCAGCAGAACGGCAGCGTGCGCACCGCGGCCCCGACCAGCCGGCCGCAGACGGCCGCGCCCACGGCCCAGCGCAAGCCCGGCACCACCCAGGCAGCCCCGCAGAGCCGCACCCAGACCAGCGCCTCCGCGAACGCGAACTACATGCGCCCCGAATCCCGCGAAGCCCTGTTCGCGAGCAACCGCACCCGTACCGATGAGACCGTGACCCCAGCCGCGCCGGAGACCCCGGCAACGCCGGCAGGCGAACAGGATAAGCCCGTCGGACGCCGTGTTGCCAGGCGGCTGCAGGATATGGAAAACAAACAGAACGATCCGAACGCGTAATGTGGCTTTCTATCGTGAACGAAAGAACAGCATGAATCCCTAAAACGATAAAACAGGCGCGGCTTCCGAAAGATCAGAGGCCACGCCTGTTTTTGTATGGTACTTGATTTAGATATGCACAGTTTCCCCAGGCGCAATCGACAAAACCTCATAGTCCACATCCGGCTGCAGCCACAGCGTCCTGGCCGTCGGGTTGACCAGCGTCCGCCCGTCGGCGGAGAGAATCAGCCGCTGGAAGTCCAGCACATAATCGCAGATCCCGATGTTGGTGGCATACCAGATGCCCTCCCGATGCCCCATGAAGGCGGCAAAGCGCTCGATGACCTCCCAGTTGTTCTTGTCCTCGAACTCGTAGGCATGGCCCCACAGGTAGAACAGTTCGCTGTACTTCGCCGACGGACGGTCCAGAAATTGCTCGCACAGCTCCATCAGCGCGGGGTCCGCGTGGTGGCAGGTGGGCCTGAGCCGCAGCCAGTCCGACGGAATCGCGAAGCCGTGGGAGGACTCCACCGTGCGGCAGTAGACGATGCCGTTGGCGCGCAGCGTCTCCACGATGGCGTCGCTGTACACGCCGAAGGGATAGGCCGCGCCGCGCACCAGCACGCCGAACTGCCGCTCCAGGTTCAGCCTGTCCTGGGCGATCTCCGCGCCGGCCATGGCCGGGGGCAGCTGCGTCAGGTAGGGATGGGTCAGGGTGTGGGAGGCCACCTCGTGGCCGGAATGGGTGTACAGGGCCTGGGCGGCCTTCAGCGTCAGTCGGCGCTGCACAAAGCCCTCGGGGAAGACGTGGCCCTCCTCCGTCCAGCAGCCGCTGTTCAGATTGAAGGTGGCCTTCAGGCCGTGGCGGTCAAGAATGTCCATCAGGCGCGCGTCCTGTTCCACACCGTCGTCGTAGGAGAGGGTCACCGCCTTTTTCAGGCCGCCCGGATAACGCAGAATCAGCATGATGCAACTCCTTTCTTCATCGCCCGGGGCGCTCGGCGGCCGCCTCGTGCCAGAGCTGCAGCATCTGCCGCTCCGTCTCCGCACTGATGCGCTCCACCTCGTCGTCGGGATGGTCGGGGTCGTAGAGGATCTCCTCGCCGAAGACCACCACATGCGTCTCCTTGCAGACGTACATGGGCAGGAAGCGGCAGCGCTTCCCGGTGCGTTTGTAATAGATAGGCGCGAGCATCGCGAAGCCGCTGAAGAGCGGGCCGAGGCCCTCCACCTCGTATCCATGGCCCTGGGCGATGGCGTTTGGGTTTTCCGGGAAGATCAGCAGGTTGTCGCCGGACTGCAGCGCCTCCACCGATGCGCGGAAGGTGCGGATCAGCTGACCGGGGTTGTCGCGGTAGACGGGGATCGGCTCCATCTGCGCCATGCCCCACACGCTGAAGCGGCTGAGCAGGCGGGCGAACGGGAATCTGAGGGGACGGGGAATCCAGCGGTTCTTGGAGATATCGTTCTCGTAAAGATACTTGGCGCCGGCAGCCTCATCCACGGTCATCTTGTCGATGACCCAGGGCCTGGCCAGCACGGGCAGATTGGCCATGGCCACGAGGGGGCCATTGATGTAGCCGTGATTGCACAGGAAGACGATGGGGTTGTTGTCGTCCCGGCGGATTCTCTCGGTGCCGATCAGCCTGTGCCGGTAGAAGATGCGGAAGAAGGCCTTCCCGGCGTTGATGAAGACGGGCCGCGCGTACTTCTGGATGACCATCCCCTTCAGCTGATGCTCGAGGGCGGGGTTGCTGTCGCCGTCCTCCTGCAGGCGCAGTAGCCACGACACCTTGTCAATGATGCGGTTGCTCAGGGGGAAGCGGAAGGTCAGCAGGAGGGCGGCCAGCACCGCCAGCAGCGGCGCGATGACCAGGATGGGGGTGTTGATGTCGGTCAGCACGAGGGCGTTGCTCGGGTTGCGCAGGCACAGGTAGGTCATCGCGGCCAGGGCGGTCATCTCGCCGAGCAGCTGGGCCCACTCCTGGGAGGCGCTCCGCAGCTCGGCGTACCCGGAGGGATCCTCGCCGGCGGCAAAGCGGACCACCCGGGCCATGGCGGCCTCCAGGCGGTCCAGGCTCTTCAGGCAGAGGGTGGAGCCGGCCGTGCACTGGCCCAGGCCGATGAGCATCGTCGCCAGGGGGATGGGCTCGTGGGCGCGGCGCAGCAGGCTGAGGCCGAACAGCCAGAGGAAGAGACCCACCAGCATCAGGTTGACGGGGTCCGAGGTCTGGTGGCGCTGGCGGCGGTTGAACCAGCGGTCGGCCGCCGCGCTGAAGACCAGGCTGACCAGGGTCGCCACAGCGATGCGGTTGAGGGTCTGGGTGGAGTCAGCGGCCACGCGCGTGTAAAGCACCACGGTGGTCAGCTCCATCGCCAGGATCACCAGCTGGGTGATCACGTTGAAGGCCCGGTACATGCTGACGCTGGCGAGGGTCTTCTGCAGTTTGTCCACCTGCTCGCGGGTGGGCTGAGCGTCCATGCCGGCGCGGACGTCCGCCATGATCTGCCGCTGCCCCAGCAGGCTCAGCAGCTCGCTGAGCAGGTAGCCGAGGCACAGCGGCCAGGCGTGATCCCAGGAGAGCTGCGAGAGATACACGGTGAAGACGACGGCCATGGGGATGATATGCAGCAGGGCGTAGGTGGCCGCGCTGCGGAGGCGGGGCTTCGTCAGCATGCCGCGCTGCAGCAGGCGGTTGGTGAAGCTGTCGCGCACCGTCAGGCAGATGACCAGGGCGAAGAGCATCCACAGGGACGGGTTGTCCAGCCGCGAGGGATAGATGACAAAGACGCTGAAGCTCATCAGGAGGAGCAGCGCCAGGATCGCCGTGCGCCAGCGCCGCTCCCGCTCCGGCAGGCGGTAACGGGCGTCGCCCGTATAGGTCTGGAAAAACACGGCGGAAACCCGGGCGGACATGAAAAGCGCGCCGCCGAAAATCGACATCTCAACCAGGGCCTGTGAGGTCAGCATACAATAGATATAGGTATACAGATTCCACAGGGACAGCAGAATGTATGTCTGTGTGTTTTTTCGGGGAAGGGCCCGGGACATAGACGACCTTCTTTCTGCCGGTGTGCAGGGGCTTTGCTTGCGGCGAGCCTTGACACGGCGTGGGGAATTCGCTACAATCTCCCGCAGGAGGGATGCTGTATGTATACGGAAACGGAATGGCAGAGCCTGCGCGCTCAGGTTCAGAAGCGGCGGACGCTGCTGCTGTGCGTGTGCGGCGCGGTGGCCGCGCTCAGCATCGTGGCGCTGATCCTGCGCAACCAGATGGTCTCCGCTGCGCTGATGCTGGCATCCGTCTGCGGGTTCATCTTTTTCTATGATCTCACTGTGCGCCCGCTCTCCAGCTACGCGAAGCTGCTGGACAAGCTGCTGCACGGCAGAACCCATGAGGACACCGTGACCTACGACCGCACGGACGACGACGTCTCCATGGTGGACGGCGTGCGCTGCCACGCGGTGTACGGCACGACCGGGGACGAGGCGGGACACCGCTACGAGCACGTGTTCTACCTGGACGCCGAGAAGCCGAAGCCGGACTGCCGCCCGGGCGAGGAGATCACCTTCGTGTGCCACGAGAAGATGATCGGCTCCTGGCGCCGCACGGAGGCTTAAGCGGCGGAGGACGGCGTCTTACAGGACGCGCTTCAGGTATTCCAGCAGCCACAGCAGCGCCAGGTGCGCCGGGTAGAGGCTGTAGCCGACCCACTTGGGGAGCCTGCAGTCCCTCGGGAAGCGCAGGAGAATCAGCGGCAGGGCCAGGATCGCCAGCGTCTGCAGCCTCAGCCAGGGCGTGATCAGCACGCTCAGGCTGCTTGCGGAGAAGAGCGGGCCGAGGTTGATGAAGAAGAACTGCGTCACCGTCGAGCTGTTGGTGCCCCAGTAGAGGCAGAAGGCGGCCATGACGGCGGCGATGGCTGGGCGGGAGGTGCGGCAGGCGTAGAGCAGCAGGATGAACAGCACGCCCCGCCAGCCGTAGTCACAGTTGGTCTGCACGGCCGCGCACAGCGCCAGCAGAGGCGCCCAGATTTCGCTGCCGAAGCGCTTCTCCCGGAGGCCCCAGATGGCCGCCAGACCCAGGCAGAGGGTGAGAAAGACATTGGGCTCCTGCCAGGAGTGGTTCAGTGCCTGCATGTACAGCGGCTGGGAGATCAGGCCGACTGCGGCCAGGCGCAGGATGTACCTGGGCATGCTGCGCGTGTAGCCGGCGCCCACCACAATGCACCAGGCGTAGATCGGGAACGCGATCCGGCCGAGGACGCGCATCTCGAAGATGTTCGGGAACAGCATTTTGCCGCTGTGGTCGATGAACATAAAGACCAGAGCGATGAGCTTCAGCCAGCCGGTGGCGGTGTTGCCGGTGACGGGCTGGAGCTTTTGCTTTGGCGCGGCTGTGGCTTCAATGATCTTAGTCATGGCACACTTCTCCCTGTGCAGATGATGCTGCCGGGCACAGCTCGCGGAACAGGCCTTCCGCGGTGATGCGCAGCACCTGGCTGTAGAGCGGGCCGATCTGCCTGCGGTGGGTGAGGGTCAGCATCAGCGACTGCACGGCCGCCGCCGCCAGGTCGAGGCGCTCCTCGTCCGCGAGGACCGGCCGGAGGGCGTCGCGGATGTGCACGCTGTCCGCGTGATACTGCCTGGCGAGGGTGTCCTCGGGGATCTTCTGGATCAGCGCGGGCACGTCGTTCTCCCAGAAGGGGAGCATGCCGCTGGATTCGAGGGCATCGCAGGCGGAGAGCACGGCCTGGGAGAGCCGCCTCTGGGCGGGCAGCTCCGGATGCTCCCGGATTTGCTCGGCCATCAGTCCGTAGACCAGGGTGTGCAGCTCCTCCAGCACTTCGAGGAAGAGCAGCTCCTTGCTCGGATAGAAGAGATAGAACGCGCCCTTCGAGATGCCGGCGGCCTGCGTCAGCGCCTCGACGGTGGTCTTGTGCATGCCGGGCGACACGGCGCACGCGCAGGCCTGCCGGCGCAGGGCAAAGCGAATGCGCTGCCGCTCCTCGGCGGTAAAACCGTATGCCATAGGGCCTCCTGTGACCGAATTTGATTTCGGGTCATATTATAGGCCAGCCGCCGGCATCTGTCAAGGAATGGAATGGAGGTTCCGCCCTGCATCTCTTGCGGTTTTTCATGGGCAGTGGGGGTGTCGCAGGGCTGAAAGGAACGTTTCTGTGAAGCTTTGTGACATTGTTTTCATTTTACTTTCAAAAATGTTACAGAATATGTGTTTACAAGCCGAACGTCATCGACTATACTTGATCTGTATTTGTCTGCCCGGAGCCGGGACGATTTCCGCCGTCCCGATCGTTTGCATGATAGAGAACCCTGGGAGGTGCCTATGAACGAGCTGATGCATCAGGCGACCGCTTCGCTGCCGCATTTGGTTGACTATCTCGTCTATGCCTGTATCGCCGTGGTGACCGCCATCGGCGTGGTCAAGTGCCTGCTGCCCTTGTGGAACACGACCCACGCGCTGCGCCGGGCAATCCGAAAGCTGCAGGATCAGGCGGGGGAGAACCCTGAGCGCCCCGTGTGGCAGGAGCCGAAGTTTATGGGCAAGCGGCTGAAGGGCTGTTGGCTGCGCTTCCTGCAGAACGCCGAGCAGCTGGACCGCCGCGGCCTGCCCTGCAACGTGGAGGACTACATCAATGACGACACCGTGACCCACGGCCCGGGCAACGCCACCCTTGCGGAGATGATCCCGAACCTGCTGACCTCGCTGGGTATTCTGGGTACCTTCATCGGCATGACCCAGGGCCTCTCCGGCCTGGACGTGTCCTCCACGGACAGCATGATGTCCGGCATCCAGACCCTGCTCAACGGCATGCAGTTCGCCTTCGGCACCTCCGTGGCCGGCGTGAGCTGCTCGCTGATCTTCAACATGCTCAACCGCATCGCTCAGGGCTCCAGCTACCGCGCCATCGACGATTTCACAGAGTCCTTCACCCAGCTGGCCATGCAGCGCCCGCTGGACAACGACGTACAGCTGATCTGCCAGAACCAGGACCGCAACCACCTGCTGGGCACGGTGACCGAGCAGGTCTCCACCCGCATGGCCTCCTCCATCGAGGGTGCCATCGGCCGCGCGATGCAGCCGGTGTCCCAGAGCATGGACCGCTTCCTGATGGGTGCGACCCAGACCCAGATCGACGGCGTGCAGCACATCGTCAACCGCTTTGTGGAGCAGATGAACAGCTCCCTCAACGGCCAGTTCCTCACCCTGGGCAAGACCATGACCGACATCAACCGCAACCAGCAGGTGTCCATGGAGCGCCTGGAGCAGTCGATGAACGCGGTGTCCGGCATCATCCAGGACACGCGGCAGCTGCACACGGTGTCGGGCGAGGTGATCGACCGCTTCGAGCAGTATGTCTCGGAGATGAGCCAGGCCAGGCAGCGGGACGAGCGCTTTGAGAAGACCTCGGCGGAGCTGCTGGCCGCGATGCACCAGGCGGCGGATCAGCAGGGCAAGATGCTCGCCCGCCTGCAGCAGGGCCAGGAAAACCTCGGCCACGCGCTCAACGACTTCCAGGCGGCCGGCGCCCGCACCCTGGATCAGCTGCAGCAGAACAACACCGACGCGACCCGCTCCCTGCGCTCGGTCAGCCAGACCATGCAGGATGCCGGCCAGCAGCTGGCGGGCAGCTACCAGCGCTTCGTCAGCGATGTGGTGGACGGCCTGTCCCGCTCCCTGGGCATGTTTGAGGCCAGCATGAACGACATGACCGACGCCTTCGCCAAGAAGCTCGAGGCCGCGGGCAGCCAGAGCGCTGTCTCCAGCGTCACGGAGGAGATGGCCGGGATGCAGAAGGCCCTCGGCGGGATGCAGACCGCCATCGAGCAGGCGACCGCCGCCCTTCAGGCTGTACGGGAGGAGGCTTGATCTCCCGTGGCAAGACAGCATGTGCATAACCGGCGCGCGGGCCGCGGCAACGGCGGCTCCTACTGGATCAGCTACTCCGACATCATGGCGGCGCTTGTGCTGGTCTTCGTGCTCTTCCTCGTGTTCAACCTCTATCAGTACAATAAGATGATGGAGGAGAAGACCCTGGAGCTGGAACGCCAGGAGGCCCAGATCAAGCTGCAGCAGGACGAGCTGGACAAGAACAACGCGCTGATCATCATCAAGCAGGGCGAGCTGGACAAGGCCCAGGCTGACCTCACCACCAAGGAAGAGGAGCTGGCCCTGGTTCGCAGCGACCTGGAGGCCAAGCAGAAGGAGTTGGATACCCAAACCATTATCCTCATCGGCCAGCAGGAGGAACTGGACAACGCCAAGGCCACCCTGGCCGCCAAGGAGACGGAGCTGAACAGCCTGCAGCTGCAGCTGTCCCAACAGCGGGAAGCCTTCGAGCGGGAGACGGCCAGCGTGTCGAGCCTGGTCGGCATCCGCACGGAGATCGTCGCGGAGCTGACGCGGGCGCTGACGGCCTCCAACCTGGCCGCCACGGTGGATCCCACCAACGGCGACATTGTGCTGGAGAGCGCGGTCTTCTTTGAATCGGGCAAGTCCGAGATCCGGGACGACGGCAAGAGCCTGCTCAACGCCTTCCTGCCGGTCTACCTCGGCGTGCTGCTGCAGCCGAAGTACCGGGATTACCTGGGCGAGATCATCGTGGAGGGCCACACGGACTCCACGGGTACCTACATCAAAAACCTGAAGCTGAGCCAGGATCGCGCTCTGAACGTGGTGATCTACTGCTTCAGCATCATCAACAGCAGCCAGCAGCAGCTGATGCAGGAGATCCTGACGGCCAAGGGCCGCTCCTCCTCCGACCCGATCTACAACGCGGACGGCTCGGAGAACAAGGACGCCTCCCGCCGCGTGGAGTTCAAGTTCAGCCTCCGCGACGCCGAGATGATCCAGGAGATGAACCGCATCCTGCAGGGTCATTAAGTCATCTAATCATTGCTTGCGTTAGCAAAGTATGATTTTCAAGCTGTAGGCGAAGGGGTGCAGGGGGTTCGGAGCGCTCGGAAAACTCCATGTTATGGAGTTTTCAGCGGAGAACGGGCGGCAGCCCCGGACCGATCGCAAAGCCCCCTGCCCGCGCCCGCAGGCGCGGAATCTCCATGCTGCCATAAAACGACAAAAGCTGATACACTCGTAAACCGATGAAATGAGGGATTTCCATGCGCGCTGTCGCAGTCCTGACAGCCATCATCTTTCTCGCTGCCTGCGGCGGGGTCGTCTACCTGTACAAAACCGCCGAGCTCACCGCCACCGACGTCCGCATGACCGCCATCCCGGCCACAGAGGATCCGGAGAAGTTCAACGAGATCAGCCGACAGATCGCCGGAGGCGGCGGCCTGGGCATCCTCTTCTCCGACGAGGCCCCGGAGAACGCCGAGGATTGGCAGTTCATCACCTACACCGTCCACCTGAAGAACGCCACCTTCCTCACAGCGGACGCGGTGGAAATCCAGATCACCCCCATGGCGGGCGATGTGCTGCAGCTGGCGGACGAGACCGTGTGGACGCTGCCGGCCCGAAGCGAGGGCGACCTGAAGGTTACCCTGATGACCAGCAGCCGCATGCACGGCATCCGGGAGATGACCGTGCGGTGGTACATGAACGGACAGCCCTTCAGCCTGAAGACGAGGGCCACAGGCGTATAAGAAAAGCGAGGCGCGCATCCCCCAACCGGGCAGATGCGCGCCTCGCTTTTTGGGATCGGGAGCATGGCTTCAATCGTCCAGCAGCTCCTCGATCTCCTCCTCCATGGTCTCCAGCTCCTCCAGAAGATCCAGCCACTCGCCGTAGGCTTCGCTCTCCTCGTCCTCCTCGGGCTCTTCCGCATCCAGCTCGTCATAGACTGTCTCGACGCGCTCCAGCAGCTCGGAGAGCTCTTCCTCGTTCATTCCCTCGTAGTCCAGCGCGAGAAGCTCTCGCGCCTGCTCATAGAGATCGGATGCGCCGCTCATCAGCGGCATGATGTTGGGATTCATCATCAGCACCTCACTGTTTGCCCGTGGAGCCGAAGCCGCCGCGGGCGTTGTGGCCCAGCGTGTCCACCGCCTCGAAGCGCAGCTGCGGCTGGTGGGGCATGAGCCTGCACTGGCAGATGCGGTCGTTCACGTGGATCACGGTATCCCGCATCGCAAGGGCGGGCATTTTGAGAATGTCCTCGTCGGAGGAATAGGATTCGTCGACGATGCCGGGGGAGTTGACCATCAGCAGCCCAAAGCTTTTGAAGGTGGAGGAGCGGGGCGCGACCCATAGCTCGTAGCCCTCGGGCAGCCTGACGGAGATGCCGAGGCTGATGAAGCGGAAATCGCCGGCCTTCATCTCGACCTCCTCCGCGGCCCTGAGATCCACCCAGTCGCTCTTGCCGCCGATGTAGTCCAGGGGCGTCAGCTCGGGGTAGTGGTATTTGATCAGCACGGTCACGTCGTTCATGGGCGCGCCTCCTTTGCGGCCTGCAGGGCCGTCCAGGCGTCGGAGAGCTTGCAGAGCTCCTCCAGCGTCAGCTTTTCGCCGCGCACGCGCTCGTCCAGGGCGGCCGCCCCCATCAGCGAGAGGGCCTCCGGACGCTCCAGCCGCAGGCAGGCGCACAGGGCGTTGACCATGGTCTTGCGGCGGAGGGCGAAGGCGGCGTTCACGATCTGGAAGAAATCAGCCTCGGACACCGGCTGCACGGCGGGCGACTCCCGCACCGTGAGGCCGATGAAGGCGCTGTCCACCTTCGGCGGCGGCGTGAAGCAGGCGGCGGGCACGTCCAGCAGCTTCTCGGGCACGGTGGCATACTGGCAGCGGACGGCCAGCATGCCCCAGCCGTCGTCGCCGGGCTGGGAGAGGATCTTGTCCGCCACCTCGCGCTGCACCATGAGGCAGAGCCGGGTGAGGGGCAGGCCGGAGGTCAGCAGGCGGGTGATCAGCGGCGTCGTGATGTAGTAGGGGATGTTGGCCACCACGGCGAAGGGCCTGCGCAGGCAGGCTGTCACCGCGGGCAGATCCACGGCCATCGCGTCGCCCTGCACCAGAGAGAAATTGCCGTAGGGCTCCATGTACGCGCCCAGCAGGGGGATGAGGCGCTCGTCCATCTCGAGGGACAGCACGTGATGAGCGCTCTCGCACAGGTGCTTAGTCAGCGTCCCCGCGCCGGGGCCGATCTCCAGCACGTCGGTCTCCCCGTCCACCTGGGCGAGGGCGACCAGCTGGGCCAGCAGATCGTCGTCATAGAGGAAGTGCTGGCCGAGGCTCTTCTTGTACTGCAGGGAGGACTGGCGGATGTGTTCCTTGCTGGGCCTCATGCTGCCTCCCCGTTCTTGTGGCTGCCGTCGACGGTGTCCACGCGGTTGCGGTACACGACGAAGCGCTGGAAGAGGAACTCCGTCACGAAGTTGATGAGCATGTTGATGCCCTCCACGATCCAGTCGTGGACGCCGGCATTGGCCAGTGCCTGGCCCCACCACGCCGAGGCGGGGGTGAACACCAGGTAGTACAGCGCGACCAGCGTCATGGCGCGGGGCAGGCTGGCGTCCGAGCGGAAGGTGTACTTCCGGTTGAAGGTGAAGTTCCACAGCACGGAGAGGATCAGCGAGGGCAGATGGCTCTGCCAGTACTGCTCCCAGTGCAGCACGTCGTGGAAGAGCGAAAAGCTGAGCACCTGGATGATGCCCGCGGAGATGGAGAAGAGGGTGAACTTGATCGCCCGCAGGGTCTCTTTGCGCTTGGTGTCGCTGCTGTTTTGGGTATCAGGCATGGAGGGTCCTCCTTTCGACCAGGCGAAGGGCCGGCACGGCGTTGAGCCTCAGGTCGGCGATTTCGCCGCGCATCAGTCGGTAGTAGGCGGCGGAGCCGATCATGGCCCCATTGTCGCCGCACAGGTTCAGGCTGGGCATGTACAGGGGCAGGCCGCGCTGATCGCAGGCCTGCTGCATGCGCCGCCGAAGTTCACGGTTGGCGGACACACCGCCCGCCAGCGCGATGGCCGGGGCCAGCTCGGGGTGCTCGTCGGCGGCCAGCATGGCCTTCTCCACCAGCATGGAGACCACGGCCTCGCGGAAGGAGGCGGCCAGGTCGGCCTTCGGCAGGACTTCGCCCTTCTGCTCCATCCGGTGGCAGGCGTTGATGAAGGCTGTCTTCAGCCCGGAGAGGGAGTAGTCGTAGCGGCCGTCGGTATGGGGCCTGGGCAGGGTCAGGTAGTGGGGATTGCCTTCCTCCGCCAGCGCGTCGATGCGCGGGCCGCCGGGATAGGGGAGCCCCAGCACCCGGGCGGCCTTGTCGAAGGCCTCGCCGGCAGCGTCGTCCGTGGTCTGGCCCAGCAGGCTGTAGACCCCGTAATCCTCCACGCGCACCAGGTGGCTGTGCCCGCCGGACACGACCAGGCAGAGGAAGGGCGGCTTCAGCTCCGGGTGGGTGAGGTAGTTGGCGGCGATGTGCCCCTCGATGTGATTGACCGGGATCAGCGGCTTGCGCAGGGCGTAGCTGTAGCCCTTCATGCAGCTGACGCCGGTCAGCAGCGCGCCCACCAGGCCGGGACCGTAGGTCACCGCGCAGGCGTCCAGCTCCTCGGCGGCGATGCCGGCCTGGCGCAGGGCCTCGTCGATGACGCGGTCGCAGGCCTCCACGTGGGCGCGGCTGGCGATCTCCGGCACCACGCCGCCGTAGAGCGCGTGCAGGTCGATCTGGCTGAACACCACATTGCTCAGGATCACCCGGCCGTCCTCCACGATGGCCGCGGCCGTCTCATCGCAGGAGGTTTCCAGCGCGAGGATGCGCACATGCTCCTTCTTCGCGGCGTTTTGCGCCAGCGCGAGCATTTCTTCTTCGTAGGTCATGGAATGGTTGAACTCCTTTTGCGCTTCCCGTGAATCAGCGCGTGGGACAGGATCAGCAGCAGCACCTGGCTCGACACGAGAGCGGCGGCCAGCAGCGCGGCACAGAAGACAAAGAACTTAAGCGGCATCAGACGGATCAGCAGGTCGGTCTTCGGATTCAGCAGCCACAGATCGTTGGTGAACGCCAGGCGGTGAAAGGTGACGAAGAGGTTGTCGAAATCGAACAGGCCCCAAACACCCAGCACCGCCAGCAGCAGGACGATCAGCGCGACGCCCGCGCGGACGCCGCGGCCGGTCTGCCTGCGGTCGTTGGCCAGCAGCGCGGCGGCGGCGGACACGGCCAGCAGGATGAGCGCGGCCAGCATCACCGTGTGATCGAGGCGGTACAGCGCCCTGCAGTCCGCCATGTGGGCCTGCTCATAGCCGTGAAAGAGCGGGAACACCGTGCTGTCCGGCAGCTCCCGCTCATATTGGAAGGTTTCGCTGTCCCCGCGAAGATACCCCGCGATCATCCGGGCCACAGGCGCAACCTCGTCCGCCGTCAGGCCGGTGGTCTCCGGCGGCGCATAGCGCTCGAAGCTCCACCGGAGAAAGCCGGGGCTGGTGCCCATCAGCCACAGGGCCGAGGCGAGGATCAGCACGGTGAAGGCGCAGGCGAGGGCAAAGCCGCCGACGAGCGCGAGGACGGGCTTTGGGGCGCTCATTGCATCTTGAGGTAGGCTGTCACAAAGCCCTCGAGGTTGCCGTTCATCACGTCGTCGATGCTGCCGACCTCATAGCCGGTGCGGTGATCCTTGACCATGGTGTAGGGCTGGAAGACGTAGGAGCGGATCTGGCTGCCCCACTCGATCTTCTTCATCTCGCCCTTGATGTCGGCCATCTGCTCTTCCTTCTCGCGCTCCCGCAGCTCCAGCAGGCGGGATTTGAGCATCTTCAGGCAGGTGGCGCGGTTCTGCACCTGGTCGCGCTCGGTCTGGCAGGCCACCACGATGGTCACATCGTCCTTGACATAGGTCATGCGCACGGCGGAGGAGGTCTTGTTGACGTTCTGTCCGCCCGCGCCGGAGGAGTGGTAGGTGTCCACGCGGACGTACTTCATGTCGATCTCGATCTCGCTGTTGTCGTCCTCCAGCATGGGGGCCACGTCCAGCGAGGCGAAGGAGGTGTGGCGGCGGGCGTTGGCGTCAAAGGGGCTGATGCGCACCAGGCGGTGCACACCCTTCTCGCCGCGCAGGAAGCCGTAGGCGTTCTCGCCGTCCACCTCGAAGGTGGCGCTCTTGAGGCCGGCCTCGTCGCCGTCCAGGATGTCCAGCACCTTCACCTGGAAGCCCATGCGCTCGCAGTAGCGGGTGTACATGCGGTAGAGCATCTGGGTCCAGTCCTGGGCCTCGGTGCCGCCCGCGCCGGCGTGCAGCGAGAGAATGGCATTGTTGTTGTCGTAGTCGCCGCGCATGAGCGTCTCCAGCTCCAGCGTGTCGGCGGCCTCCTTCAGAGCGGCCAGCTCCTGACCGGCCTCCTCGGCGGTGGCTTCGTCGCCCTCCTCCTGGGCCAGGTCGAGCATCACGAACTCGGGCTGGTTCATCTCCTCGGTCATTTCCTCGATCTGCTCGCGCATGTGATCCACGTGCAGCGCTTCGCCCGCGGAGAGGATGCTCTTGCGGATGGCCGCGATGTCCTGGGAATACTGTTCAAAATCAATCATGCTGTCACCTCTGATGCTCTCGTCTCAGGCTTCGGGCAGGTTGCGTCCGTGGCAGTTCTTGTACTTCTTGCCGCTGCCGCAGGGGCAGGGATCGTTGCGGCCGATCTTCTTGGCGATGGGCACGCGGCGCGGGCCGACGGGGCCGGTGGGCGCGGGCACCGCCACGGGCTTGGCCTGCTGCACGCGCTCGGGCGTGCGCTGCACCACCACGTGGTAGATGGCGCGGACCGTGTCCTCGCGGATGAGGAAGTTCAGCTCCTCAAACATGTGGCCGGCCTCGATCTGATACTCCGTGACGGGGTTCTTGCCGGAGTAGGCGCGGTAGCCGATGCCGTCGCGCAGCTGATCCATGGCGTCGATGTGATCCATCCAGCGGCGGTCGACGGAGCGCAGCAGCATCACGCGCTCCAGCTCCCGCATATCCACGCCGATGCCGTCCATCTCGGCCTCGCGCTTCTCGTAGAGGGCGTGGGCGTCCTGCTTGAGCTCCTGGGCGAGGGCTTCCTTGTCCTCGTTGTCGATCAGGTACTGATGCGCGGCGATGAAGCCCGGGCTCACGCAGAGGTTTTCGAGGTACACGGTCAGGCCAGTGGTGTTCCAGTCGGCGCTGTCCTCGGCGGCGCACTCGCGGGCGATGGCCGCGTCGATGAGCTTGTCCGCCATGCCGAGGATATTCTCGCGCACGTTCTCGCCCATGAGCACCCGGCGGCGCTGGCCATAGATGACCTCGCGCTGGCGGTTCATCACGTTGTCGTACTCCAGCACGTTCTTGCGGATCTCGAAGTTCTGGCCCTCCACGCGCTTCTGGGCGGCCTCGATCTGCTTGGTGAGCAGGCCGGCCTGCAGGGGCTCGTCCTCCTTCAGGCCCAGGCGGTCGACCATCGGCCCGATGCGGTCGGAGCCGAAGCGGCGCATGAGGTCGTCCTCCAGGCTGATGAAGAACTGGGTGGAGCCGGGGTCGCCCTGGCGGGCGGCGCGTCCGCGGAGCTGGTTGTCGATGCGTCGGCTTTCGTGGCGCTCGGTGCCGATGATGTGCAGGCCGCCAGTGGCCAGCACGCGCTCGTGCTCGGCGTCGGTGGTCTGGCGGAATTCGTTGTAAAGACGGCTGTATTCCTCCCGGGCGGCGAGAACCCCCTCAGAGACATCCTCGTTATGGCCCGTGGCGGCCTCGATGATCTCGTCGTCCACGTCGTTCTGGCGCATGGCGCGGCGGGCGAGGTAGTCGGGGTTGCCGCCCAGCAGGATGTCGGTGCCGCGGCCGGCCATGTTGGTGGCGATGGTGACGGCGCCGTAGTGGCCGGCCTGGGCCACGATCTCAGCCTCGCGGGCATGGTTCTTGGCGTTGAGCACCTCATGCTCCACGCCGCGGCGCTTCAGCAGGCCGGAGAGGTATTCGCTCTTCTCCACGGAGACCGTGCCCACCAGCACCGGCTGGCCCTTCTCGTGGTGCTCCACGATGGAGGCGACCACGGCGTTGAACTTGGCGGCCTCGTTCTTGTAGACCACGTCGTCCAGGTCCTTGCGGATGTTGGGCCGGTTGGTCGGGATCTCCACGACATCCAGGTTGTAGATGGCGCGGAACTCGTCCTCCTCGGTCTTCGCCGTGCCGGTCATGCCGGACAGCTTCTCGTACATGCGGAAGTAGTTCTGGAAGGTGATGGTGGCCAGGGTCTTGCTCTCGCGCTCGACCTTCACGTGCTCCTTGGCCTCGATGGCCTGGTGCAGGCCCTCGGAGTAGCGGCGGCCGATCATCAGGCGGCCGGTGAACTCGTCCACGATGATGACCTGGCCGTCCTTGACCACATAGTCCACGTCGCGCTTCATCAGCGTGTGGGCGCGCAGGGCGCAGCTGACATGGTGGTTGAGCTCCGCGTTCTCCGCGTCGTTGATGTTGTCGATGTGGAAGGCGCTCTCCACGCGCTGCGCGCCCTCGTCGGTCAGGGCGACGGTCTTCTTCTTCTCGTCCAGGGTGTAGTGCTCGTCGCGCTTCAGCATGCGCACGACGGCGTCCACGCGCTCGTACAGCTCGGTGCTCTTCTCGCCCTGGCCGGAGATGATCAGCGGGGTGCGGGCCTCGTCGATCAGGATGGAGTCCACCTCGTCCACGATGGCGTAGTGGTGGCCGCGCTGCACCAGGCTGTCCTTGCGGATGACCATGTTGTCGCGCAGGTAGTCAAAGCCCAGCTCGTTGTTGGTGCCGTAGGTGATATCGCAGGCGTAGGCCTCGCGGCGCTCGGCGGGCTCCAGGTCATGGACGATCAGGCCCACGCTCAGGCCCATGAAGCGGTGTACCTTGCCCATCCACTCGCTGTCGCGGCGGGCGAGGTAGTCGTTGACGGTGACGATGTGCACGCCCTTGCCGGAGAGGGCGTTCAGATAAGCGGGCAGAGTGGCCACCAGGGTTTTGCCCTCGCCGGTCTTCATCTCCGCGATGCGGCCCTGGTGCAGCACGATGCCGCCCAGCACCTGCACGCGGTAGGGCCGCATGCCGAGCACCCGGGCGTCCGCCTCGCGGATGGCTGCGAAGGCCTCGGGCAGGATGTCGTCCTCGGTGGCGCCGGCGGCGAGCTTCGCCTTCAGCTCGGCGGTCTTGCCGCGGAGCTGATCGTCCGTCAGCTTCTTATAGTCCTCCTCCAGGTCACAGACCGCATTGAGGGTCTTTTCGAGCTTTTTGAGCTGCGCGTCGTTGGTGCCGCCCAGCAGTTTCTTTACAAATTCAAGCATGCGTTTTCTCCTTGAGACTTCTGTGCCCGCACGGACACAGCCTGAAGTATACCATGAAACGCAGGCCGGTGCAAGCCGTGCAGCGCCGAAAAAGCGGAGAAAAAGACACGGAAAACCGAACGTTCTGCCCGAAAACCTTTGCGCTTTTGGCTGTTTCGTGTTATACTCTCCCCGTATCCTGACGAGGACAAGGAGTGGACCATGGCACAGGTACGTGATATCGGCATTGATCTGGGAACCTCCCATGTGCTGATCTATATGAAGGGCAAGGGCATCGTGCTGCAGGAGCCGGCGGTGGTGGCCGTCGACCGCGACACGGACAAGATCCTCGCGGTGGGCCAGGACGCCCTGCGGCTGATGGGCCGCACGCCCGGCAACATCCAGGCGATCAGGCCCCTGCGGCAGGGCAGCGTCTCGGACTTCCGCCTGCTGCAGACCATGCTGCACGACTTTACGGCCCACGTGATCGGCCATCACTGGTTCGCGCGGCCCAAGGCGGTGCTCTCGGTGCCCAGCGGCGTCAACGACACGGAGAAGCGCTCCATCATCAGCGTCATGTTCGACGCGGGCATGCGGCGCACCCAGCTGCTGGAGCGGCCCATCGCCGCGGCCTTGGGCGTGGGCATCCGCTTTGACGAGGCCTACGGCAGCATGATTGTGGACATGGGCGCGGGCGCGACGGATATCGCCATCCTCTCGCGCAACGAGGTGGTGGTCGGCTCTTGCGTGCCGGTGGGCGGCGACTATTTTGACGACGCCATCATCCGCTACCTGCGCAAGAAGCACAACCTGCTGGTGGGCGAGAGAACGGCCGAGAACGTGAAGATCACCATCGGCAGCGCGATGCCGCAGGCCCAGGGCATCACCATGGATGTGACGGGCCGCAACCTGATCTCCGGCCTACCTAAGACCCAGGCCGTGACCGGCATGGAGATCTACGAGGCGCTGCAGGAGCCCGTGGCTGACCTGATCGAGGCCATCCAGGGCGTCATCGAGCGCACCCCGCCGCAGCTGGCCGCCGATATCTTTGAGGAGGGCATCGTCCTCACCGGCGGCGCCGCCGCGCTCACAGGCCTGTCGGAATCCATCTATGACGTGCTGCGCATCCCGTGCGGGGTGGCGGACAACCCGGAGCTGAGCGTCGCCATCGGCTGCGGCCGCGCGCTGGAGAACACCGCCGCCATGCGCGAGCTGCTCAGCGACAACCGGCACAAGTGGATCCGTTGACGAAAGGGAAGGAGTCAAAAGCTTATGCACAGAAAAAACTTATGGCTATTGATCGTACTGACCGCGCTGCTGTGCGCCTTCAGCCTGACCGCCTCGGCGGAGGTCTCCTACATGGGCATGACCTTCGACGAGAGCGCCGGGTACATCGACCTGGGAAACACCGTGGTGCGGGATTTCAGTGAGCTGAAGGCCTTTCTCAGCCAGTTCCAGAACCTGAAGAAGGTCGACATGTACGCCACGGAGATGTACAAGGATGACTGCGACCGGCTGGCGGACGCCTTCCCGGAGGTGGAGTGGGGCTGGCTGCTGGTGATTCCCGCCCGGGATCACAGCCATTACATCCGCACCGACTCCACCGCCTTCTCCACTCTGCACAGCAACAAGAGCGTGCACCACACCAGCGAGGACTTTGAGATCCTGAAATACTGCCACAACCTGATGGCGCTGGACGTGGGACACAACGAGGTGCGCTCGCTGGATTTCCTCTACGACCTGCCGAATCTGCGCATCCTGATCATCGCCTGCAACTACGTGGAGGACATCACCCCCATCGAAACCCTGGAGAAGTTGGAATACGCGGAACTGTTCAAGAACAAGATCCACGACATCAGCCCGCTGCAGAACCTGCAGCATCTGATGGACCTGAACCTGGCCTTCAACGGCATCGAGGACTGGTCGCCGTTGTGGGAGATGACCTCCCTCAAGCGCCTGTGGGTCTACCAGGGCGGCAACTATTCCGGTGGCAAGAACATGACCAAGCAGCAGGTCAATGAGCTGAAGGCGGCTCTGCCCGACTGCTACCTGGATTCCACCCACTATTCGACCTCCGGCGGCTGGCGCGGCCAGACCGTGAAGAAGAACGGCAAGGAGGTTCTGATCCCGCACCCGCACTACAAGGTGCTGCAGGAGATCTTCCCGCCGGATCAGAAGACCAACCCCAGCCTGATGTACAAACCCTTTGAGGACAGCTACCCGGACGACGAAGAAGACTATTGACGCTTCGCCGGTCCGGCCGCATCGCATGAAGGAGCGCCTGCCATGAAGAAACTTGGCCTGATCCACGAGGGAAAATCCATGAAGGTCTATGGCACAGACGATCCCGAACGCATCGTTCTGGAATACAAGGACGACCTGACCGACAATACCGGCTGGCGGATCGGCACGGTGCCGGGCAAGGGCGCGCTCAACAACAGCATCACCAACCACCTGATGCGTGTGCTGGAGCGCAACGGCATCCACACCCAGTACATCGAGGAGCTGACGGACCGGGAGACCCTGGTGCGCCGGGCGGAGATGATTCCGCTGGAGGTGATCGTCCGCAACGTGGCGGCGGGCCGGATGGCGCAGCGCTTCGGCCTTCAGCCGGGGACGTCTCTGCGCAATACGGTGCTGGAGTACACCTTCAAGAGCGACGAGCTGGGCGATCCAGAGGTCAACGACCAGCACATCCTGGCCATGGGCTGGACGGACAGCGCCACGCTCAAGGAGATCGAGCGGGAAGCCCTGAAGATCAACGACATCCTGCGCCGCTACATGCGCTCGGTGGACATCGAGCTGGTGGACATAAAGCTGGAGTTTGGCCGCGACGGCCAGGGCAGGCTGATGCTGGGAGACGAGATCAGCCCGGACACCTGCCGCTTCTGGGACATGCGCAGCCAGGAAAAGCTCGACCGGGATCGGGTGGAGAACACATCGATCAAGGATCTGCCGATCATCTACGAGCGCATCGCCGAGAGGCTGCTGGAGATGGACGGCCGGTGAGACGCACGACACAGCGCCGACGCGCTGAAAGGAAAGCATGGCCGGCGAGCACGGCGTGATGGCCTACTGGATCATGGGCCGCAGCGCCAACAGCCGCAATCGCGTGTTTGTGGAGCAGGAGGACGGCGGCATCGAGACCCGCGCCTATGACGAGAGCAAGCTCATCGACCCGAGCCTGATCATCTACGCGCCGGTGCGGGTGCCCTCGCCGGACACCTGGGTCGTCACCAACGGTGACCAGACCGACACGATCTGCGACTTTTTAGCGGCGGGTAAGAGCTTTGCCGACGCTCTGCGCACCCGCACCTTTGAGCCGGACCTGCCCAACTGCACGCCGCGCATCAGCGGACTGATGTCCCTGACCGGCGGCGAGCTGCAGGTGCGGCTCTCCATCCTGAAGAGCCGCGACAGCATGGGCAGCGCGGTGATCAGGAATTTCTTTGAGTACGCGCAGCCTACGGCGGGCGAGGGCCATCTGATCCACACCTACGCTGCGGCGGCGGATCCGCTTCCGCCCTTCGTCGGCGAGCCGGTCACCGTCGCCCTGCCGGACGACCAGGATGCCTTCACCCAAAAGCTCTGGGACAGCCTGGACGAGGACAACCGCATCTCGCTCTTCACCTGTTACGTCAGCCTCACTGACCGTACTGCGACTACGCGGATTATCAACAAGTATACTTGATAAATGCTTATATGCTAAAGGTTGGCAGGCGCGGAATCACAGAGCATTCATACCACAGGTTCCTGCGCCATCACACGGCCGTGCTGGCACTGCCCTTCCTGCCGACCATCGGCAGGCCCGACCGCGACAACACCATCGACCTCTATCTCTCCGATGAGCCGGAGGAGGTGCTGGCCGAGGGCCGCTGGCAGCGGTACTTCACGAGCCGGCCGGACGCACTGACCAAGGCCGACAAAAGAGACTGGCTCTCAAAACAGACCGGAGTCTCTCTTGGCAGCGACGCGTTCTTCCCCTTCGGGGACAACATCGAGCGCGCCTGCCGCAGCGGCGTACGCTATGTGGCGCAGCCCGGAGGCTCCATCCGGGACGAACAGGGGTGATCGACACCTGCAACCGTCTGGGCGTCACCATGTGCATGACGCACACGCGCCTGTTCCATCACTGATACGGTTTCTTCGGTTTTAGTTTCATCAAACTAAGGGAGGTCGGGACTCATGGCAACCATGACGGTGCAATTCGCTTCCAACGTGCTCAAGCGCTCGGTGCCCGTGCAGGTGATCCTGCCGGCGGACAAGAACAACGGATCAGCCTACACCAACAGCAGGGATATGCGCTATCCCACCCTGTACCTGCTGCACGGGCTTTTTGGCTGCAGCACGGACTGGCTGTACAACACGCGGATCCGCCGCTACGCAGAGGATTACAACCTGGCTGTGGTCATGCCCAGCGGCGACAACAGCTTCTACGCCGATCTGCCGCAGATCAACAGCGACTACGGTCGGTTTATCGGCGAGGAGCTGGTGGACGTCACGCGGCGCATGTTCCCGCTCTCCTATGACCGGGAGGCGACCTTCATCGGCGGCCTGTCCATGGGCGGCTTCGGCGCGCTGCGGAACGGCCTGGCCTACGCGGACACCTTCGGCTATGTCATCGCCCTGAGCGCGGCAATCCACTTCTTCGAGTACGCCAAGGATGACCCGCGCAGGAAGATCCTGATCCATGAGGACGAGGTGCTGGGCGACTACGTCGAGGCGGCCGCTTCCCTGCGCAATCCCGCCGTGTGCCTGAAGCAGCTCGAGGAGAAGGTGAAGGCCGGGCAGGCCGTCTATCCAAAGGTCTTCCAGGCCTGCGGCACCGAGGACAGCCTGATCGAGGCCAACCGCTTCTTCGGCGAAAAGCTGCGCAAGGCCGGCGTGCCGCTGACCTGCGTGGAGGAGCCCGGCGCGCACGAGTGGGATTTCTGGGACCGCAGCATCCGCCGCGCAATCGAGACCTGGCTGCCGCTGGGAGAGCGGCAGGAGGGCACGTCCAGCGGCCACGTGGTGCTCAAGAATCAAGCGGAAGACTGAGGTGATTGCCCATGGCGCGCGACGGATACGTTAGCCCCTTTTCGACACGGTATGCCAGCCCGGAGATGCAGTACCTCTTCAGCGAGGAGCATAAGTTCCGCACCTGGCGCAGGCTGTGGATCGCCCTGGCACGGGCGGAGCAGCGGCAGGGTCTCGCCATCACGGATGAGCAGATCGCCGAGCTGGAAGCCCACGCCGACGACATCAACTATGAGGACGCGGAGCGCCGGGAGCGCGAGGTGCGCCACGATGTGATGAGCCACGTTTACGCCTACGGCCTGCAGTGCCCCAAGGCGGCGGGCATCATCCACCTCGGGGCGACCTCCTGCTATGTCGGGGACAACACCGACCTGCTGATCCTGCGGGACGGCCTCACCCTCGTGAGGCGCAAGCTGCTGAGCGTGGTGGAGCTGCTGGCCCGCTTCGCCGAGCAGTACAAGGGCCTGCCGTGCCTGGCCTACACGCACATTCAGCCCGCGCAGCTGACCACGGTGGGCAAGCGCGCCTGCCTGTGGATCAATGAGTTGCTGATGGATGTCGAGGAGATTGATCACCGGCTGGCGACGCTGGCCTTCCTCGGCTCCAAGGGCACGACCGGCACCCAGGCCAGCTTCATGGAGCTCTTCGGCGGCGACAGCGCCAAGGTGCGGGCCGTGGAGCAGGACATCGCCGAGACCTTCGGCTTCCGGCACGTGGTGCCGGTGTCGGGGCAGACCTACTCGCGTAAGACGGACTACCAGGTGCTGTCGGCCCTCTCCGGCGTCGCGCAGACGGCCTCCAAGTTCGCCTACGATTTGCGGCTGCTGGCCTCCTTCAAGGAGATGGAGGAGCCCTTCGGCAAGTCGCAGATCGGCTCCTCGGCCATGCCCTACAAGCGCAATCCGATGCGCTGCGAGCGGGTGGACGGCCTCTGCCGCTATGTGATGGCCAACACGGTCAACCCAGCGGTCACCGCGGGCACTCAGTTCTTTGAGCGCACCCTGGACGACAGCGCGAACCGGCGCATCGCTATCGCGGAGAGCTTCCTGGCGGTGGACGCGATTCTGAACCTGCTGCTCAACATCTGCGACGGCCTGGTGGTGTACCCGCAGGTGATCCGCCGCCGCGTGATGGAGGAGCTGCCCTTCATGGCCACCGAGAACATCATGATGGACGCGGTGAAGCGCGGCGGCAACCGGCAGGAGCTGCACGAGCGGCTGCGCCAGCACGCCCAGGCCGCCGGCAATAGGGTGAAGGCGGAGGGCGCGGCCAACGATCTGCTGGATCGCATCGCCGCCGACCCGCTCTTCGGCACAACCCGGGAGGAGCTGGAGGCCACCCTCAAGCCCGAGCTTTACACCGGCCGCGCAGCGCAGCAGGTGGAGGAGTTCCTGACGGAAACCGTGAAGCCCCTGCTGCAAGCCAACGCCGATGCCCTGGGCATCAAGGGACATGTGACGGTGTAACTTAAGCGATCAGCCAATTTGAAGATGAAGGGCTGATCGCTTTTGGGAAATCCATCACGGAACAGGAGGAACTTCATGATTAAGAAAGAAGTCAAGGCGCTGCGGCGCCCATTCCTCAAAGAGCTGTTCAGGGAGAACAAATTCAATTTGGCGATGACGGTGCTCGCGGCCCTGTTCGGCGCTGCGGCGGAGCTGGTGATCTCCTGGCTCATCAAGGAGGTTGCCGACCTGATTTCCGGAGACTGCCCCTACGCCTTCAGCACGTTGCTGATCATCACGGTAGGCGCTTTCGCGCTGTTTCTGCTGGGCGGCATGTTGGATCGGGCCTTTCTCTCCGAGTTCCGGGCAAAGGCGATGAAGCAGTATCGGAGCTATGTTTTTGACCGGCTCATGGAAAAAGGCATTCAGGCCTTTTCAGACGAGAACACCTCGCTCTATATCTCCGCCCTCTCCAACGATGTGAACACGATCGAAGCGGACTTCATCGGGAAACTGCAGAACACGATCCAGGTCGGCATCGCGTTTGTCGGCGCGCTGGGCATGATGCTGTGGTGCAGTCCGCTGCTGACGCTGATCGCCATCGGCTTCTCCCTGCTGCCCATCATCGTCTCCGTGGTTCTGGGAAACAAGGCGGCAGTCGCGGAAAAGAATGTATCCAATGAAAAAGAGCGCTACACCGGCATGCTGAAGGATGCGCTCATGGGCTTCTCCGTGATCAAGAGCTTCAAGGCGGAGAAGAGCATGGCCAAACTGCATGATCACAGCAACACGGCTGTGGCGGAAGCCTCGAAAAAGCGCACAAAGGTGAACGTGCTGGTCAGCTATTCCTCAGGCATCGCAGGAGCCATCCTGCAGTTCGGCGTGTTCTTTGTGGCCGCCGCGCTGGCGCTCTCCGGCAAAGGGATCACGGCAGGCACGGCCATCGTATTTGTGCAGCTGCTCAACTACGTGCTGGGGCCGATCCAGGCGTTCCCGACGTTTTTCGCCGGCATGATGTCCGCCTACTCGCTGATCGACAAGCTGGCGCAGGCGCTGGACAAAAATGTTTCAGAGGAGGGCGAGCAGATCCCTCCGCGTCTCACCGAGGGAATCTCGGTCAGGGATCTTGCATTCGCCTACGAAGAAGGAAAGCCCGTGCTGCGCGATGTGGATATGGACCTGCGCGCCGGCGGCTGCTACGCGCTGGTGGGCGGCTCCGGCAGTGGCAAGTCGACGATCCTGAACCTGCTGATGGCGTCCTCGAAAAACTATCAGGGTGAGATCAAGTATGACGGAAAAGAACTCAAGTCCGTTTCCGCCGGCTCGCTCTATGATCTCGTGTCCATCATCCAGCAGAGCGTGTTCGTCTTTAACAGCACCATCCGCGACAACATCACCATGTTTTCCGACTTCCCGGAGGAGGAGATCAACCACGCCGTGCGACTGTCCGGACTGAAAAAACTCATCGACGAAAAGGGCGCGGAGTATCTCTGTGGAGAAAATGGCTCCGGCCTCTCCGGCGGCGAGCGGCAGCGGATCTCCATCGCCCGGGCGCTGCTGCGCAAGACCCCGGTCCTTCTCGTGGATGAGGCCACGGCAAGCCTGGATGCGGAAACCTCCTTCGAGGTGCTGGACGCCATCCTGAAGTTGGACAGCTACACCCGCGTGATCGTCACCCACGACCTGGACGAAAACATCCTCCGCCGCTGCACCGGCCTGTTCGCGCTGAAAAACGGCGCGGTTTCGGAGCAGGGAACCTTTGATGACCTCATGTCCCAGAAGGGTTACTTCTATTCACTTTTCACAGTCTCCCAGCGTTGATCATGATCCGTATGCGATAACCGCGCAAATTGGTTCTCTCCGTTGTTGCTGGTTTTCCTTCACTATGTCTGATAAGGTTTATTTCATGCTGTATCCGAGAGATCCCATGAATCGAGCCACACCCTGCAGCCCCTCGGGCGTATCCTTGTAGACACCCGCGTCCGCGAGCACCTGCGCGCAGACGATGGCGACCTCCTGCCGCAGCAGTTCCTGGGCCTTCTCGTGGTCGGCGCACAGCCCGTTCTTCCTGACGATCTCCTGCAGCCAGTCGAAGTGCTTCTCGCAGGGATCCTCCGGAGCGGGGCGGACGAGGGGCTTCTCGCCGGTCAGGTAATCCTCCAGCAGGGCCAGCTCGGTCTTCAGCCGGCCGGGCAGGATGAACAGGCCCATGACCTCAATCAGACCGATGTTCTCCTTCTTGATGTGGTGCAGCGGCGCGTGGGGGTGGAAGATGCCCAGCGGGTGCTCCTCCGTCGTACGGTTGTTGCGCAGAACGAGGTTCAGCCGATAACCGACTTCGGTCTTTCTCAGAATGGGTGTGATGGTGTTGTGGGGCTGGCCCTCAGTCTCGGCGTACACGTCGCAGGCGGGATCGCTCCAACCGCGCCAGGCTTGCAGAATCCGGTCAGCCTCGCTGATCAGCAGACCAGAGTCTGTTCCTTCGAGGCAGATGGCGGTCATGGGCCAGTCCAGCACGGAGGCCTTGACACCGTCCACGGGCGCGCTCAGCTGTGCGCGGACGCCGCAGCGATCCATCGGGAAGACGTGGCGGCCGCCCTGGAAGTGGTCGTGGTTCAGGATGGAACCGCCCACGATGGGCAGGTCGGCATTGCTGCCCAGGAAGTAGTGCGGATACTGATCCACAAAGCTGAACAGGCGCTCAAAGGTGCCCCGGTCGATCTTCATGGGGATGTGGCGGCTGTTGAGCACGATGCAGTGCTCGCCGTAGTAGGCGTAGGGGGAATACTGCAGATACCAGCTCTGACCGGCCAGGGTCAGCGGTACCATGCGGTGGTTCTGCCGGGCGGGGAAGTTGCTGCGGCCCGCATAGCCGGGGTTCTCCACGCACAGCATGCACTTGGGATAGCCGACGGAGGGCGCGTTCTTCAGCTTGGCGATCTCCTTGGGGTCCTTCTCGGGCTTGGAGAGGTTGATCGTGATCTCCAGCTCGCCCGCCGGGCTGTCGGCGAAATAGCGGATGTTCTGGCGGATGGCGTCGACCTTGATGTAATCGCAGTCCCTGCACAGCTGATAGAACCAGTCGGTGGCGGCCTGCGCGCCCTCCTGCTCCAGGCGCTGGGCGAAGGCCAGGCGCACGGCCAGCGGCGAGGGGGTCAGCAGACCCATCAGCCGGGCGGAGAAGAGATCCCGGGCATACTGCATATCCTCGATCAGACCGCAGGTAACCGCGCAGTCGCACAGCTGCGCCAGGAGCCCAGCGGCGGTCTCCGGCACAGGCTCGCTGCCTGCGCCGACGCCTTCCGCGGGAGCCTCCAGACCCATCGCGTCCAGCAGCAGATTGCGGTAATAGGGCCTGTCCAGGGCCTCGGTCAGACCGCGGGCCTCGGCGAAGTTGAGCAGGCTTTCGATCAGGGCGGTGATCCTTTCAGGCGCATCCATGTATATTTGAACCTCCTTCAGGCGGGGTAGAGTCTGCCTCGCTTGCTTTTTTCCATGAAACTTATTATAATGAGGCTGACATCTGATGTCAACTTGATTTATGTACCGGAAAGGAGATAGCGGATGAAGCAGGAAGGAATGCCTCCGAAGAAACCGATTATCTTTTATTATGTGATTGTGTTGGCCGTGCTGCTGCTGGTCAACATGCTGGTGCTGCCTTATCTGAACACCCAGAGGGTCAACGAGGTCGATTATTCCACCTTCCTCGATATGCTGCAGAATGGCATCATCAAGCAGGTGCAGGTGCAGGGCGATACCATCAACTACCTCGCCGAGATGAACGGCGCCCAGGCCCTGTTCAAGACCGGACGCATGGAGGACCCCGATCTCATCCATCGCCTGCAAAGCGCCGGGGTCGAGTTTGGCAAGGCCATCCCGGAGACCGTGTCCCCGATCATCGAGATCTTGATCTCCTGGGTGCTGCCCCTGGTCATCATCTTCGGCGTGGGCCAGCTGCTGATGCGCCAGCTCACCAAGAACATGGGCGGCGCGGGCGCGATGTCCTTCGGCAAGAGCAACGCGAAGGTCTACGTGGCGGCCCAGACCGGCAAGTCCTTTGCGGATGTGGCCGGCGAGGAGGAAGCCAAGCAGGCTCTGAAGGAGATCGTCGATTTCCTGCACGACCCGGAGAAATACAAGGAGATCGGCGCAAAGCTGCCCAAGGGCGCGCTGCTCGTCGGCCCTCCCGGCACCGGCAAAACGCTGCTGGCGCAGGCCGTGGCGGGAGAGGCGCATGTGCCCTTCTTCTCCATCTCCGGCTCCGAGTTTGTGGAGATGTTCGTGGGCATGGGCGCGGCCCGTGTGCGCGACCTGTTCAAGCAGGCGGCGGAGAAGGCCCCCTGCATCGTCTTCATCGATGAGATCGACGCCATCGGCAAGAAGCGCGACGGCGCGAGCGGCCTGGGCGGCAACGACGAGCGCGAGCAGACGCTGAACCAGCTGCTGACCGAGATGGACGGCTTTGACGGTAGCAAGGGCGTGGTCATCCTCGCGGCGACCAACCGGCCCGAGAGCCTGGATCAGGCACTGCTGCGGCCCGGCCGCTTTGACCGCCGGGTGCCCGTGGAGCTGCCCGACCTACAGGGCCGCGAGGCCATCCTGAAGGTGCACGCGAAGGATGTGAAGATGTCCGACCAGGTCAACTTCCGCGCCATCGCCCTGGCGACCTCCGGCACTTCCGGCGCGGAGCTGGCCAACATCATCAACGAAGGCGCGCTGTTGGCCGTGAAGGAAGGCCGCAAGGTCGTGGAGCAGCGGGACCTGGAGGAGGCCATCGAGACCGTGCTGGCGGGCTATCAGCGCAAGGGCGCTGTCATCAGCCCCCAGGAGAAGCGCGTCATCTCCTACCACGAGATCGGCCACGCGCTGGTAGCGGCCCGACAGAAGGCCTCCGCCCCGGTGCACAAGATCACCATCATTCCGCGCACGTCGGGTGCGCTCGGCTACACCATGCAGGTGGACGAGGACGAGCACTACCTGATGACCCGGGAGGAGCTGCTTAACAAGATCACCACCCTCACGGCCGGACGGGCCGCGGAGGAGCTGATCTTCCAGCAGATCACCTCGGGCGCGTCCAACGACATCGAGCAGGCCACCAAGCTGGCCCGGACGATGATCACCCGGCTGGGCATGAGCGAAGAGTTCGGCATGACGGCCCTGGCCGTGGTGCAGAACCAGTACCTCGGCGGCGACACCTCCCTGGCCTGCAGCGAATCCACCGCCACCCGGATCGACAACGCGGTGATGGAGATCATCAGCGAGGCCCACGCGAAGGCGCTGGATATCCTGAAGGCCAACGAGGGCAAGCTGCATGAGCTGGCGGCCTTCCTGCTGGAGAAGGAGACCATCACCGGTGAGGAATTCATGGAGATCCTGAACCGCGAGCCCGCCGCCCTGCCGGAGGCGCAGCCCGCCCAGGACAGCGCCGCGGAGTGACCGCCCGGAACCGAATCAACGAACAAGCCCTTCACCTCCGACAGACGGGGATGAAGGGCTTGCTTTTCTTTTACAAACGTTATGGAGACTGCAGCCAGCGCGCCGACAGGCCGTTGGCGAGCATACGCGCGCGTTCCTCGGCTTCCGCGAGGATGGCCTCCGGATCGCTGCTGTCCAGATCGAGGGCTTCCGCCTTGATCGCGTGGAACGAGCGCACACCGAGCGTCCGCAGGCAGTCTTCCACATAGAGGGTGCCCCAGTCGTGGGCGCCGATGCGGCTGCCTGCAGTGGTGATGTAGACGGCGGCCTCCGCCCGGCACAGACCGACGGGCTGATCGTCCCGGTAGAAGAAGGTCAGGTTGCGGATCCACATGTGCTCCATCCAGACCTTCAGCGCGGAGGGGAAGGACAGATCCCAGTAGGGCGCGGCGATGACCAGCAGATCGGACTGCGCCATCTCGGCGGCGGGCCGGGTCAGCGGGTGCGTCCAATCCCGCGCGTCGCAGAGGGCTTCCCGCTGGCTGAGGGTTTCGCCCCATACGGGGGCCAGGCCCATGCCGTGGGGGTTCTGCTCGAGGAGATCGAGGCCCGGCAGTTTTTCCCGCAGAGCCGCGAGAAAAACCTCCGCCAGGCGCAGCGTGCGGGACGCTTCGCCGCGGGGACAGCAGTTGACGAAGAGGGTCTGCATGACGGCACCTCCATAAGGACTGAAGAGTCTTTCTGATGCGATTATATACCCTCTTCTTTTTTTCGTCCAGCGGGTTGGAAAAGGCAGGAATTTGACCATTTGCCGCGAATCATCCTTTGAAAGCCACTTGGTGGCGCCATTTGACTATGGAGGTGCTTCCCGATGAAAAAGTTTCTCTCATTTGTCCTGGCTGTGACGCTTCTCGCGGGTCTGACCGCCTTTGCCTCCGCGGACGCGGCGAAGACAACGCCTTCCATCGCGATCGTGGTGGCGGGCAGTCTGGGCGACCGCTCCTTCTATGACAGCGCCAACGAGGGCTTGACCCAGCTGGCGGCCGATTTCGGCACGGTCACCAAGGTGATCGAGTGCAAAGAGGACGCGTCCATGTATGAGAACGGCCTGTTTGAGGCCGCCAAGGAGTGCGACGTGATCGCGGCTGTGGGCTGGCAGTTCTGGGACGCGCTGGCCGCGGACGACGGTATCCTGACCGATCCGGCCTTCGCAGACAAGAAGTTCCTCTTCATCGACAACGCCCTCGAGGAGATCCCTGAGAACCTGATGTGCATCACCTATGCCCAGAACGAGGGCTCCTACCTGGCGGGCTACATCGCCGGGAAGCTGAGCAAGAGCGGCATCGTCGGCGCTGTGGGCGGCGAGGACGCAGACACCATCAACGACTTCCTGGTGGGCTATGAGGCCGGGGCAAAGCTGGCCAACCCCGACGCGCAGGTGCAGTTCCAGTATGCCAACACCTACGAGGATCCCGCGAAGGGCAAGGAGTGCGCGCTGGCGCTCTACTCCGGCGGCTGCGACGTCGTGTTCGCCGTGGCGGGCAAGACGGGCGAGGGCGTGTTCGAGGCTGCGGCCGAGTTCGGCAAGGGCGTGCTGGCGATCGGCGTGGACGGCGACCAGAAGTACATCAACCCCGACATCATCGTCTGCTCCATGGTGAAGAAGGTCGGCAAGTCCATCTATGACGTGGTGAGCGATCCCGACACCTACTTCAAGGGCGGCTCCGTGTGGAACGCCGACATGAGCACGGGCTACATCGACGTGGTCTACGGCACCGAGGATATGCCCCAGCAGGTGACCGACGAGATCAAGGCGGAGGTCGAGGAGATCAAGGCCAAGATCATCGCCGGCGAGATCGAAGTGCCCACGGCCTTCAAGTAATCGCGGCCAATTGCCAGGCAGCGGATCCGGCGGCCGGATCCGCTGCTGCTTTTCGTGTACGGCCGCAGAGACGGAGGATGGGGTTATGCGCTTTGGTGTGCAGATGTATGGGATGGGCAGCTGCTGGCTCGGCAGGGCGGAGGCTTTTCTGCGCGAGCTGGCGGATATCGGGTGCCGGCAGATCGAGCCGTGCCTGGCCGTGGGCTGGAATCCTGCGGAGGATCAGCCCTTCCTGACGGCGGATCAGCTGGCCGGGCTGCTGCCGCTCTGCCGCGAGCTCGACATCGAGGTCATCTCCGCGCACGTGTTTGCGGCGATGCCCCTGACGGAGGCCGCGGAGCCTCTGCGACGGGCGGCGAAGCAGACGGGCATCCGGCAGCTGGTGCTGAAGCCGCCGGTTCCCTGCACGGCGGAGGCCTGCGCCGCCTTCGCGAGGGACGCGGAGGCCCTGGCGACAGCCCTGAAGCCCTGCGAAGTGGAGATCCTTCTGCACAACGAGCGGGAAGAACTGGTGACCGCCGTCGAGGGTATGCCGGCCTACCAGTGGATCCTCGCGCATGCCCCGTCCCTGGGCGCGCAGGTGGATGTCGGCTGGGCGATGGCGGCGGGCTGCGACCCGGAGGCGATGCTCTGGCAGCTGGGCGACCGTGTGCGCTCCCTGCACTACAAGGATTTCGACGCCAACGGCGAGGAACGAGTGATCGGCGAGGGCTGCCTGGACGTGACGGCCTGCTTCCAGTTCGCCAGGGCTCACGGCATTCCCCAGATTGCCGACATGGACAGCGGCACGGTGAAGGATCTGGCGAAGGTGATGCGCCGCCTCGCGGAACGCACCCAGGTGCGCGACCGCACGGACAGCGTGCTGTGCGTGTACGACACGGAGACGGACGAGGTGCGGGACGTCCGCACGTTTGCGGGCATCATCGAGGCCCCGAACTGGCTGCTGGATGGCGACACCATCCTCTACAACCGGGAGGGCCGCATCTGGCGCTACAGCCTGGCGAAGGACGCGGAGAAGCTGCTGGACACCGGCGAGTGCATCGCCTGCAACAACGACCACGTGCCGTCGCCGGACAACCGCCTCTTGGCGGTGAGCAGCCACAACGGCGCGGACAGGCAGTCGCGCATCTACATCCTGCCCATGAGCGGCGGCGAGGCGGTGTGCGTCACGGAGAACGTGCCCAGCTACCTGCACGGCTGGAAGCCGGACGGCAGCGAGGTCTGCTACTGCGCCTTCCGCCCCGGCGAGGACGGCAGGACGAAGGTGGACATCTGGATGAAGCCCGTCGCAGGCGGCGAGGAGCGCTGCCTGACCGACGGCGTGGGCTACAACGACGGCCCGGAATTCGCGCCGGACGGACGCATCTGGTACAACTCCACGCGCAACGGCCTGATGCAGGTCTTCCGCATGCGGGACGACGGCAGCGAGAACACCCAGATGACCTTCTCCGAGGAGAACAACTGGTTCGGCCACGTCTCCCCGGACGGGCGCAAGGTCGTGAGCCTCGCCTTCCGCAAGGGCGACCTCGACCCCTGGGAGCACCTGAGCAACATGCAGGTGAAGCTCTACCTGATGGACGCGGACGGCGGAAACCGCCGCCTCCTGCTGGATTTCTTCGGCGGCCAGGGCTCGATCAACGTCAATTCCTGGGCGCCGGATTCCAGGCGCTTCGCCTTCGTGCGGTACATCCTGCACCACAGCTAAGCGCAGCCACCGAGACAGAATGACGACAGCAAGGTGATCAGTTTGGAAAAAAGCAAAGCGGAACCGATCGTATCCTTCCGGCACGTATCGATGCAGTTTCCGGACGCGCTTGCCAACGACGACGTATCCCTGGATATCCACCGGGGCGAGATCTTTGCGCTGGTCGGTGAGAACGGCGCGGGCAAATCGACCCTGATGAACATCCTCTACGGGATGTGCACGCCCACGGGCGGCGAGGTCATCGTGAAGGGCAAGCGCGTGCAGCGCTTCTCGCCGGCGGACGCGATCGCGGCCGGGATCGGCATGGTGCATCAGCACTTCATGCTGGTGCCCTCCTTCACCGTGGCGCAGAACATCGTCCTCAACGACGAGCCGCGCCGCCATGGCCTCTTCTACGACTTCAGGGCGGCCAACGCCACCGTGGAGCGCCTGGTGGCCGAGTATGGCCTGCGGGTGAACGCCGAGGACAAGGTTCAGGACATCAGCGTGGGCCTGCAGCAGCGCGTGGAGATCCTGAAAACCCTCCACCGCGGCGCGGACGTGCTGATCCTCGACGAGCCCACCGCGGTGCTCACGCCCCAGGAGACGGACGAGCTCTTCGACGTGATCCGCCGCATCGTGCGGGAAAAGCAGATGACGGTCATCATCATCACCCACAAGCTCTACGAGGTCATGGCCATCTCCGACCGCGTGGGCGTGATGCGCGCGGGCAAGCTGGTGGGCGTGTGCGAGACCAAGGACGTCAACGAGCGCATCCTGGCCTCAATGATGGTGGGCAAGGAGGTGCTGCTGGACGCCCTGGAGCGCATCGACGACCACGACGCGACGCCCGCCATCGAGGTGCGGGATTTGCACGTGGCGGACAACCGCGGCCTGCCAGCCGTGCGGGGTCTGTCGCTGAAGGTGGAGCGCGGGGAAATCCTCGGCATCGCCGGCATCGAGGGCAACGGCCAGAGCGAGCTGATCGAGGCCATCACGGGCATGCGGCCGGTGGACAGCGGCAAGGTCTTCATCCAGGGTCAGGATGTGACGGGGAAGAATCCCCGCCAGATCCGCGCCGCGGGCCTGGCCCACGTGCCGGAGGATCGGCTGTCCACGGGCGTCTCCGCCCAGGCGAGCATCACGGAAAACCTGCTGGTGGGCAAGGAAAAGGACGCGCGCTTCTCCATCGGGAAATTCCACATGAAGAAGCAGGCGGTGCACGCCTACGCCCAGGAGGTCTTCGACCGGTTCGACATCCGCGCAGCCAGCGTGGACAAGGCCGTGGGCTCCCTCTCCGGCGGCAACATGCAGAAGGTCGTGGTCGCCCGTGAATTCAGCTTTGACACACCGGTACTGATCATCTCCCAGCCCACCCGCGGCGTGGACATCGGCGCGATGGACTTTATCCACAAGCAGATCATGGACAAGCGCAACCAAAGCTGCGCCATCCTGCTGGTCAGCGCGGATCTGGACGAGCTGTACCGCCTCTCCGACCGGATGGTGACGGTCTACGAGGGGCAGATCACCGGTGAATTCATCCCGTCCCAGATCGAGAAGACGGAGCTGAGCTACTACATGACCGGCGGCAGAAAGGAGGACGCGAATGAAAAGCGCTGAGAGAACCCGTTACCTGGCCAGCCTGGCGATCAGCGTCCTGCTGGCGCTGCTGGTCGGCGCGCTGATCATGCTGGCGACGGGCCACAATCCGCTGGAGGGCTACGGCGCGCTGCTGGCAGGCGCCTTCGGCGACGAGCGCGCCATCGGCAACACGCTCTACAAGTCGGCCCAGCTGTGCATCACGGGCCTGGCGACGGCCGTGGCCTCCTCCTCCGGCATCTTCAACGTGGGCGGCGAGGGCCAGATGTTCCTGGGAGCCCTGGCTTCGGCCTGGCTGGGCACGCTGCTCAAGGGCTCAAGCCCCTGGATCGCGGTGCCCGCCTGCTTCCTGATCGCCATCCTGGCCGGCGCGATCTACGCCTGGATCCCGGCTGTGCTCAAGATCAAGCTGAAGATCAACGAGGTCATCACGACCATCCTGATGAACTCCATCGCCATCTTCTTCTGCACCTACATGGCCAACGGCCCGCTGAAGACGGCGGAACGCGGCGTGAACCAGGGCACGGACGCCCTGGACAAAGCCTTCCGGTTCCCGCGGCTGATCCGCTCCTCCAACCTCACGGAGACCATCTTCTGGATCGCCGTCATCTCCCTGTTCGTCTGGTACCTGATGTCCCGCACCACCACCGGCTTTGAGATGAGGCTGACCGGCCAGAACAGCCGCTTCGCCCGCTTCGCGGGCCTCAAGGCGGAGACCCTGGGCATCCTCGGCATGCTGATCTCCGGCGCGATGTGCGGCGCCCTGGGTATGTTTGAGACCTTCGGCCTCCAGTCGCGCTTCAAGCCCGACTTCTCCAACGAGTTCTACTTTGACGGCATGCTGGTGGCCATGATCATGAAGTACAAGCCGCTGGGCACCATCCTGATGAGCTTCTTCTTCGGCGCGCTCAAGATGGGCGCGGTGACGATGCAGAGCCGCACGGGCATCTCCAGCGAGCTGATCCTGATCGTGCAGTCGATCATCATCTTCTTCATGGCGGCCGAGGAGGGCATCATGGCCAGCATCAAGGCCCGGCGCACCGTGCGCAAGGCTGCGATGACCCTCTCCAAGGAGGTGACAGGCTGATGGATTGGAGCACCGTCTTTTCGCTGTCGACCCTGACCAACACCATCAACACCGCCACCATCGTCATCCTGGCGGGCCTCGGCTGTCTGATGACGGATCAGGCGGGCATGATGAACATCGGCATCGACGGCATGATGACCTTCGGGGCCTTCGCGGCCGTCATCGGCTCCTGGGCCTGCGCGTCCTGGGAGATGGGCCTGCTCTTCGCACTGGCGGTGGGTCTGGTGTTGGGCGCGTTCTACGGGCTCTTCGTCATCCGATTCAAGAGCGACGAGTTCATCATCGGCGTCGCGCTGAACATCTTCGCGGCGGCCATGACCACCTTCATGCTGCGCAGCATCCCGGGGCAGAAGGGCTCCTTCCACCCGGCGACGGGGGCGGTCATCAAGCTGCCCACCATCACCATCGCGGGGATGAACTTCTCGATGATGGTGCCGCTGAGCTGGCTGCTGGTGCTGCTGGCCTGGATCATGATCTACCGCACGCCCCTGGGCTTCTGGCTGCACGCCTCCGGCGAGCATCCGGATTCTCTGCGCTCGGTGGGCCGCAGCCCGGAGAAGATGAAATACCTGGCCTCACTCATGTGCGGCGCGCTGTGCGGCCTGTCCGGCGCGTACCTGTCTCTGGGCTACCTGAGCACCTTTACCGAGAACATGTCGGCCTCCCGCGGCTACGTGGCGGTGGCCTGCGTCATCTTCGGACGCTCCAACCCGCCGCTGGTCTTCCTGGCGGCCCTGCTGTTCGGCTTCATTGACGCGGCGGGCCAGCGCATGCAGGGCGTGGTGGATCCCTACCTGACCGCTGCGCTGCCCTACGTCGGCACCATCCTGATGATGGTCATCCTGGCCCTGCGCCAGACCCGGCGCAAGAAGGCGCACTGACAGCCTCCCTTATCGAATCACATGGCCGAACTGTGACGGATGACGACCAAATCTGTCTCCTTTTGCAAGCCGGTCAAACGTGATATAATGCGACTGAAATCATTCCTCATCTCCCGAAAGGAGCGATTCCCATGAACAAGAACCCTCTGATTCTCAACGTCAATCACATGATGGCGGATACCATCGGCCTGCAGTACGGCATCGACCGGGAGCAAGTTGAGAGCTACGCCCCCTTCGCCGCCGCGGCCAACCAGGCCGTGCAGAAGGCCCGCGGCACCGGCTGGCTCGGCTGGACGGAGCTGCCCTACAACCAGGAGGAGATCGTCCGCCACATCGAGGAGACCGCCAAGCGCGTGCGCGCGAAGTTCGACACCTTTGTTGTGCTGGGCATCGGCGGCAGCGCCTTGGGCCCGATCGCCGTGCAGCAGGCCCTCAACCACCTGCACTACAATGACCTGCCCGCCGAGAAGCGCGGCGGCCCGCGTCTGTTTGTCGAGGACAATATCGACCCTGAGCGCATGCAGGCCCTGCTGGACGTGATCGACGTGAAGACCACCTGCTTCAACGTGATCACCAAGTCTGGCGCGACCGCCGAGACCATGAGCCAGTACCTGACCATCTCCGAGCTGCTGAAGAAGGAGTGCGGCGACAGCTGGGCTGAGCACATCATCGCCACCACCGACTGCGAGAAGGGCAACCTGATCAAGCTGGCCAAGGAGCACGGCTTCGATCTGTTCTTCATCCCCGGCAGCGTGGGCGGCCGCTTCTCCGAGCTGAGTCCCGTCGGCCTCGTGCCCGCCGCCGTCTGCGGCATTGACATCCGCGCGATGCTGGAGGGCGCCGCCGCGATGGACGCGCGCTGCAAGACCGACGACGTGTGGAAGAACCCCGCCCTGCTGGAGGCCGTGCTGCAGTACATCTGCATGGAGGATATGGGCATCAACATCCAGGTAACCATGCCCTACGCCGACAGCCTGAAGTACATGGCGGACTGGTTCTGCCAGCTGTGGGCCGAGTCCCTGGGCAAGAACGTGACCCGCAAGGGCATGGCGAAGAACGCCGGCCAGACGCCCGTCAAGTCCCTGGGCGTGACGGATCAGCACAGCCAGCTGCAGCTCTATACCGAGGGCCCGTACGACAAGGTCATCACCCTGCTGAAGGTCGAGGATTTCCGCGCCCAGAGCCCCATCCCGCACGGCTGCGAGGAGTTCCCGGACGTGGCCTTCCTGGGCGGCAAGAGCCTGAACCAGCTGATCGAGGCCGAGCGCCAGGGCACCGAGTACGCCCTCTTTAAGAAGGGCCGCATGAGCCAGTGCATCACCCTGCCTGAGGTCAACGCCCACACCATCGGCCAGCTGATCTTCTTCTATGAGATGGCGACCGCCTACACCGGCGAGTTGCTGGACGTGGACGCCTTCAACCAGCCCGGCGTGGAGGAGAGCAAGATCGCTTCCTACGCGGTGCTGGGCAACACCTCCGAGAAGTATCAGAAGAAGGCGGCTGAGATGGCTGCCCGTCCGGCTGAGAAGGCGGAGTATATCCTGTAAGGGATTTCCTCAATCGAATACAAAAGAGACTCTCCGGTCTGGACTGGAGAGCCTCTTTTTGTTGGTTTCATCTAATACGGCTGGGCAGGGTTCCGCGCCTGCGGGCGCGGGCAGGGGGCTTTGCGATCGATCCGGGGTTGCCACCCGTTCTCCGCTGAAAACTCCATAACATGGAGTTTTCCGGGCGCTCCGAACCCCTTGCACCCCTTCGCAGCAGCCGTGTTATTGTGCTGAATGAAGAAAGAGCTTATTCAAAAGCGAGGTTCAGATACTGATCGTAGGTGAGCCACTCGGCGCCGTTGTTGTACTGGAGGGTGACGCTGGCCGTCATGGGCATCGGCACGGGCAGGGAGATGAGCCAGTTGTTCTGTCCACCCTCGGAGCCGATCAGCGAGACGCTGCTCTCAAGAGCCGACCCGTCCTCGGCGCACAGACGCACATCCTCCACACCGGTGCCCGTGGCCACGGAGAAGACCACCACGGTGGGCGCACGACCGGAGACGGGCGCGCCGTTGAAACCCAGCACCTCAGCCGTGGGCGGGACTTCCGTGGACACGGCGGCAGGCTTGGCGGAGGCGGGGAGGAAGCGGTTCACCAGCTGCTTGTAGCGGCCCAGCACACCGTCCGCGCTGTCGGGGATCAGGAAATACCCGCCGACCAGCAGGGCGAGGATCAGCAGAATGGCGATCAGCGCGATCAGCCAGCCGCGGCGCGGCGGGTCATCGTGGACGTGATGGCTTTCGGCCACCGGCTCTCTGTTCTGCAGGGCCTCCCGCGTCTGCTCGGAGGGCGCGAAGGTGGTCTCGTTCAGCGGGACGTTCCTCGTAGCGGGACGCCGCGTCGGGGTGAAATCCAGCTTGAGGCCCGTGTCCTGGGGACGGGGCGTCTCGGTGCTGCCGGTCTGGGCCTTGGGCGCAAACACGCCCTGCAGGCTGCTGCCGCCTGCCTCGGCCTTGTCGGCCGCAGCCCATTCGGCGGGGGTGTGCAGCGGGGCCAGGTCAGGATTCAGCGGCCTGGCGGACGCGGGAACGGTGGTCTGGAAAAGGGGGCTTTCAGCGCTCTGAGGCTTCTCGGCCTCGTTGGGCTGCGCATAACGCTGTGTACGGCGGCGGCGCGGGGTGGCGGGCTGCTCAGCTTCCACCTGGGCTGGACGGTCAAATTCGCTCAAGGTCATTCTCCTTTGCGACGAGGGCGCAGACATGCTGCGCGGCTCAATCTACTCTTACACAGTTATCATAGCACAAAAGAAAAGAGATGTACATATTCTTTGCAGCCTCCGTGCGAACTTTTTACGGCGCCGCTGTCAGCATAGCGGACAGAGCGGATCGTGCAAGCATCAGGAGAAACAACAAAATCCATCGTTGACAATGCCGTGGTTTTGCCATAGAATAAGGCGTAAAGCAACATGTCTTTACAGAAATACGACCATAGGGGAGAAGAACCATGCTGACCTATCCGATGAATGTTGCTGGCCTGCACCGTGAACTGCCGATCTGCCGTGTGAACGATGACCTGTACATCGGAGCCTTTGTCATCTTTGGCGACTGCGAACTGACCATAGCCTGCGCCAGCGAGCTGCTCAAGCGCGCGCCGGAATACGACTACATCATCACCGCCGAGTCCAAGGGCATCCCGCTGGCCTACGAGATGGCCCGCCAGAAGGGTGACAGCAAGTGGATGCTGGCGCGCAAGGGCGCGAAGCTCTACATGAAGGACATCCTGTGCGTGGAGGTCAAGTCCATCACCACGGCCGCGTCGCAGAAGCTGTACCTGGACGGCGAGGACGCCGCGATGATGAAGGGCAAGCGCATCCTCGTCGTGGACGACGTGATTTCGACCGGCGAGTCCCTGGCCGCCCTCGAGGCGCTGGTGGAGAAGGCCGGCGGCGAGATCGTGGGCCGGATGGCGATCCTGGCGGAGGGTGACGCACAGAACCGCGAGGACATCATCTATCTGGAGAAGCTGCCGCTCTTCAACGCCAAGGGCGAAGTGATCGGCTGAGCGTGAGAAGCGCCGGGCAACGCAGGGGAGAAACCTGCCGCCCGGCGCTTTTTGTATTCTGTTTAAAAGAACCTGTGAAGTTACCGTGAAATCCCGCCTGCGCCCGTTGACGAAAGAAACAAAGGATAGTAAAATAGAAACAGACTGCCCTGCGAAGGGCAAATTCTGTGGAGGTGGTTCAGATGAACCTGCTCAATGCTTCTGCCAAGCCGGCGGCTGAAAGGCCGATCCGCGTGCTGCAATTCGGCGAGGGCAACTTCCTGCGTGCCTTTGTCGACTACATGATCGATATCGCCAACGAAAAGACTGACTTCAACGGGGGCATCGTGCTGGTCAAGCCGATTCCCTTCGGTTCGCTTGAGCAGTTCCGCAAGCAGGACTGCCGCTACACGGTGCTGCTGCGCGGCATCCGCGACGGCCAGCGCTATGAGGAAACCCGTCTGGTGACCTCCGTCCAGGACGTGGTGGATACCGGCGAGGATTATGCCCGCTATATGGACTACGCCAAGCTGGATACCCTGCGCTTCGTGGTCAGCAACACCACCGAGGCCGGCATCGTGCTGGACGAGACCGACAGCTTCGACGCCTGCCCGCCCAAGACCTTCCCCGGCAAGCTGTGCAAGTTCCTCTATGAGCGCGCCGTGCACTTCGACTATGCCCAGGACAAGGGCCTGGTGATGCTGCCGGTGGAGCTGATCGACGACAACGGCATCATGCTCCGCAAGTGCGTCAAGGCCCTGGCGAAGCTCTGGAAGCTCGGCGACCGCTTCGAGAAGTGGCTGGACGACGCTTGCGTGTTCACCTCCACGCTGGTGGACCGCATCGTGACGGGCTATCCCCGCGGCGAGGACACCCAGCTGTGGGAGAAGCTCGGCTACGAGGATCACCTGTTGGTGACCGCCGAGCCCTTCGGCCTGTGGGTCATCGAGTCCGACAAGGACATCTCCAAGGAGCTGCCGCTGCCCGACTGCGGCCTGCCCGTGATCTACACCGACAACCAGAAGCCCTACAAGCAGCGCAAGGTGCGCATCCTCAACGGCGCCCACACCTCCTTCGTGCCCATGGCCTTCCAGTGCGGCTACGACGACGTGCTCTCCTCCATGAACGATCCCGCCATCGCGAAGTTCATGCAGGAGACGATCCACGGCGAAGTCATCCCGACCCTGACCCTGCCGAAGGAAGACCTGCTGGCCTTCGCGGACGCCGTGACCGAGCGCTTCAGCAATCCCTACATCAAGCACATGCTCCTGGCCATCTGCCTCAACAGCGTGAGCAAGTGGCGCGCCCGCTGCCTGCCCAGCCTGGAGGGCTATGTGGAGGCCAACGGAAAGCTGCCCGCGCACCTGACCTTCTCCCTGGCGGCCCTCATCAGCCTCTACCGGGGCGGTAAGCTGGGCGAGGATGGCAAGCTGCACTGCCTGCGCAACGGCCAGCCCTATGAGCTGCAGGACGACGCCCGCGTGCTGAAGTTCTTCTCCGACAACGCGGACACCGACAGCGCGGCCCTGGCGCACGCCTTCCTGACCGACACCGAGAACTTCGGCCGTGACCTGACCGAGATCCCCGGCCTGGAGCAGGCTGTGGTGGAGGCCCTGGACGACATCGCCGCCAACGGCATGAAGGCAGCACGCGAAAAGCGTTTTGAGGTGAAAGCATGACCGACGTGGTTCGCATCCGCCCAGAGGACATGGTCGCCGTCGCGCTCCGCCCCCTGACGAAGGGGACGGCCGTGCAGGCGGGCGACCTCTCCGTGACCCTGAAGGAGGACATCCCGATGGGTCACAAGATCGCCCTGCGGGATATCGCCGAGGGCGAGAAGGTCATCAAGTACGGTTTCCCCATCGGCGTGGCGACCGCGCCCATCGCCCTGGGCGAGCACGTGCACACCCACAACCTGCACACCGGCCTCTCCGGCGCGCAGGACTACACCTGGAATCCGACCCATCCCGCCGACGGCCAGGCGCAGCCGCTGACCTTCCAGGGCTACCGCCGCGCGAATGGCAAGGTGGGCATCCGCAACGAGATCTGGATCCTGCCCACGGTGGGCTGCGTGAACGACGTGGCGGAGGCCATCGCGAAGCAGGCCCAGTCCCTGGTGCAGGGCTCCGTGGAGGGCGTCTACGTCTTCGGCCATCCCTACGGCTGCTCCCAGCTGGGGGAGGATCAGGAGAACACCCGCAACGTGCTGGCCGACCTGGCCTGCCACCCAAACGCCGGCGGCGTGCTGCTGCTGGGCCTCGGCTGTGAGAACAGCGGCATCAAGGAGATCCTGCCCCGCATGGCGGACGCCGACATGAGCCGCGTGCGCACGCTGATCTGCCAGGAGTCCGAGGACGAGGTGGCGGACGGCCTGAAGCTGGTGAAGGAGCTGGCCGCGAACATGGCGGAGGATCAGCGCACCGCCTGCGACACCTCCGACCTGATCATCGGCCTGAAGTGCGGCGGCTCCGACGGCCTGAGCGGCATCACCGCCAACCCGACCATCGGCGGATTCTCCGACCGGCTGATCGCCAGGGGCGGCTCGACCATCCTGACCGAGGTGCCGGAGATGTTCGGCGCCGAGACCATCCTGATGGGCCGCTGTGAGGACGAGGCTACCTACGAGAAGACCGTGGCCCTGATCAACAACTTCAAGAATTATTTCGAAAGCGCCCATCAGCCGGTGTACGAGAATCCGTCCCCCGGCAACAAGGCGGGCGGCATCACCACCCTGGAGGACAAGGCTCTGGGCTGCACCCAGAAGAGCGGCAAGGCCCCCGTGCGCGACGTGCTGACCTACGGCCAGCGCGTGACCGCCAAGGGTCTGAACCTGCTCTCCGCGCCGGGCAACGACCTGGTGGCCTCCACGGCCCTGGCCGCGGCGGGCGCGCAGATCGTGCTCTTCTCCACAGGACGCGGCACGCCCTTCGGCTGCCCGGTGCCCACGGTGAAGATCTCCAGCAACTCCCAGCTGGCCGCCCACAAGCACACCTGGATCGACTACAACGCCGGCGCGCTGGTGGACGGCACCTCGCTGGACACCCTGGCCGACGGCCTGCTGGACCTGGTGCTGGACATCGCGGGCGGGAAGAAGACCCGCAACGAGATCAACGGTTTCCGCTCGCTGGCCATCTTCAAGACCGGCGTGACACTCTGACATAACTGCCCAACAACAGAAAGGAAGCGACATCCCATGGATATGATCAAACAGCTGTCCCTCGTGGGTCTTGTTCCCGTGATCAAGGTGGAGGACGCGGCGGACGCCGTGCCGCTGTGCAAGGCCCTGTCCGACGGCGGTCTGCCTGTGGCGGAGATTACCTTCCGCTCCGACGCCGCGGAGGAGGCCATCCGCCGCGTGCATGAGGAGCTGCCGGACGTGATCCTCGGCGCTGGCACCGTGCTGACCAAGGATCAGGTGGACCGTGCGGTGGCCGCCGGCGCGACCTACATCGTGTCTCCTGGCATCAACCCCGAGATCGTGAAGTACTGCCAGGAGAAGGGTGTGCCGATCGTGCCCGGCACCTCCAACCCCTCCAACGTGGAGACCGCGCTGGCCCTGGGCCTCAAGACCGTGAAGTTCTTCCCGGCCGAGGCGGTCGGCGGCCTGAAGGTGATCAAGGCCATGAGCGCGCCCTACGGCGACGTGACCTTCCTGCCCACGGGCGGCATCAATGAGAAGAACCTGAACGAATACCTGGCCTTCCCGAAGATCATCGCCTGCGGCGGCAGCTGGATGGTGCCCGGCGACGCGGTGAAGAACAAGGACTGGGACCGCATCCGCGACCTGGCTGCCGAGGCCGTGAAGCTGCTGCTGGGCCTGGAGCTGCGTCACATCGGCATCAACTCCGGCGATCCCGAGACCGCCGAGCGCGACGCCAAGTGCATCTGCGCCCTGCTGGGCCTGACCTACAAGCCGGGAAACAGCTCCGACTTCGCGGGCGACGCCTTCGAGTGCATGAAGAAGCCGGGCCGCGGCAAGTGCGGCCACATCGCCATCGCCTGCAACAACATCGAGCGCGCCCGCTGGCACCTGGAGCGCCGCGGCTTTAAGTTCGACGACAGCTCCGCCTCCATCAAGGACGGCAAGCTGAAGGCCATCTACCTGCAGGACGAAATCGCCGGCTTCGCCTTCCACCTGCTGCAGAAGTAATTCTTATCTATCTAAAAAGATGAATGAGCGAAGGGTTGCAAGGGGCGATCGCAAAGCCCCTTGCCCGCGCCCGCAGGCGCGGAACCCTCGCTGACATTGCGACAGTTTGAAATCCTAAACTGATGCACAGTCTGAATCAACAAGGAGGAATGATTCCCATGACCCGTGTTGTAACCTTTGGTGAAATCATGCTGCGTCTCAAGAGCCCCGGTTATGAGCGCCTGATGCAGTCTCCCGTGCTGGAGGCGACCTTCGGCGGCGGCGAAGCCAACGTCAGCGTCTCCCTGGCGAACTATGGCATGGATACGGCCTTCGTGACCGTCCTGCCCGACAACGACATCGGCACCGCCTGCGAGCGCGAGCTGCGCGGCTTTGGCGTGGACACCTCCTGCATCGTGCGCAAGCCCGGCCGCATGGGCATCTACTATCTGGAGACCGGCGCCGTGCAGCGCCCCTCCAAGGTGATCTATGACCGCGCGGGCTCCGCGATCGCGGAAGCCAAGGCGGGGGACATCGACTGGGATAAGGCCTTTGCGGGCGCGACCTGGTTCCACCTCACCGGCATCACCCCGGCCATCAGCGAGGGCGCGGCAGAGCTGTCCCTGGCGGCTGTGAAGGCGGCCAAGGCCAAGGGCCTGCACGTCTCCTGCGACCTGAACTACCGCAAAAACCTGTGGAAGTACGGCAAGACCGCCGACCAGGTGATGCGCGAGCTGGTCAAGTACGTGGACACCGTCATCGCCAACGAGGAGGACTTCCAGAAGGCCCTGCTGCTCAAGGCGGAGAGCGCCGGCAGCGTGGAGGAAGGCGAGCTGAACCTGGACAACTACAAGGCGATCGCCAAGCTGGCTATGGACACCTTCCCGAACATCAAGCGCGTGGCCATCACCCTGCGCGAGAGCAAGAGCGCCAATCACAACGACTGGAGCGCCTGCCTCTACAACGGCAAGGACTTCTTCGTCAGCCGCAAGTACCGCATCACCGACATCGTGGACCGCGTGGGCGGCGGCGATAGTTTCGGCGGCGGCCTGATCTACGGCCTGAACACCTACGGCGACGAGCAGCAGGCGCTGGAGTTCGCCGTGGCCGCGAGCTGCCTGAAGCACACCATCCCAGGCGACTACAACCGCATGAGCGCCTCCGAGGTGGAGAGCCTGATGAAGGGCTCCGGCTCCGGCCGCGTGCAGCGCTGAGTTACCGAAAAACAGATCCCGATCTCCCGGCTGGACTGGCCGGGAGATTTTTGATGTCCTGCCGTCAGCCTGAAACGTTTCACATGACAGGGAATGGCAACGCAACGTATTCGTCATATTTTTGAGATAATTGTTCACGGTTTCCAAACAAAGAATGTTCGCTTTAGCTCTTGTTTCTTTGGGGGCTGTTGCAGAAGCACAAGAATCTGCAACAGCCCCTTTCCCATGTTGGCCTGTAGCGACAAAGCCCAAAGGCACCCGAAATAGCCGAACACAAAC
>CADASK010000019.1 GCA_902790495.1 uncultured Eubacteriales bacterium
TGACGCTGTCCGGGATGGTGATGCTGGCCAGGCTGGTGCAGTTATAGAAAGCATAGCCGCCAATACTTGTGACACTGTCCGGGATGGAGATGCTGGTCAGGCTGGTGCAGCCAAAGAAAGCATAGCCACCAATGCTGGTGACACCGTCCGGGATGGAGATGCTGGTCAAACTGCTGCAGCCAAAGAAAGCATCGTCGCCAATGCTGGTGACGCTGTCCGGAATGGTGATGCTGGTCAGGCTGGTGCAGTTATAGAAAGCAGAGACGCCAATACTTGTGACACTGTCCGGGATGGAGATGCTGGTCAAATTGCTGCAGCCAGAGAAAGCAAATCTGTCAATGCTGGTGACGCTGTCCGGAATGGGCGTAGCCAATGCTGGTGACGCTGTCTGGGATAGAGATGCTGGTTAGGTTGCTGCAGCCAGAGAAAGCATAGTCGCCAATGCTGGTAACGCCGTCCGGGATGGAGATGTTGGTCAAACTGCTGCAGCCAGAGAAAGTAAATCTGTCAATGCTGGTGACGCTGTCCGAGACGGTGATGCTGGTCAAACTGCTGCAGCCATAGAAAGCAAAGCCGCCAATGCTGGTGACGCTGTCCGGAATGGTGATGCTGGTCAAGCTGGTGCAGCCACGGAAAGCACAGCCGCCAATGCTGGTGACGCTGTCCGGGATGGAGATGCTGGTCAGGCTGGTGCAGTAATTGAAAGCATAGCCGCCAATGCTGGTGACACCGTCCGGGATGGAGATGCTGATCAGGGTGGTGCAGCCATAGAAAACAAAGTCGCCAATGCTGGTGACGCCGTCCGGGATGGAGATGCCGGTCAAGCTGGTGCAGTCAGAGAAAGCAGAGTCGCCAATGCTGGTGACGCCGTCCGGGATGGAGATGCTGGTCAGGTTGGTGCAGCCATAGAAAGCAGAATTGCCAATGCTGGTGACGCTGTCCGGAATGGTGATGCTGGTCAAACTGCTGCAGCCACGGAAAGCATTGTTGCCAATGCTGGTGACGCTGTCCGGGATGGAGATGCTGGTCAGGCTGGTGCAGCCATAGAAAGCAGAGCCGCCAATGCTGGTGACGCCATCTTCAATGGTTACATGGGTGATTTCTGCACCCCACGGCGCAGTTGTTTTATAAACATAGCTACCATTAGTGTAAGTGCTTGTATAACTATAGTTATTCACAGCCCCCTCACCACTGATGGTGAGCGTTCCGTCATCCGCCAGCGTCCAGGTCAGATTCGCCCCGCACGTTCCAGTTCTCGTTTCCGCCCCCGCCACCGTGCAGACCAAAAGCGCACAAAGCAGCGCCACCAACGCCAGCCCCATCCGCCAGGTCTTCATAAGCGTCTCCCTTCCTTTATCTTCATTACGCCACATGGCTGTTCAGCATCTCTTCCATCTCGGCGTCCAGCGCGTCCATGACCTCGCCGTGCAGACACGAGCCTTGGATACAACGTTATGATACCACAAACACCCCTGTTTGCAAAGACCCCGCCGAGGGGCGCGGCGGTCCTCCGGCGGGGCAAAACGTGGGTTATTTTCCGATCTCGACCGTGGCCAGCTCCGCCAGGCGATCCAGTGGCGCGGCCTTGAGGGTCAGGGTCGCGGGGGCGTCCGCGGCGGCGGCGGGCAGCTCGTTGGTGACCTCGGCGGTCGGGCTGTCCGCGGTGAAGACCGCGTCGCGGGAGGCCAGAGTGCAGAGGGTCTCGCCGTTCCGGCTGACCTCGAGGATCACCGGCACGCGCAGGGCTGGGGTCTCCTCCAGCGTGTAGGACGAGGCGGGCAGGGCGGGCAGCCAGGCGGCGAGGCCTTCCCCGGCGCTCACACGGACGGTGACCTGCGCGCCCTCCACCGTCATCTCACCCGTGAAGAGGGTGTCCAGACGCTCGTCGCCGCGGAGCATGTGGGCGCGGGCGTAGGCGAGGCCCTCCTGGAAGCGCGGCAGGTAGAAGCCGCCGTCGTGGGCGCCGTTCTCAATGTAGAAGCCGTGGGGCACGCCGAGGGCCTTCAGCTGCTGGTGCAGGCGGATGGCCGGCTCGCCGAAGCCGTAGTTGTCCTGGTTGCCGCAGACGAAGTAGAGGGCGAAGTGCCGCAGGTAATCGGCGGACTCCGCGGCGGCGATGGCGTTGGGGCTGCTCGCGCCGCCGTAGCTGAACGCGCCGAAGAAGGACACCGCGCCGCCGAAGAAGTTCGGGTTGCGCAGCGCCACGCCATAGGCCCCCTGGCCGCCCATGGAGCAACCGGCGGTGAGGCGGAAGCGCGGGTCGTCGATAGTGCGGTACCTGCCGTCGATCAGCGGGATCAGCTCCTCGGTGATCATCTTCTCCCAGTGGCCCGTCCACCAGCTGTTCTCGTCGGAATTGGGGATCACCACGATCATCCCGTCGAACAGCCCCCGGGCGATGCCGTCGTCCAGCAGCTCGTTGACGCGGTCGGTGCGGTAGGCCGTGTGGTCGGAGTTGAACTGGTGCAGCAGGTACACCGTGGGATAGTACCGCCCGGAGGTCGCGTAATCCTCCGGCAGGTAGATCAGGTACTTCTCCTCCCAGGGCTCGGACTTGGTCAGGGCCGCGGCCGCGCGCCTGGAGGGGTAGCTCTCCTCGTAGAACCGGGCGTTGGCCGCCTCGCCGAAGCGCGCGTCGAAGGCTGCTCGGCTGTAGAGGCCCACGGGCCCGCCGTACCAGCCGCCCGCGCCGTAGGGCAGGTCGTTCCAGGCGCGCACCACCACGGTGTTCTCGCCGCCGATGTGCAGCAGGTCGGACGCCACCGGGAAGTGGCTGAACACGGCCCAGGTGGTCTCCTTGGTGGGCTGACCCCGGTCGTCCATGCCCGTCGCGCCCACGCGCGTCCCGTTCACGAAGACCTCGCAGCGGTCATCCACGTAGCCCACGGCCAGCTCGTAGGCCGCGGCGTCAAAGCCCTCGGGCACGGTGAAGATGCGGGCGTAGTAGCCGTTGCCCACGATGTAGAAGCCGAAATAGTCCGGGCTGGGCGAGCGGACATTCTTCTCGCTGATGTCGCCGAAGCCCTTGGCCCAGTTGCCCAGGCCGGGCTGCACCACGGGCCAGGCCTCGAAGGTTTCGCGGGTGAGGGCGGCGGCGTCCAGGGCGTTCTTCGCCCCGACGTAGGTGAAGTGCCAGTCGCCCATCAGGTCCAGGATCTGGGTCTCGCCGTCCAGCACCGGGGCCTGCACGCGGATGATGTCGGCGCTGCCCAGCGGGAACTGAGCGCCGAAGAGCTTCGCCGTGAGCCGCACCGTGGCGGAGGCGGCCTTGCCCGTGTTCATCAGCTGCACGCGGCCGCCCGCCAGCTCCGTGGCGGTGATCTCGAAGTCCTCGACCTGCTCCTCAGCGCCGTTCTCCTCCACGGCGATGTGGATGCCCACCGGCGCCTCGCCCTCCATGAAGGCCCGCACCTTCTCGCCCAGGGCGATGTCGAAGTTCGCGGCGAAGTCCCTGTCCGCGGGCGTCAGCACGGTCTGCTCCAGCGTCAGATTGCCGGTGATGGCGCCGGAGAGCATGGAGGCCGTCAGCCGGTTCAGCGCGCGCCGGGCAGATTCGGCCAGAAAGGCCTCGTCGTACGCGCCGGCCCGCACGGTGAACTCATGGAAGGCGCTGCCGGTCTTGTAGCTGATGAAGAGCGCGCCAAGGTCGTCGGTGGAGCCGGGCATGTCCGTCCAGTCGTCCTCCACCGGCGCGTCCATGTAGGTGTAGATGGCGTTGAGGGCGTCCGCGTCCTTCCGGTGCAGGGCCTCGAGCTTCTCCCGGATCTCGCCGCAGACGCTCACCCAGGGGTTGGCCTCGCTCACGAAGTCGCCGCGGATGCTGGCCGCCGCCCGGACGGGACTGTTTTCCGCCTCTGCCAGCGCCACGGCGTAGGCCAGGTAGCCGCCCACGCCGGTGCCCGCCGCCGCGCGGTAAGCCGGGTCGGCCACGGTGCGGTAGTTCGCGTCCACGTCCGCCGCCACGGCCCGGATCGCCGCCACGGGGTCGCAGCCCTGCTCCAGTGCGGGCCGCACGAGGAGCATCTCCGCGCCCGCGCCCTCCGCCATAGCGGCGGTGAGCTGCTCCGTGAGCCCGCTGGCGTCCGGCGTGAAGCCGTCCTCCGGCAGCACGAAGAGCACAGGGTAGCGCTGCTCGCTCTCCTCGTAGGACGCCGGCAGCGTGACCTCATAGGCCGGGGCGTTGCCCTCCGCCAGCGCCGCCACGGACAGCAGCATCGCGAGCGCAAGCAGGGCAAGCCCATATCTGCTGTGTTTCATCAGAGGAGCCTCCTTGGTATGTCACTTTTTCTGACAGAAGTATACTCCGATCCGGGAGGAATGTAAATAAAACAGACATGTTTCCACACCTGCCATGCGCCGGGCGTCTGTCTGACATAAAAATACAGTGGAAATACAACTTTCTTCCTATAAAATGCCGCTTTCCCAGCCCCCACCATTGCCGGATATGCAAGGAAAATGCAGCGATCATGTCCAATCCGGTCTGTTGGCTACCATCGGCGCTAAATATACGCCAATATTGCATAAATCTAAAATTTCTTGTATATTTCCTTGACTTTTCCCGCATAATGCTGTATATTCATGCACGTACCCCAAACACAACGGAGGCGTAAAGCTATGAGCGGCAAGAAGTACCAGAAGATCGTCCTCGCCTATTCCGGCGGACTCGATACATCCATTATCATCCCGTGGCTGAAGGAAAACTATGGAGACCCAGAGATCATCGCCGTCAGCGGCAACGTCGGCCAGGCCGACGAGCTGGAGGGCCTGGAGGAGAAGGCCAAGAAGACCGGCGCCTCCAAGCTGTACGTCCTCGACCTGACGGACGACTACGTGGACAACTACATCATCCCCACCATGCAGGCCGGCGCCATCTATGAGGACTACCTGCTGGGCACCTCCACCGCCCGCCCCTGCATCGCCAAGGGCCTGGTGGAAGTGGCGCTCAAGGAGGGCGCGGACGCCATCTGCCACGGCTGCACCGGCAAGGGCAACGACCAGGTGCGCTTCGAGCTGGCGATCAAGCACTTCGCCCCGAACATGCCGATCATCGCCCCCTGGCGCGAGTGGTCCATCAAGAGCCGCGAGGAGGAGATCGACTACGCCGAGGCGCACAATGTGCCGCTGAAGATCAACCGCGAGACCAACTACTCCAAGGACAAGAACCTCTGGCACCTGAGCCACGAGGGCCTCGACCTGGAGGATCCCGGCAACGAGCCGCTGTACAACAAGCCCGGCTTCCTGGAGATGACCGTCTCCCCCGAGGCCGCGCCGGACACCCCCACCTACATCGAGCTGGACTTTGAGAAGGGCGTGCCCGTGGCCCTGGACGGCGTGAAGATGAGCGCCAAGGACATCATCCTCAAGCTCAACGAGCTGGGCGGCGCAAACGGCATCGGCCTGCTGGACATCGTGGAGAACCGCCTGGTGGGCATGAAGTGCCGCGGCGTGTACGAGACCCCCGGCGGCACCATCCTCTACAAAGCCCACCGCACCCTGGAGACCATCACCCTGGACAAGATGACCGCTCACGAGAAGGAGCGTCTGTCGGTGACCTTCGCGGAGCTGGTGTACAACGGCCAATGGTTCACGCCCCTGCGCGAGGCTCTGAGCGCCTTCGTCAGCAAGACCCAGGAGAAGGTCAACGGCAAGGTGCGGCTGAAGCTGTACAAGGGCAACATCATCAAGGCCGGCGTGTGGAGCCCCAACTCCCTCTACTCCGAGGCCATCGCCACCTTCGGTGAGAGCGACTACAACCAGAAGGACGCCCAGGGCTTCATCACCCTGTACGGTCTGCCGATCAAGGTGCAGGCCATGGTGGATCAGGCGAAGTAAGCAAGCATTCCGCGCCTGCAGGCGCGGGCAGGGGGCTTTGCGATCGCCCCCTGCACCCCTTCGCCCGTTCTTCTGAAGGAAGGACGCATCCCGAAGGTCCAGGGCGACCGGAAAGCCCTGGTCGCCGCCTGCAGGCGGCGAAAGCTCAGGGTTCCGCGCCTGCGGGCGCGGGCAAAGGGCTTTGCGATCGCCCCCTGCACCCCTTCGCCCGCCGACCTGTGTTGTTGATTTATAAGGTCTTCTGGCCGGTTTTCCGGCTCCCATATCGACCAAACTTATCAAGGAGGACACCATGATGAAGAAGATCGTTGCTATCCTGTGCGCCATGATGCTCACCCTGACCGCCGTGAGCGCCTTCGCCGCCGATTTCACCACCATCGAGGCCGGCAAGCTCACCATGTCCACCAGCCCCGACTTCCCGCCCTTTGAGAACACCGACGACGACGGCAACATCATCGGCATCGAGCCCGACCTGATCGCCCTGATCTGCGAGAAGCTCGGCCTGGAGCCCAACTGGCTGGCCATGGACTTCGACTCCGCCCTGCTCGCCCCGCAGACCGGCAAGGCTGACGCCGTGGTCTCCGGCGTGACCGTCCGCGAGGACCGCAAGACCCAGTTCGACTTCACCACCAGCTACGTGAGCATCCATCAGGCCATCGTCTGCAAGGAAGACAAGGACATCACCATGGACAACCTCGGTGAGCAGACCATCGGCGTGCAGAACGGCACCACCGGCCAGATCTACGCCGTGGACGACTTCGGCGAGGACAACGTGGTGGCCTACAACACCTACTCCGTGGCCTTCCTGGCCCTGACCAACGACCAGGTGGACTGCATCGTGGTGGACGACCTGGTGGGCAAGGCCTACGCCGCCACTATCCCCGGCCTGAAGGTTGTGGAGACCACCTATGAGGCGGAGGAGTTCGCCTTCGGCGTGAGCAAGGGCAACACTGCTCTGGTGGAGGCCATCAATGAGGTGCTGGAAGGGCTGATCGCCGACGGCACCGTTGAGGAGATCATCCTCAAGCACTCGATGAACTGAGGAATGCCCCACCCCCTGCCCCTCCCCGCAAGCGGGGAGGGGAGAGGTTCATTGGTCGCCCGGGGAAACCTTTCCTCCGGAAAGTTTTCCCCGGACCCCTTGTAAAGGCGCTCCTGCGGAGGGCTTCCTATCGTCCTTCCCAAATTCCGGTCATCCCTCCCGAAGCGGGCAGCCTATCGCCTACTTCGGGTTTTTGAGACAATCCCCTTTCAGGAAGGTGATCACTTGGAGCAGTACGCGGCTTGGCAAGCCCTGGTCAAGGCCGGAGAGGCCACCAGCTGGCAGAAGTATTATGTCTATTTTTATCAGGCCTTTGTGGACAAGGATCGGTGGATGCAGTACCTCAACGGTGTGCTGACCACCCTCTACGTCACGGCCCTGGCCCTGCTGATCGGCGTCATCCTGGGCGTCATCGTGGCCGTGGTGCGCACCGCCCACGACCAGCAGCGCCCCGGCAAGCGCAGCCCGGTGCTGGGCTTCTTCAACGCCATCCTCAAGGTCTACGTCACGGTCATCCGCGGCACGCCCATGATGGTGCAGCTGATGATCATGGGCTTCGTCATCTTCGCCTCCAGCCGGGATTTCGCCCTGGTCGGCGCCCTGACCCTGGGCATCAACTCCGGCGCCTACACCTCGGAGATCATCCGCGGCGGCCTGATGAGCGTGGACGCGGGGCAGATGGAGGCCGGGCGTTCCCTGGGTCTGAACTACACGGACACCATGCGCTTCATCATCGTGCCCCAGGCCATCAAGGCCATCCTGCCCTCGCTGGGCAACGAGTTCATCGTGCTGCTGAAGGACACCTCCCTCATCAGCGTCATCGGCGGCAAGGAGCTGATTTACGCGGCCCGCGCCATCGTCAGCCGCACCTACGAGGCCCTCTTCCCCTACCTGGGCACAGCCTTGATCTATCTGGTGCTGGTGATGCTCTTTACCTGGCTGCTGGGGATCTTTGAGAGGAGGCTGCGCGCCAGTGATCTACGTTAACAACCTGTGCAAGCGCTTCGGCAAGCTGCAGGTGCTGGACAACATCTCCGAGCACATCCAGAAGGGCGAGTGCCTGGTGCTCATCGGTCCCTCCGGCTCCGGCAAGTCCACCTTCCTGCGCTGCCTGAACCTGCTGGAGGAGCCGACCTCCGGCGAAATCCTCTTCGACAACGTGAAGCTGACCGACCCGAACACGGACATCAACAAGATGCGCCAGCGGATGGGCATGGTGTTCCAGCACTTCAACCTCTTCCCCAACATGACCATCCTGAAGAACCTGACTCTCGCGCCGATCCGCACCGGCCTGCGGAGCAGGGAGGAGGCCGAGAAGAAGGCCCTCGAGCTCCTGCGCCGCGTCGGCCTGGAGGACAAGGCCAACGCCTACCCGGCCCAGCTCTCCGGCGGCCAGAAGCAGCGCGTGGCCATCGTGCGCGCCCTGTGCATGGAGCCCGAGGTGATGCTCTTCGACGAGCCGACCTCCGCCCTGGACCCCGAGATGGTCGGCGAGGTGCTGGACGTGATGAAGACCCTGGCCCGCGACGGTATGACCATGGTGGTGGTGACCCACGAGATGGGCTTTGCCCGCGAGGTCGGCACCCGGGTGCTCTTCCTGGACGAGGGCAGGATCCAGGCCAGCGGCACCCCGGACGAGATTTTCAACCACCCCCAGAACGAGCGCCTCAAGAGCTTCCTGGCCAAGGTGCTGTGAGTAGTATTGGCAGCGAAGGTTTCCAAAGGGCGATCGCAAAGCCCTTTGGTCGCCGCCCGCAGGCGGCGAAATCTGTTGCTGCAACAGCACATGGCAGGAATCAAGTTCTTCACCGCGAACAGAGAAGGATGACGCAGCTCATCCTTCTTTGCGTGAAGAAGGAAAGCCTTCCCCCTCCGGGGGAAGGTGGCCGAGCGCAGCGAGGCCGGATGAGGGGCTGCCGCCAGTCTCGCACATATACCCTCATCAGTCAGCCTTTCGGCTGACAGCTTCCCCCAGAGGGGGAAGCCTTATCATCCACCCCACCCCCGAAAGGAGCAAGCTTATGTCCCTGTACAAGCGCAGTTTTCTGACCCTGCTGGATTTCACGCCCGAGGAGATCACCAGCCTCATCGACCTGGCGTCGCGCCTCAAGGCCGAGAAGAAGGCCGGCACGCCCCACCGCCTGTGCGCGGGCAAAAACGTGGCCCTCATCTTTGAGAAGACGAGCACCCGCACCCGCTGCGCCTTCGAGGTGGCGGCGGCGGACCTGGGCATGCATCCGGTCTACCTCGACCCCACGGGCTCCCAGATCGGCAAGAAGGAATCCATCGCCGACACCGCCCGGGTGCTGGGCCGCATGTTCGACGGCATCGAGTACCGCGGCTACGACCAGGAGATCGTGGAGGCCCTGGCGGAGAAGAGCGGCGTGCCCGTGTGGAACGGCCTGACCAACGAGTACCACCCGACCCAGGTGCTGGCCGACTGCATGACCATCCGCGAGCACTTCGGCCAACTGAAGGGCATCAAGCTGGTCTATCTCGGGGACGCGCGCTACAACATGGGCAACAGCCTGATGATCGGCTGCGCAAAGCTGGGCATGCACTTCGTGGCCTGCGCCCCGAAGGCCTACTTCCCGGACGGCGCGCTGGTGGAGAAGTGCCGGGCCATCGCGGCCGAAACCGGCGCGACGCTGGACTTCATCGAGGATCCGCTGCAGGCCGTGCAGGGCGCGGACGTGCTCTACACGGACGTGTGGGTCTCCATGGGTGAGCCGGACGCGGTGTGGCAGGAGCGCATCGCCGCCCTGACGCCCTACCGCGTGACCGCCGAGCTGATGGCCGCCGCCGGCAGCACGGCCGTGTTCATGCACTGCCTGCCCTCCTTCCACGACCTGAACACCGTCATCGGGAAGGACATCTACGCCCGCTTCGGCATCGACTGCATGGAGGTGACCGACGAGGTCTTCGAGGGCCCCCAGTCCATCGTCTTCGACGAGGCTGAAAACCGGATGCACACCATCAAGGCCGTGATGGCGGCGACGCTGTGTGAAGGGCTTCTGTAAGTTTTACGAAGAATATATCGTAAGTTCTTGCGCAGTATCCTTCTTTATGCTATGCTGAACCCAGACGTGCGGGACATCCGTGCGATCACATGTGAGGGGATGTGACGATATGGCCACCATCAAGCCGGTGTCGGACCTGCGCAATTACAACACCGTCCTGGAGAAGGTATCGGTGGGTTCCCCGGTCTATCTGACAGTCAACGGCAGAGGCCGCTACACCATCCGGGACATCGCTGAGGACGAGGAATTCGAGAAGACCAAGGCGATGCTGCGCCTCATGTGCGAGCTGAACGAAGGCCGGCGCGCCGGCGAAGAAGAAGGCTATGTCTCGTCTGATGATGTGCGCGCACACATCAGGAGGAAGCGGACATGAGCGGCCGGGCTATATATTCCCCCACCGCCATGCGTGACCTCGACCGTCTCTGGGCGGAGGTCTTCGAGGTTTCCCAAAGCTATGAAATCGCGGAGAAGTACGTTTTCGGGCTGATGGACCGGGTGGAGGCAAAGGCTGAGTTTCCAAGATCCGGGTCGCCGCTGTACTATGAGAACGGCTTCACGGGCTACTACTTTGTCGTATACAAGTCCTACCTGGCGTTCTACCGGGTCGAGGATCATGGCATTCTGATCGATCGCGTCCTCATGGCAAAAAGCGATGATCTGCGGAAGCTTCACCTTGGACCGTCCGAAACACAAAGCGAATAAAGAATAACCATCTGGAGAAAAAACGCTATGGCTTATCTGGTCCTATCCAACGGCATGACCTTCGAGGGGCGGCGCATCGGCGCGCCCGGCTCCGCCATCGGCGAGCTGGTCTTCACCACCGGCATGGTGGGCTACCTCGAAACCCTGACCGATCCCTCCTACGCGGGGCAGATCGTGCTGCAGACCTTTCCGCTCATCGGCAACTACGGGGTGATCCCGGAGGACTTTGAGGGCAAGCCCGCCCTGCGGGGCTACGTCGTGCGCGAGCTGTGCGGCGAGCCCAGCAACTTCCGCAGCGAGGGCGCGCTGGACGGCTGGCTCAAATCGCGCGGCATCCCCGGCATCGCGGGCATCGACACCCGCGAGGTGACCCGCGTCATCCGCGAGGAGGGCGTGATGAACGCCGTGATCTGCGACGAGCTTCCCGCCGACCTGGCGCCGGTGAAGGCCTACACCGTGCGCGGCGCGGTGGCCGAGGTCAGCCGCAAGGCCGCCCAGGTCTATCCCGCCGAGGGCGCGCCCGCCTTCCGCGTGACCCTGATCGACTACGGCGCGAAGCAGAACATCATCCGCTCCCTGTGCGCCCGCGGCTGCGAGGTGACCGCCGTGCCCCACGACACCCCCGCCGAGGCCATCCTTGCCGGACATCCGGACGGCGTGATGCTCTCCAACGGCCCCGGCGACCCCGCGGAAAACACGGCCTGCATCGCCGAGCTGCGCAAGCTCATCGGCCAGGTGCCCGTGTTCGGCATCTGCCTCGGCCACCAGCTGGCCGCTCTGGCCATGGGCGGCCAGACCATGAAGCTCAAGTACGGCCACCGCGGCGCGAACCAGCCCGTGAAGGAGACCGCCGGCGCCCGCACCTTCATCACCAGCCAGAACCACGGCTACGCGGTGGTGGCGGACAGCCTGAAGGGCATCGGCGTGGAGACCTTCGTCAACGCCAACGACGGCAGCTGCGAGGGCATGACCTACCCGGGCAAGCGCTGCTTCACCGTCCAGTTTCACCCGGAGGCCTGCGCGGGCCCCCGCGACACCGGTTTTCTCTTCGACCGCTTCATGCGCATGATGGGAGGTGAGGAGCTTGCCTAAGGATTCATCCATCCGGAAGGTGCTGGTCATCGGCTCCGGCCCCATCGTCATCGGCCAGGCCGCCGAGTTCGACTACGCCGGCGCCCAGGCCTGCCGCGTGCTGCGGGACGAGGGCATCAACGTCGTCCTGGTCAACTCCAACCCCGCCACCATCATGACCGACAAGCACCTGGCGGACGAGATCTACCTGGAGCCCCTCAACGCGGAGACCGTGCGCCGCATCATCGAGAAGGAGCGGCCCGACGGCCTGCTGGCGGGATTGGGCGGACAGACCGCCCTGACCATCGCCATGCAGCTGAGCCGGGACGGCACCCTCGCCCGCTACGGCGTGCGGCTGCTGGGCTCGGATATCGGCGCGATCGAGAAGGCCGAGGACCGCGAGCAGTTCCGCGACACCATGCTGAGGATCGGCGAGCCCTGCGTGCCCTCCGAGATCGCGGAGACCCTCGAGGACGCCGTGCGCGCGGCCCGGGACATCGGCTACCCGGTCATCGTGCGCCCGGCCTACACCCTCGGCGGCTCCGGCGGCGGCATCGCCCAGGACGAGCAGGAATTCAGAACCATCGCCGCGGGCGGCCTGGACGCCTCGCCCATCCACCAGATCCTGGTGGAGAAGTGCATCGCGGGCTGGAAGGAGATCGAGTTCGAGACCATGCGGGACAGCGCGGGCAACGTCATCGCGGTCTGCTCCATGGAAAACGTCGATCCCGTGGGCGTCCACACCGGCGACTCGGTGGTGGTGGCCCCGGCCCTGACCCTCTCGGACAAGGAATACCAGATGCTGCGCTCGGCCTCCCTGCGGATGATCGAGGCCATCGGCATCGTGGGCGGCTGCAACTGCCAGTTCGCCCTCAACCCCGATTCGTTTGAATACGCGGTGATCGAGGTCAACCCCCGCGTGTCCCGCTCCTCGGCCCTGGCCTCCAAGGCCACCGGCTACCCCATCGCGAAGATCACCACCCGCATCGCCCTGGGCTACACCCTGGACGAGATCCCCAACGACATCACCGGCAAGACCTGCGCCTGCTTCGAGCCGACGCTGGACTACGTGGTGGTGAAGTTCCCCAAGTGGCCCTTCGACAAGTTCGCCGGCTCCTCCCGCCGCCTGGGCACCCAGATGAAGGCCACCGGCGAGGTGATGGCCATCGGCCAGAGCTTCGAGGCCGCGCTGATGAAGGCCGTGCGCGGGGCGGAGATCTCCCTGGAGACCCTGAACGCCGCGCCTCTGAGCGACGCTCCCGTGGAGGAGCGCCTGCGCGAGCAGAACGACCGGCGGCTCTTCACCGTGTTCGAGGCCCTGAAGAAGGGCGTCTCCGTGGACGACATCTTCGATGTCACGAAGATCGACCGGCTCTTCCTGCGCGCCCTGAAGCGCCTGGCGGACTTTGAGCAGAGCCTCGCCGCCGGCCTCACGCCCGACAAGCTGCGGGAGGCCCGCCGCCTGGGCTACACGGCCTCCGCCCTGAAGCACCTGACCGGCGAGGACGTGCCGGAGATGGCCTGGAGCTACAAGATGGTGGACACCTGCGGCGCGGAGTTCGACGCCCAGACGCCCTACTTCTACTCCTGCGCGGACGAGGTCTGCGAGGCGCGGGCCTTCCCGCGCTCCGGCAAGCCCGTGGTGATGGTGCTGGGCTCCGGCCCGATCCGCATCGGCCAGGGCATCGAGTTCGACTATTCCTCGGTGCACTGCGTGTGGACCCTGCGCCAGCTGGGCTACGACGTGGTCATCGTCAACAACAACCCGGAGACCGTCTCCACCGACTACGACACCGCCGACCGCCTCTACTTTGAGCCCCTGTGCCCGGAGGACGTGATGTCCATCATCCGGGTGGAAAAGCCCATCGGCGTGGTGGTGGCCTTCGGCGGACAGACGGCCATCAAGCTGACCCAGTACCTGGACCGCCACGGCATCCCCATCCTGGGCACCTCGGCGGATTCCATCGACGTGGCGGAGGACCGCAGCCGCTTCGACGCCCTGCTGGAGCGCTTCGGCATCCGCCGCCCCAAGGGCTTCTCCGCCACCAGCGTGGAGGAGGCCCTGCACGCGGCGGCCACCCTCGGCTACCCGGTGCTGCTGCGCCCGTCCTACGTCATCGGCGGCCAGAACATGACCATCGTGCGGGACGAGGGGCAGACCGTCGCCTACATGGAGCGCATCCTGGCCGGCGGTATCGAGAACCCGGTGCTGGTGGACAAGTACATGCCCGGCGTGGAGCTGGAGGTGGACGTCATCTCCGACGGCACCGACGTGCTGATCCCCGGCATCATGGAGCACGTGGAGCGCGCGGGCGTCCACTCGGGCGACTCCATCGCGGTCTATCCGCCCTGGAACCTGAACGACCCCTTCCTGCACAAGGTCTGCGACTGCTCCGAGAAGCTGGCCCTCGCCCTGGGCACCCAGGGCCTGGTCAACATCCAGTACCTGATCTACCAGGACGAGCTGTACGTCATCGAGGTGAACCCCCGCGCCAGCCGCACCGTGCCCTACATCAGCAAGGTGACGGGCGTGCCGATGGTGGACCTGGCCTCCCAGGTGATGCTGGGCACCCCCCTGCGCGACCTCGGCTACGGCACGGGGCTGTACCGCACGCCGCCCTACGTGGCGGTGAAGGTGCCGGTCTTCTCCTTTGAGAAGCTGACCGACGCCAACTCCATCCTCGGCCCGGAGATGAAGTCCACCGGCGAGGTGCTGGGCATCGGCAAGACCATGGCGGAGGCCCTGTTCAAGGGCCTGAGCGCCGCGGGCTTCAAGGTGCCGCGCAGGCACGCCGGCGCGGGCGTGCTGATCTCCGTGGAGGACAGCGACTACCAGGAGATTCTCTCCCTGGCCAAGCGCTTCCACGACCTGGACATCCGCCTCTACGCCACCAGCGGCACCGCGGCCACCATCGCCCAGATGGGCCTGGACGTCACCGCCGTGCCCAACCTGACCGAGGACGACACCCTGATCCGCCTGATGGAGGGCGGCGCCTTCTCCTACATCATCTACACCGGCGCGGTGAAGGACGCCTCCGTGGGCGATTTCACCGTGCTGCACCGCCGCGCCATGCAGCTGGGCATCCCCTGTCTCACCTCCACCGACACCGCCGGGGCCCTGGCCGAGATCATCGAGAGCGGCTTCACCCTGGACAACACGGAGCTGGTGGACATCTGCGCGATGCGGCCCTGGCGGCAGCGCATCCACTTCGCGAAGATGCAGTCCTGCGGCAACGACTACATCTTTGTGGAGAACTTTGACAATCAGATCACCTGCCCGGAGAGCCTGTGCGTGAGCCTGTGCCGCGAGCACTACGGCATCGGCGGCGATGGCATCGTGCTGATGGAGCACTCCGCGGTGGCCGACGCCCGCATGCGCACCTTCAACCGCGACGGCAGCGAGGGCCGCATGGCCGGCAACAACATCCGCTGCGTGGCGAAATACCTCTACGACAAGGGCTATGTCCACGCCGGCCACATGAGCCTGGAGACCATGAGCGGCGTGAAGCACCTGAAGCTCTACCTGCGCGACGGCAAGGTCTCCTCGGTGACGGTGGACATGGGCGAGGTGTCCCTGGATCCCCAGCGCCTGCCTGCCCTGACGGAGGCCGAGCGGCTGGTCGACACCCCGCTGACCCTGGACGGGGAAGGCGGCGAAACCTACCGCGTGACCTGCGTGGACGTGGGCAACCCCCACTGCGTGGTGTTCATGGACGGCATCGACGGCCTCGACCTGGAGGAGCTGGGCCCGCGGTTTGAGTACGCGCCCATGTTCCCGGAGCGCATCAACACCGAGTTTGTGCGCGTGGTGAACCCCACCACCCTGCGCATGCGCGTGTGGGAGCGCGGCAGCGGCGAGACCATGGCCTGCGGCACGGGCGCGTGCGCGGCGGTGGTGGCGGCCTGCGAGCTGGGGCTGTGCCCGAAGAACACGGACATCACGGTGAAGCTGCTGGGCGGCGACCTGACCGTGCGGTATGACGGCCGGCGGGTGATGCTCACCGGCAGCGCGGTGATGGTGTTTGAAGGGGAATTTGTGTACTGATACAGCCTGCAGCGGCAGAGGTTCCGCGCCTGCAGGCGCGGGCAGGGGGCTTTGCGATCGCCCTTTGCAAACCTTCGCCCGTCATGTTAAGATTTGGCGTTGTTTGCGAAGAGAAAACGCATTTGCTTTTGGGCCGCGGTATGTTATACTCATAGGGTGAATATCACGCACCCCAAGGCAAAGGAGTTTTCCCATGAGCGGCTTCAAATCCCTCTTCGGCACCCAGGACATGACGGTCGGCAGGCCGCTGAACGTCCTGGCGCGCTTCTCCGTACCGCTGCTGATCGGCAATTTCACCCAGCAGCTGTATAACACCGTGGACTCCATCATCGTGGGCCAGTACATCGGCGACACGGCCCTGGCCGCCGTGGGCACCGCGGGCCCCATCCTGAACCTGCTGCTGGTGCTCTTCATGGGCATCTCCACCGGCGCGAGCATCCTGGCCGCCCAGTATTTCGGCGCGCGGGACCGGGCCACCCTCTCCCGGGCGGTGGGCAGCACCCTGCTGCTCACCCTGGCCAGCGGCCTCGTTATGTCGCTGGTGGGCTACCTGGTCACGCCCTTCCTGGTCGGCCTGACCAATCCGCCGGAGGAGGTCGCGCGAGGCGCCGTCATCTACCTGCAGATCATCTTCATCGGCTTTTTGGGCGGCGGCGCGTACAACATCCTCTCCGGCGTGCTGCGCGGCATGGGCGACAGCGTCTATCCGCTGATCTACCTGATCATCGCCAGCCTGCTGAACATCGTGCTGGACATCGTGTTCGTGGCCAACGTGGGCATGGGCATCGCCGGCGTGGCCTGGGCCACCATCATCGCCCAGGCGGTCTCCGGCGCGCTGTGCGTGGTGCGCATCATGCGCATGAAGAAGCAGATCGACCTGAACAAGCACACCCTGCGCCCGGACGGCATGATTCTGCGCAAGCTGTGCACCCTGGGCATCCCCGCCGGCATCACCATGGCCATCTTCTCCATGGCCTCCATCCTGATCCAGGGCCTGGTCAACTCCATGGGCACGGCGGTCATCGCCACCAACGTGGCCGTGATGCGCGTGGACGGCTTCGCCATGATGCCGAACTTCACCTTCGGCACGGCTGCCACCACCTACATCGGCCAGAACATCGGCGCGATGAAGACCGAGCGCATCAAGAGCGGCGTCCGCGACCTGATGAAGCTGGCCCTGGGCGTCTCCTGCGTGCTGGTGCTGGCCATCATCTTCTTCGGCAAGAACCTGATCGCCCTGTTCACCCAGACCCCCGAGGTCATCGAGCTGGGCCGCCAGGGCCTGCTGTGGCTGAGCTTCGGCTACATCTGCTTCGCGGTGCAGCAGGTGCTGCAGGGTGTGATGCGCGGCGCGGGCGACACCCTCGTGCCCATGTGGCTGTCCATCATCACCACGGTGGTGCTGCGCATGCCGCTGGCCTACGGCCTGGCCGCCCTGACCCGCAGCGAGGCCTTCCCGCAGGGCTCGCCCCACGCGATCTTCGCCTCCCTGCTCATCGCCTGGGTCATCGGCACCGTCCTGTCCATCCTCGCCTACCGCAAGGGTCTGTGGCGGAAAAAGCTCCCCGAGCAGATGCGCCGCGAGATGGAGGCAGGCAAGGCCTGAACGATCTGATACAAAACGGACGGCTCATCACCGCCCGTTTTTTGGTGACAACCTATGAGAAAAGACAATTCCCGCTGGCTCATCCTCACCGACATCCACGCGAACCTTCCCGCCCTCGAGGCCGTCCTCGCGACCCCCGAGGCCCGGCGCTGCTCCCGTGTCATCTCCCTGGGCGATCAGGTCAACTTCGGCCCGAAGCCCCGGGAGGTGCTGCAGCGCCTGCGCGGCCTGGACGCCATCCTCCTGCGCGGCAACCATGAGGACCGGCTGACCCGCGTGGACGACTTTCCCGGCTACGGCTACGGCATCCTGCGCTTCACGGCGGAGCAAACCCCCGGCGAGGACTACGCCCTGCCGCTGGATTTCCGCGCGGGCAAGGCGCTGTTCACCCACGGCACGCCGGGCGACCCTTGGCATTTAGTGGACGCAGCCACCGTCGCACCGGTGCTGGACACCCTGCCCGACGGCGTCACCTGGCTGATCAGCGGCCACAACCACGTCACCTGGCGCGTGGCGCGCGGCGGCAGAACCGCCTTCAACCCCGGCTCCGTGGGCGTGGACGAGAACGGCGTGGGCGGCATGGCCTCCTTCGCCGTCGCGGAGGAGCTGGACACCGCACCCCGGGTGACCCGCTTCACCGTGCCCTACGACGTGGAGCGCGTGCGCCGAGATTACCTGGAGACCGGCGCGGCCGCCGCCTGCCCCGAGATGACCCGCGCCATCCTCCAGACCATGCGCACCGGCGAGCCCTGGCTCGGTCTGCGCTTCGCCCGCTTCGTGGCCGAAACCGCCGCCCGTCTCGGCCTGACCCCCGAGGACGAGGCCGCCTGGCGCGAGGCCGATCTGGCCTTTGACGGATGGACGGAGAAAGGGGTTTCGGCGAGGGAGGTTTGGGGGATAGGAAACGCCTGATAAGAACATATGAAAGGCATTATCGGATAGAAGGATTTTCCTATTCTTTATCGAAAAATGTTTTCATACAGATTTCCTACAGAATAGAGGCTAATGACAATGACCGATCTGGAGACAAAGATTTATCAGGCAGTTGCCAGTGGAAATGGACCCAAAGGCGTAGAGATAGCAAGTTTAATCGGCGCTGAAAAGCAGCTTGTCAATTCAACTCTTGCACACAGCGATACCCTGAAAGCGCATATTGTACAAGATAGAAATTATCGCTGGTGGTTGCGAAATAAAGATGCTCAAAGCACATCATCGCAAGGGAATAGCACAGTTGCAGCTGCAGACTCCGATCTTAGGAATCTATGCAATTATTACTTGAACTGTATCGCTTTAGAATCGAGCAGTTCTGTTTCTCAGTTTTTGACCGGTCATTATGGACTAAACTATGCACTGTTACATGGTCTTGAATTGAATCCAGAAAGGGACGAAGACGCCATACAGTTTCTAAAAAAAGTCAGTACTGATAAGAATAAAACTGTATATTTGGGCTACCCTGTACGTGTATTCACCATTTGGGGAAAGTATAATACCCCTTACAAAAAAATCGCACCTGTTTTCATGTTCTCTATCAACTACCATGGAGGGCAGGCTGAAATTGCATCCATTCCAACCATCAATATGGAAGTCATCAGAGCCTTTACACAACCAAGTACAGAGGCTCTGGTAAACGAGCTTATCAGCTTGGAAAACGAGTTGGGTCTTGATGCAGAAGATGTGGAAATTGAAAAGGATGAATTAGCTCTACGGCTCGCCGAAATCCGCAGTTGGGATTATAAGGAAAGAATTGACCCATATCATATTCCGTCAACCTATTTTGATGCCTCCACAGAGGATGGTATCTATAACAGAGCCATTGTGATAGAGACAGAACGTAAGACCTATACACAGGGCTTGGAATCAGAGCTTATGGTCTTATCCAATATGCCAGCAAGCAGCTACAGGGGAACAGCTCTTTATTCTTGGATTAAAGGTGAACACACAGCAGTATCAGGAGATAGCATCAAGCCTCTGCTTGAAGTGCTGCCGCTCAACTTGGAGCAGGCAGATGCAGTCAACACGGCACTGCGCTCTGATTTGACTATTATTACAGGTCCCCCCGGGACAGGCAAGTCTCAGGTAGTAACCGATTTATTGATAAACATCATCTGGAATGGAAAGAGCGCTTTATTCTCAAGTAAAAACAACAAGGCTGTGGATGTGGTCGATGCACGAGTCAATGGCCTATGCAAACGACCAGTACTTTTAAGAATCGGTTCAAATCAATACGCAAGTAGACTTGCCGAAATCATAGAAGGGTTATTGAACTCTCGCCCAAACAAACAAGATATTGCCGATGCCGAGTTTTATCTGAAGGAGTATAAGCGCAAATCCAAGGAAATAGACAAGATAGCAGAAGAGAAGAAAGCAACGATGGCCGCAAGGAACCATCTTGATGATATTGAACAGGAATACTGCGTCGTCAGAGATCGTGTTGGAAAATGGATGAAAACCAGCGAACTGCCTGCAGAAGGGGAGATTCTGCAGGCAGCAAAGAACTATGACAAGGCGCATGAAGCGGCAACCAGAGAGAAGCAAAGTTTCTTTATCAAGCTTTTCTGGCCTGCTTTTTCCAAGAAAAGAAAGGAACTAGAATTCCAGGCCGCGCAAGCATACGATCGTTATGCAAAGAAATATGAAATCATGTCTACAGCTGACACAGTTGCACATAGGGATTCACGCGAGCTTGTCAAACAGGCTGAAGGCTTTGAAGAAGCGTTAAAGATAGGTCGCTCGTACAAGCAAGCCTTTGATTCACTGAAAAACACCAAGCCAATGGAACAGTCCGATGGACTGTTAATGACCAACAAGCAGGAGACCGCGAGCATTGCCCAAAAGCTTTGGGGCAAATGGCTTGTTTCACAGGTTCTACCTTTTTCTGCGAATGATCGCGAAGAAATGACTGCTTTTGTGACAGCCATGAAACTAACTGGAAATGTTGATTTATCAGAACAACCGGAGCTGAGAAAGAAATACTCAAAAATGACCCAGCAGATGACAAAGTATCTGAAATGTTGGGCTGTTACTTCTTTGTCAGCGAAAAACCGTATTCCTTTTGAAGCCGGTTATTTCGACTATCTCATTATTGATGAGGCAAGTCAATGCGATATTGCATCAATTCTGCCATTATTGTACCGCGCTAAAAGAGCTGTCATTATTGGCGATCCAAAGCAATTGAGTCACATATCACAGCTTTCGAGAAAGCAGGACCTTGCACTGCTGAATCGCTATCATATTGAGCCAAACTGGTCATATTCTACAAACTCTCTGTATGCTTTAGCATCGGGAAAAGTGGCGGTTGATCAGATTGTCCAGCTTAAAGACCATTTCCGATGCTGTGCGGATATTATTGAATTCTCAAACGAAGAATTCTATGATGGCTCCCTACGAACTGCAACAAAGTATTCAGGGCTAAAAACACCTCCGGGAGAAAAGCCCGGCATTCGATGGATTGATATAGACGGGCAAACAGTCAGACCGACAAGTGGAAGCGCTTATAATCTAAAAGAAGCCGAGGCTGTTGTCAAAGAACTCAATCGATTGGTTTCCATCGGGTATCAAGGAACGATAGGTGTAGTCACTCCATTCACACGACAAGCGGCGTTAATCAGAGAAATCCTTGAAAAGCAGGAAAACAAGCTAACCTATGAAAAACTCCTGCTCCATCATGAATTCATAGCGGACACAGTTCATAAGTTCCAAGGCGACGAAAGAGATTTGATGATTTTCTCATCTGTCGTGTCTCATGGAGCCGCTGACTCAACACTAGGATATCTTTCAAGTCAAGGAAATCTGTTTAATGTAGCCATCACCCGAGCACGTGCCGTCTTGGTCGTTATAGGCAATCATCAATATTGTTCCCAGTCATCGGTCTCATACTTAAGAGATTTTGCAGAATACTGCAAAAAGCTATCTTTTGATACTCCGGAGATTCGATCAATACAGCAGATTGCAGAGAGCCGAGAATACCCATGGGTTGCAAATCCTGAACAAGTATCTGATTGGGAAAGAGTCTTCTATACCGCTCTCTATGATGCAGGGATTCAGACCATCCCGCAATACTCCGTAGAAAAATACAAGCTTGATTTGGCTGTCATTCTCGATAACACTCGGAAGCTTGACATCGAAATAGATGGAGAAATGTACCATAAGCAGTGGAACGGTGAACTCTGTTATCGCGATCAGCTGCGAAATCAGCGCATGTTTGAACTTGGTTGGGACGTGAAACGCTTTTGGGTATACCAAATTCGTGATGATATGGACTGGTGCATTGGTCAGATCAAGCAATGGATGGCAGATCATGCAAGTTAGTTCGCAAAACTAATCACACTGACATAACTGTTGTTTGATTTGCAATAGCTGCCATTCACGAAGAAATCTACTTACAAAGAAAAGAAGCTGCCCCGCACGGGACAGCTCCCTTTTGTAATCCATGTCTTTACTTCTTGATCTGGCTCAGCGCGTCCTTCACGGCCTCCATGATGGCGTTGGAGGACTCGGTGGCGTTGGTGATGGCATCCACCTCGGCGCTCTGCTTCTCGACGATGGCCTTGGGCACGGCGTCGAAGGCGGCATCGCGGATACCGGGGGTCTCGCTGCTCTCCAGAATCTCGATGTTGGCGATCTTGTCACCGTCCATGGTGACCTTCACCTTCATCTCGCCGCGGCTGGTGGAGCTGGTGCCGATGTACTCGTTCGCGGCCAGCTCGGGGGCGGCTTCCTCCACCACGGGGGCGGCCTCCTCATAGCCGTACAGCACGTTCAGCAGTTCGATCGCCTTCACAACGACCTCGCCGGTCAGCGCCGCGCAGCGGGCTTTGCGGGCATCGTCGCCCATCTGCAGGTTGTTCGCCTTCATGAACTTGTTCACGGAGGAGTTGCAGGTGATGTCTTCCGCCACAGTCGTGACGGCCTTGTACTCGGGCTGATAGGTGGGGAAGGGCTCCTTGCGGTACCAGTCAAACAGCTGGTTGCGCAGCTCGTTCGCGGCCTTGGGCTCGCAGAAGAAGCCGAACATCAGGCACGCGCCAGCCAGCGCGCCGCACAGGGTCTGGCAGCCGTAGCCGCCGGCGGCAAGGCCCATGATCTTGCAGGGGATCACGTTATAGGGATAGCCGTACTCCTCGGCCAGCAGCTCCATGATGCCCGCCACGGCGCCCGCGCCGCAGCCGCCGACCTCAAACCAGCGCTTGTAGGTGTATTCCAGCGCCTTCTGCTTATCAATCGGATGCCACGTCCAGGGATGCTCGGGGATCTCCGGGTCGTCCGCCAGCGCGGGCATCACGGGCAGCATGCCCGCCATCGCGACGCCAGCCGCGCCCAGACCGAGTCCCTTCAAAAACGAGCGGCGATCCATTTCCTTCTGAGCCATGTGAAAAAACCTCCTCCTATTTTTCCATGATCCATCCCGCCGGAATGCGTCGGCAGGATGGCCTCTAAGGTCTATTGTAAACCATCCGCGCCAAAATGGCAACCCTTGGCACACCATATTTCCATCGTTTACGAAATCTGACAGTGCAGCATCTGCCTAAAACCGCGGAAGAGACGCACGGCGGATGCCGCCAAACCGATTGCCGAAGACGGCTTTTCATGATAAAATACACCCAGACCAAATCAGCAGCCGGGAGGTGCGGGCCGTGTCCTTTTCAAGCCGGGTAAAGGAGGAGCTGATTCCCCAGCCCCTGGAAAAGCCGTGCTGCGTGCTGGCGGAGACTGCCGCGCTGACCCAGGCCACCGGCACCCTCGGCTTTTTGGGCGCGGGACGGCTGAGCGTCACCTGGCGCATGGAGAACGCGGCCCTGGCCCGGCGCGTGTTCCGCCTGCTCCGGGAGGGCATCGGCCTGAAGCCGCAGCTGCACTTTGTGGAGCACGCGCGCCTGGGCGGACGCCGCACCTGCGTGCTGACCGTGGAGGGCGAGGACGCCGAGACCCTGCTGGTGGCCCTGCGCATGGCTGAGCGCGAGCCCGACGGCCAGGTGCGCCTGCGCCACACCTCGCCCCGGCCTTCCCTCGGCAAGGACTGCTGCCGCAGGGCCTACCTGCGGGGCGCGTTTCTGGGCTGCGGCTCCATCAACGAGCCGGAGAAAAGCTACCGCCTGGAGTGCGCGGCGGCCGACATGGGCCTGGCCCAGAGCGTGCAGCGGGCCCTCGCCCACGGCGGCGTGGAGAGCAAGGTGTTTGAGCGGCGCGGCCACTGGGTGGTGTACCTCCACCGCGCCCAGGACCTGGCCGACACCCTGGCCATGATGGGGGCCTCCCGCGCGGTGATGGAGCTGGAGAACCTGCGCATCACCAAGCAGATGCGCTCCAACGCCAACCGGGCCTCCAACTGCGACGAAGGCAACTCCGAGAAGCAGGTGACCTCCGCCCACCGGCAGGTGGACGCCATCAAGCTGGTGAGCATTCACCGGGGCCTCTACACCCTGCCGCCGGCCCTGCAGGAGATTGCTCGGCTGCGGCTGGAGCACCCGGAGGTGACATTGGAGGAGCTGGGGCAGCTGGCCGAGCCGCCCGTGGGGCGCGCCGCCGTGCATCACAGGCTGAAGCGGCTGGAGGCCCTCGCGGGGGAGATTGAAGCCTCATGGGACAAAGCGGAGGAAGAAAAGCACGAAACGGAGCGATCAATCGATGCATAGCCTGCGGCGGGCTGCCGCGATTTCCCTGGCGCTGATGCTGCTCACCGGCTCGGCGCTGGCCGGCGGGACCTGGCGAACCCTCACCGGGGACACGGCCGCGCCGGACACCCCGGCGGAGGCGGCTGCCTTCACCGGAACCGTGACCATGACCTTCCTGGGCGACTGCACCCTCGGCGGCGAATCGAAGAACCGCAGTACCCCCACGGGCTTTTTCCGGCGGATCGAGGAGAACGGGTACGGCTACCCCATGCGCAACCTGAAACGGCTGACCCTCACCGACGACCTGACCGTGGCCAACCTGGAGGGCGTGCTGACCGACCGGAAGCTGCAGAAGCGGCAGAAGACCTACAACTTCAGCGGCCCCACAGCCTACACGCAGATCCTCACCGAAGGCGGCATCGAGTGCGTGACCCTGGCCAACAACCACAGCCACGATTACGGCGACGCGGGCTACGCGGACACCAAGGCTGCCCTCGAGCGGGCGGAGGTCGCCTGGTTCGGCACGGACGCGCCCGCCCTCTGGGAGAGCGAGGAGGGCCTGCGCATCGGCTTCCTTGGCGTGAACTACGCGCTCTACGAGGGCCAGGCCGCCGTGTACCGCCGTCAGCTGCAGGCCCTGCGGGACGCAGGCTGCGCCGCTGTCGTCACCGTGATGCACGCCGGCGAGGAATACACCCAGACCATCCACGCGCGCCAGCGGCAGATCGCGCAGATTGCCGCCGACGCCGGCGTCGACCTGGTGGTGGGCCATCACCCCCACGTGGTGCAGGGCTTCGACCTGGTGGACGGCATGCCCGTGGTCTACAGCCTCGGCAACTGCGCCTTCGGCGGCGCGCGCCACGTGAAGGACGCGGACGCCCTCGCGCTGCGGGCCGAGCTGCGCTTCACCGCGGGCGCGCTGGAGACCGTCACCCTGCGCTTCTACCCCATCACCGTGACCACCGACGAGCGCTACAACGATTTCTCCCCCGCCTTCCTCACCGGCGAGGACGCCCAGCGCGTGCTGGACAAGATGCTGAAATCCACGGGCTTCGACATCGGCGTCTTCGACCCGGAGAAGGGCGCGGTGGTGGAATGCCCCGCACGGAAACCCAACGTGATTCCCCTGTCTCCCGAAACCCCAACGACCACATCGGAAGGAGAACAACAGCCATGAAGAAACTCACCGCCATTCTCTTCGCCCTGATCCTCGTGCTGACGGCCACGGCCGCCTGCGCCAAGGACGTGAACCCCCTGCCCTCCGAGACCCTGAAAGGCCTGCTCGCCGGCAAGACCTTCAACGCCCGCGTGTCCGGCTACGGCTTCGTGGAGGACGAGAACGGCAACGGCTACACCGACGTCTGGCTCAGCTTCACCATCTGTGAGCGCGACCGCTACACCGCCGAGGACATCCAGAGCCTCGAGGTGGGCGACAAGCTCATCCTCGGCATCCGCAGCCCCTACGACGTGCTGGACATCACCACCGACGAATACAACTACGTGACCCTCAACGACAAGACCGAGTGGTATGAAAACCTGGTTCTCTATCCAGAGGAGGACGGCACCTACGTCTCCGCCAACGCCACCGAGAACCCCTACTGGCACGACATCCTCAGCTTTGAAATCGAGGCGGATGACAGCATGATCTTCCGCGATTTCAGCGATCCCGAGGCTGAGGAGCCCACCGACCGCACCCTGAACGATTTCCTGAAGATGGTCTCCGAAGAGGTGAGCTTCAATGAGGACAACACCGAGATCACCTTCGACGAAAACGGCCACCTCGCCGTCCTTCTCTACAAGTACACCCCCTGGAACTGATGCGATTCTCTCTTCCATGGAGGAATTCACCATGCACTTTTCCGCCGACTCTTCCTCTTTCGTCTCCGTCAGCGCCTTCATTCCTGACACCATCCTCGAAATCCGCTACCACACCACCTACAACTTCATCGGCGACCGCATCGACGGCTACGAGCAGCCCGTCGCCCTGATCACCCGCCCTGCCGCCGAGGCCCTGCGCCCCGTCAGCGACGCCCTGGGCCGCGAGGGCTTCCGGCTGAAGGTCTTCGACGCCTACCGCCCCCAGATGGCGGTGGATCACTTCATGCGCTGGGCCCGGGATATCGAGGACACGCGGATGCAGGCCTGCTTCTACCCCGGCCTGACCAAGGCCGAGCTGATCCCCGGGGGCTACATCGCCGAGCACTCCGGCCACAGCCGGGGCAGCACCATCGACCTGACGCTGCTGGACATGGCCACGGGCCGCGAGGTGGACATGGGCGGCCCCTTCGACTTCTTCGGCGAGCTCAGCCACCCCGGTTACCGGGGCGTCACCGAGGCGCAGTACGCCAGCCGGATGCGCCTGCAGGAGGCCATGGTGCGCGGCGGCTTCCGCCCGCTGGAGAGTGAGTGGTGGCACTTCACCCTGGAGAACGAGCCCTTCCCGGACACCTATTTCACCTTCCCGGTGAGGGATATTCCTTTGGTATGACAGACAAGGCACCTTCCCTTTCTTTTTCAAGGAGTTTGATTCCCATGAAAAAGTTTCTTTCCCTGATTCTCGCGCTGGCCCTCGTGCTGAGCCTCGGCGCCGCCCAGGCGGAGCAGAAGGTGTACCGCATCGGGCGCAGCCTCTTCTCCTTCAGCGACAATTTCCAGAGCCTCTACCGCGCCGAGCTGGAGCGCTACATCGCCTCCCTGGAGACGGACGAGGTGTGCTACGTGGACGCGGACGCCCGCCAGAGCGGCACCATGCTCAACGACCATGTGGGCCAGTCCCACACCGCGGCGGACGTGGCCATCCGCCTGATCAACGGCGAGCCGGTGGAGAACTACTATCGGGTCGACTACGTCAAGATCGACCGTGACCATCTTGAGTGACCGCGGGGCCCTCGTCGGCACCCTCTGCGAAAGCCTGCGCCTGGAGCGGGAAAAGCGCCCCGCCCTGGAGGCGCAGGACGCGGTCAAGCACATCTTTCAGGCCCTTTTAGGCGTAGGCCACCTGCTGGGCCGGCGGGAGGCTGTCGCCGCGCGCATCGCCGCAGAGGAGGAGGGCCTCGCCGCCGATCCCGCCGAGCCGCTGCTGGAGGCCGTCGGCCCCTTCTGGTGCCGGCTGAACCTGCGCCGCGCCATGGTGGAGGGCCTCGCTCCGGACATGATCGCCAGCCTGATGCTGCAAAGCGCCAGCAACGAATTCTTCACCCGCCGCGACGTTCATGCGCTGTGCGGCGAACTGGTCGACGGCATCAGCCCTGCGGATCAGGACGCTATTCTCGACGAGGGCTGGCTGCCCTCCCACTCAGAGGCCTACCGCGCCGCGTACCGGCCGGCCTACCGCGTGATCTCCGCCGACTGGCTTCCCTGCGCCGAGGCCCTGTGCGCCATCGCCCGCGCCGTGCGGGAAGAACCCCGCTTCCTCGTCACGCTGGACGGCCCCTGCGCCTCCGGCAAGACGACCCTGGCCCGGCGTCTGGCGGAGGTCTTCCGCGCCGAGCTTGTCCACACGGACGATTTCTACACGCCCCACACGCAAAAGACGCCGGAGCGGCTGGCCATCCCCGGCGGCAACTGCGACGCCGACCGCCTGGCCGCGGAGCTGATCGCCCCCTGGCGGAAGGGCGAACCCGCCGTCTATCGCCGCTACGATTGCCACAACGACTGCATGGTGCCCCCTGAACCGCTGTCCGGCAGCCCGGTGATGCTCCTGGAGGGCAGCTACTGCAACCTGCCCGTCCTCCGCGCCTGGGCCGACGTGCGGCTCTTCCTCGACGTGCCGGAGGAGCTGCGGATGCGCCGCCTGCAGCAGCGCGAGAGCGAAGCCTCCCTGCGCCAGTTCGCCGCCCGCTGGATCCCCCTGGAGAACGCCTATTTCACGGCCTACGGTCTGCCGGATGAGGGCTGTTTGGTGTTGAGGATGGCGGAGGATGAGATGATCGAAAAAATGGCATAACGTTGGAATTCCCACGCGGCTAAAGTATGCCTTGTGGGAGTTTTTGTTACTGGAATGAAGCGTCAATTAATGTTCCGTCAATTGCGTTGAATAAAGCATAACCATCCCATCCCTGTTCAGATGCTTTCTGATCCTGATAAATCACCGACCATGTTGGAACAAACACCATACCGTCTGCACTGTCAGATGCCCGAACGGACTCATACGTCAGGGCGACCCGTAAGATAGTAATTTTGTGCGCATCCGAGCCATACCGGGATCGATTGATCTCTTTGATGAGGTTGGCAATTGCCTCTTCATTGGTAATCAGTTTTTCCGGCGTTTCCATAAGAGCACCCATATTGAACTGATTGCGCAGATGAGCATAAACGATTCCCCGGCTGTTCACAAAGAAGACTAGTTCGTAGCGGCGGGTTGAATCTGTCGAATCAATCAGCGCGGGACGATATTCCAGATAGAATCCTTCTTCGCCGGCGGGAATGATACTGTAGTCGTAGGGCTCCCAATCGTCATCTGTCAGCAGTTCACCGTCTACAATGGCCTTCTCATAGATCGCGCCCATGGTCTGAATACGCTCAAGGCTCATATCCAGAGCATAATGGCAAACATACTGATTGCAGCCAAGTCCCAGTTGGGTGATCATCTCCTCAGCCTGTTTTTTTGCTTCTTCCAGAGTGATGCCGGATAAAGCGGTCTGTTCGAGATTAAACTCTCCGCGATGATTGATCCAATCCTTAATCCAGATGATGCGCGTAATGGCACCAGAATAGGCTTCGGAAAACGGCTCGTCCTGATATTCATCGTAGAATAGTGCTTCCGGGGCAGAGGAAAGAACAGCATGATCATTGAACTCGACAAAGTCTGTTCCTGCCCCGTTTAAAATACCAGTCGTATTGAACCACTCCGGAAGAACGTCTTTTGTCAAGTCTGTTTCAATTGCCTGGTAGATAGGCATTGTACCAGATTCCTGATACTCCTTTGGCGTAATCAATTCATACCCGTCTTTAGTCAGGACAGACACATTTGATGTCGTATCACCAGTTAATTGACTGGAACTACTCATGAATACCGGGGTGCAGGAGATCGTCCATTCGTACCGCTGCATTGTTCCGTCAACGGGCAAGCCCTTTTCACCGATCTGTTCTACTACACTCTCCATCTGGATCTGATAGGTGGTTCCCTCGTTTACAGCAAAGCCGTCAGAAGCTTCAAAGGAATAAGTGAGAGAGCCGTCCTCATTGGCAATATCATAAAACCCAATGGTACCTGGCATCAGCATGGTTCCGTCATCAACGCCGATCTTAAGCGGCATAGATTTCACTGTCAGCATTTTTCCGCCTGAAGATTGTGCCCTTGCAACAAGGTCCATTGCTTTCAGAGCGGGCGTTTCGTCATCCAGGTGGAAATCCTCATTCTGAGACTCGTAGAGCATTTCGGCAGTATCCATCGGAAACAATACATCCTGTTCGTTGACGAGCCGAACCGTTCCCACACCGTAAAGCCCACGATCCCGATAAACAATCTCATCAAGGGTGATTACAACATCGCCCGCTGTGACTGATTCTCCGATCTGTGCGATTTTCCCCCCATGAAGCCACTCACCGTAATCACCGTTCCAGTGCTGCCCGAAGAACTCAGCAACCTGGGAAGAGAACAGAGCATAAGCCGTTCCCATCACGGCAAGTATTCCCGCAATGCTCAATACCAGGGCAAGCGAAATTTTCCTTTTCACAGGTTCTTCTCCCTTCGCGTTTGCAAGAACCCGCTGCGTGAGCCATGGATCTTCCTGCAAACCAGAAAGAGTGGTGTTCATCGCCTTTTGTACTTTTTTCTGTTCTTCATGCAGGTTCATGAACTTCACTTCCTTCCATCACAGAACGCAGTTTTCGTCTTGCACGGTTCAATCGGCTGCCGACAGCCTGAAGGCTGATGCCGAGTGTTTCAGCAGCCTCGTTATACGTCATTCCCTGAAACCAGCACAGCAACGCTACTTCCCTCAGCTTTGCCGGCAGTTTCATGATTTCCAGCGTAAGGCTTTCGTCTTCTGGTTCAACTGGATCAGCAGGCGCTGGGATCATATCCAATGTGACAGAGCGATCCACATGCCGAAACCAGCTTGTTCGCCTCAGATCTTTACAGGTATTGATCGCGATCCGGCTGAGCCAGGTCTTTTCTGAGGCATTCTCCCGAAAAGAATCCAGATTTCGGAAGGCCTTGATAAAGGTCTCCTGTACCGCATCCTTCGCCAATTCCTCATCATGCAAATAAGCATAGCAGAGTTGAAGCAGTGGAAGCTGGTACTGGAGCACCATGTGCTCAATTCTTTCTTCCTTACTGTCAGGGCCCTTGACAGTTTCCATAGCGCTCTCACCACCTTTCACCCATTAGACGAGGAGCTGCGGCAAATTTCAACATACTGAATCAAATAAAGGATGATTGATTCAATCGCCTTGCATAGACTGTCCACGGCAGCACACAGTCTGTCAAAACCCTCCCGCGGAGACCGATGGGCCTTGCGGGAGGGTTTTCGGTTATGCTTCTTTCCTTCGTGTCAGGAGCATCTGCCAGGCGATTGTCAGCAGCGCGTAAACCGCCAGCGCGACCAGCAGAATGCTGAGAAAATCCTGTTCCATCAAGAAGCTTGTTGTCTTGAAACCTTTTAAAAGAAGATGGGAAACGATATAGGCAACAGGCGCAAAGAACAGCTGACGCGGAATCCAGCTGGATTTCCGCTTTCTCAGGATCATCCAAATCAGTCCGCATACGCCGGCGGCCGCCAGCGCAAACAGAAGGTAATAGGCCAGCGCCAGACGCGGAAGAATCTCCACCCCGCCTTTCATCGGCGTCCCCCACAGCAGGGTTTGAGGCTGCTCTAACCCGTAGATCAGACGGTCCGGCACAGGGAAAATGTTGCTCTCATAATACGACTGGGCAAGACGATCGGAAGCCTGATTTGTGCTCAGCGCCTGAATCAGCAAGGTCTGTGTCCCGTCGTCATCCAACACGATATGCTCTTCAAAGCCGTTGACGATACTGTTCACCTTCAGAACAAGGCCTTCATCCGCAGGCCAGGATGCCATGGATTTGCCGATTTCCGTATCACACTCGTCGTCGCCAGCATCCGGATGAGAAGCTTTGACCCCGACGACCTCTACCAAGCCGTCCTGCCAGGGTATCAGCTGGATCGCCATGAAGCGGAAGAAATAGGTATACACGCCCACAAAGACGCACAGCGCTGCCAGCGCGGCCGCATACAAGCGCTTTCTCCGCAGCTGCTTCTTCAGATTCTGAAGCGGTTTGGCTGTGTCAACAGGGGGCTCGGCCGGAACGTTCATTTCCGAGAGCTTTCTTCTGCAATCGTCGCATGCCTTCAGATGCTCGTCCATCAGCGCCTTCGTTTCCTGCTCGACCATATCTTCGGCGTAAAGCGGCAGCAAATCACGTGCAACGGCACAAGGCAGTTTCATGCTCATTCCTCCATTTTCTCCTTGATCCGGGCGCGTGCGCGATGGTAAACCACGCAAGCCCAATTCTCCGATTTGCCGAACAGCTCCCCGATATCCCGGAAGCTGAGCTGTCCCAATGTCCGCAGCGTGAAGACCTCGCGGTACGGCTCATCGAGGCGGTGCAGCAGCCGATGGATGCGCATGCTTTCGTCCCGGCGCACGAGGGATTCCTCCGGGCCCATGCCCGGATCGGGAAGAGCCGACGCCTCGTCCATGGGCTGCGGCTTCCTCTTTCTCCGCTCGGAAAGGAAGATGTTTTTCGCGATGGCGCAAAGCCAGCTTTTCACGCTGCTGTCTCCGCGAAACTGATCCAGGGAGCGCAGCGCCTTGAAAAAGGCCTCCTGGGTGATTTCCTCCGCGATCTGAGGATCTCCGGAAAGGGAAAGCACATACCGATAGACTGCGTCAAAATAGCTTTGATAGATCTCGTCAAAGGTTTCCGGTTCCATCGAGCGCTCCTCCTTTCACTCTATTGGACGCACATGCGGCTGAAATCTTACAGGCTTTCAGAAAAAAACTGAACGCCCACGAAAGAATCTATGCAAAAAACCTCTGACAGCTTTACGCTTTCAGAGGCTTTTTGTGCTCCCCAGGTAGGGCTCGAACCTACAACCCTTCGGTTAACAGCCGAATGCTCTGCCATTGAGCTACTGAGGAATATTGGAATCCGGCAGCGACCTATCCTCCCGGGCCGTTTCCAGCCAAGTACTTTCGGCACTGAAGGGCTTAACTTCTGTGTTCGGGATGGGAACAGGTGTG
>CADASK010000020.1 GCA_902790495.1 uncultured Eubacteriales bacterium
AAAAAATCCCAAAATTTTTTCCCAAAAAACGCCATGAAACCTTGAAAGTAACTTGGCGTGTAACCAAATCCATGTTATAATGACCTCGCAAGCAAGGCAATCGCGAGATTGCGTGGCCTCCGTCGAAAAGCCGGAGAATAGCACCGCCCCGCAACGGGCGACGATACGAAAGGAGAAACACCCATGAAGAAGATGAGAAAGCTGGCGGCCCTCCTCCTGGCGGTTATGATGACGGTTGGCCTGTGCGCAACGGCATGGGCGAGCAGCGTGAATCAGATTGATGCCGACGGCACAAATGAGACCAGCGCCAACACGATTTCTTTCAAAAACGTACTGGTTGCCTACAATCCCGACGAAACCAGCATCTATGCACCTGCTTTGAGTTATGCTTTCGCGATCGAAGCGGCTACGACAGAGGGACAGGGTGTTGGCACTACAGTAACCGATAGCAACGATGTACAGGCGATTGTCCTTCCCGGTAACTATAGTGGTACCGACTCCAATGGGAACACCATTGCAGTCTCCGGAACGCCGCGGATTACAGTAGCAAAACCTGCCTATACGATGGATGAAACCATCACCGCCGCCCCTAATGGCGCAGACAACGAGTCTCTTGTGACTGTTGATTTCAACAATGTTACTTTCCCGAAGCCCGGTATCTACCGCTATGTTCTTACCCGCACGGTGACTGATGCGAACGCAGCACTTGAGACACAGGATACAACCCAGACCACTAATAAGAACATCCGCTATCTTGATGTCTATGTTCAGGAAACACTTGACGGCACGGAAGTCAAGCATCCCATCTATGGTTATGTGCTGCACAATGTTACGGATGACATTGACGAGGACACTGAAAAGTCTGACGGTTTCTACGATGATTATAAGACCTCGAACCTGGTTGTCTCCAAGACCCTGGTGAACGACGCCGCTATGAACGGCCACAAGTTCCCGTTCACCGTGACCTTTGCGAACACCAAGAATGGCCACATCATGGTCGACGCCAAGGAAGGCACAGATGGTAAAGCTGAAGTGGCAGCGATGGGCGCGGGTGCTACCACAAGCGCTCCCAAGATTGCTCACCAAGGTGCTGTGAAGTACATCGGTATCCCGAACGGCTTCACTTCCACTGTTTACGAGACCAATGATGTCACCGGTACGACATACAATTCTGTGGGCGTTGTGACCAGCACGAAGGCATCTGGCACCGATACAAACGCTGCCGCCAAGTCCATCGTATGGGAAGGCGCCGGTGCTCAGTCCAACAGTGCCCTGACTGCTGCTGCGGTCGATGTGACCAAGACGGATGCCTTCACCAACACGCTGGAAGTCATCTCTCCCACCGGTGTCGTCCTCCGCGTCGCGCCTTACGTCCTCATGCTGGCCGCCGGCCTGATGCTGCTCATGCTGAGCCGCCGTCGCCGCACCGCCCTGGATGACTGAGACCTGAGCGCAACCTGAACCCAAGCATCAAGAGGCTGTCCCCCATCGGGACGGCCTCTTTTTGCAGCCCTCTCAGTCACCTGCGGTGACAGCTCCCCAGAGGGTGAGCCAAGGTCACGCCCCCTGGCTATCAGTCATCACTTTTCGGCATCCCGCGCGTAAAATTTCGTCGCTTCGGTCACTTTCCGCCAGTTTTATGCTATAATCAAGCTGGAGGTGCATCGCATGGCTTATCGTATCAATCTCATCTGGGATCCCGACGCCGCCGTCTGGGTTGCCACGAGTGACGACGTGCCCGGCCTCGCCCTGGAGTCCGGCTCCTTCGACGCCTTGATCGAGAAGCTTCATTTTGCAGTGCCCGAGCTGCTTCAGCTCAATGGCGTCACTTCTCCGCAGGTTCGTCTGAACTATTCAACCGTGCGTTCCGATGTGGTGGCTGCCTATGGCTGAATATGAACAGCTTGTCCGTGAAGAGCTTAAGAAGAATGGCTGCTATTTCGTCAGACGCGGCAAAGGCGATCACGACATATGGTATAGTCCCATCACAGAGCGCCATGTGACCGTCGATGGGAAAATCAAATCCCGTTTACTGCCAATGAGATCATGAAGCAAAGCGGCATCAGCAAACGATTCCGGTGATTCCACCGCCCGCCATCGGGCGGTTTTTCTGTCGAAGAAATTCGGCAGCAGCAGCGACCTTGCCTTCCCCCTATGGGGGAAGGCTTTTTCATTTGTCGCTTCCCAGGCGACCACGGGCCCGCCGATTTCATGTATGCTTGCATCACAGGGACGCGGAGAGCGCCCTGACATCCGATCAGCAGGAGGTATGCAGCATGAAGAAGAACCTGACAGAAATGGTCTTTATCCTCGACCGCAGCGGCTCCATGGCGGGGCTGGAGGCGGACACCATCGGCGGCTTCAACGCCATGATCGAGCGCCAGAAGGCCGAGCCCGGGGAGGCGCTGGTCTCCACCGTGCTCTTCTCCTCCCAGAGCCACGTCCTGCACGACCGCGTGGACATCCGCAAGGTGGAGCCGATGACCGGCGCACAGTACCGCGTGGGCGGCAGCACCGCCCTGATCGACGCCATCGGCTGCGCGATCCACCACATCGGCCTGGTGCACAAGTACGCCCGCGAGGAGGATCGGCCGGAGCACACCGTGTTCGTCATCACCACCGACGGCATGGAGAACGCCAGCCACCTCTACAGCGCCGACGAGGTGCGCGCCATGGTGCGCAAGGAGCAGGAGGTCTACGGCTGGGAGTTCCTCTTCCTCGGCGCGAACATCGACGCGGTGCAGACCGCCGCGCGCTTCGGCATCGGCGAGGAGCGCTCCGTCAACTTCGTCAACGACAGCGAGGGCCAGGCCCTCAACTACGGCACCATCTCGGATGCGGTGGCCTCCGTGCGCCAGAGCCGCCCCCTGACCCGGGAGTGGAAGAAGAACATCGAGGACGACTTCAACCGGCGCAGCCATAGGTGATGACGGCCTTCCCTCAAGCGGGGGAGGCTTTTTTCTTAGCGCCCATCTCATTGACACAGATAAAAACTTATCGTATGATCATCTTGTCGGCCGGGATACGAAACCGGCAGGCCCGGGAGAAGCGGCGGGCGGCCCCCTGTAGAAAGGGGGCGAAGGTATGACAACAATGGAAGTTCTCGCATTGTTAAGCCTCATCGCTCAGGTTGTGCTTATTGCTGTCACAGCCAACAAAAACAGCAAATAAAAAGTAACCTCCCCCGAAACTAAGGTAAGGTTACTCTTTCAGAGATGAAAGGGAGCCGTAACCTGCTCGCACCAGGTAAGCCGCTTCACCTGGTGTTATTTTACCATATCCGCCAGCGGAAGTCAACGCCGCTAAACAGCCGAAAAAGACCCTCAAAAAAATAAGGGATTGCGCGATGGCAGAAAATCGGTTATAATCATCTCAGAGAACAAGTTCTCCAAAGGAGGTCGTTTCCCATGATCCAGATCATCGCGGGCAAGAAGGGTTCCGGCAAGACCAAGAAGCTCATTGATATGACCAACACCGCCGCGCACGAATCCGCGGGCAATGTGCTCTTCCTCGACGACGATAACCGCTACATGTTCGATGTTGACCACAAGGTGCGCTTCATCAACGCCGGCGAATACCATGTGCACACGCCCGAAATGTTTGTGGGCTTCCTCTCCGGCATGCTCAGCCAGAACTTCGATGTGAGCATCATCTTCATCGACGCCTTCACCAAGCTGTGCAAGACCGACCTGAACGAGGCCGAGTGGCTGTTCAACGCCATGGAGGAGCTGAACCAGAAGCACGGCGTCGACTTTGTGCTGTCCGTCAGCGCCGACCCCGACACCCTGCCCGAGTTCATGAAGAAGTACCTCATCGCGTAAGCATCTGTCAAAAGCTGCTTCGATGGGCGATGGCTTTTGATGGCCGCCGCCCTTTTGCGTTGGTGTATGGCCGCATGGATTCTCCATGCAGGGGGTGTTCCGCGCCTGTGGGCGCGGGTCAGGGGCTTTGCGATCGCCCCTGACAACCCTTCGTCCGCCCGTCTTTATAAGCTTTTGTAATTGTATTATTTGCGTAGAAAGATGCGGCCCGAAGAGTCCAGAGGCGATCGGAAAGCCTCTGGTCGCCGCCCGCAGGCGGCGAAATCTCCGGGTTCCGCGCCTGCGGGCACGGGCAGGGGGCTTTGCGATCGCCCCCTGCACCCCTTCGCCCGCCCGTCTTATAGCTATCTGTTTAAAGAGGTGACCGAGCATGTCGTTTTTCTCCACCCGCGGCCGCGCCTACGCCACCGCGTCCCAGGCGATCCTCGCCGGCATCGCGCCGGACGGCGGACTCTATGTGCCGGCCATGTTCCCGCGCATGGAGCTGAAGGACCTGGCGGCGCTGGTCGGCATGAGCTATCCCCAGCGCGCCACGCAGATCCTGCGCCAGTTCCTGGACGATTTCAGGCCCGCCGAGATCGAGGAGATGACGCGCAAGGCCTACGGCGAGCGCTTTGACACGCCCGCGGTAGCCCCGCTGCACCGCATCGACGGCAGCACCTGGGCGCTGGAGCTGTTCCACGGCCCGACCCTCGCCTTCAAGGACATGGCGCTGCAGCTGCTGCCCTACCTGATGGCCGCCTCCGCGCGCAAGAACAGCGAGAACCGAGAGATCAGCATCCTTGTGGCCACCAGCGGCGACACGGGCAAGGCCGCCCTCGAGGGCTTCCGCGACGTGCCGGGCACCAGCTGCACCGTGTTCTACCCAAAGGACGGCGTCAGCGACATCCAGCGCCTGCAGATGGTCACCACCGGCGGCGAGAACACCCGCGTCATCGCCGTGGAGGGCAATTTCGACGACGCCCAGACCGGCGTGAAGGCCCTCTTCTCCGACGAGGCTTTCCGGGAAAAGATGGCGGAGCAGGGCCGCGTCCTGTCCTCGGCCAACTCCATCAACTTCGGCCGTCTCGTGCCGCAGATCGTGTACTACTTCAGCGCCTACGCCGACCTTGTGGCCTCCGGGGCCATCCAGCAGGGCGAGAGCGTCAACTTCGCCGTGCCCACCGGCAACTTCGGCGACATCCTCGCGGGCTTCTACGCCCGGGAGATGGGCCTGCCCGTGCACAAGCTGATCTGCGCCAGCAACCGCAACAACGTGCTGACGGACTTCTTCCGCACCGGCCTGTACAGCACCCACCGGGTGTTCTTCAAGACCATCTCCCCCTCCATGGACATCCTCGTGTCCTCCAACCTCGAGCGCCTGCTCTATGAGGCCGCGGACCGCGACGGCGAGCTGATCGCCCTGTGGATGCGCCAGCTGAAGGAGAACGGCAGCTACGCCGTGGATCAGCAGCGGCTGGAGTGGCTCAGCGATATCTTCTTTGCGGGCTGCGCAGACGACAAGGAGACCCGCCGCGAGATCCGCGACATGTTCCGGCAGACCGGCTATCTGATCGACCCGCACACCGCGGTGGCCGGCGCGGCCCTGGGCGAATACCGCCGCAACACCGGCGACAACCGCCCTGCCGTGATCGTCTCCACCGCCAGCCCCTACAAGTTCGCCGCCGATGTGCTCAGCGCCCTGGAGGAGGGCGAGGACAGCCCCAGCCGCGACGCCTTCGCCTGCGCCCGCACCCTGGAGGCCCGCACCGGCTATCCCATGCCGCCCCAGGTGCTTGCCCTGCGCGAGCAGCCGATCCGCCACACCCGCGTGTGCGCGAAGGATCCCGCCGCCATGGCGGAGGCTGTGCTGGAGCCCTCTCAGTCAGCCTGACGGCTCACCAAATAGCCGCCTTATCAAGGCAGGCGGCGAAACCCCCTGCAGCCATTGCATGAACCGGAGCTTAAAAACTCCGGTTTTTTGCTTTACCAGCAGAGATTCCGCGCCTGCGGGCGCGGGCAGGGGGCTTTGCGATCGGTCCGGGGCTGCCGCCCGCTCTCCGCTGAAAACGCCATAACATGGCGTTTTCCGGGCGCTCCTGCGGCATTCTTGCGTCCCATGGGGTATTGTGCTATAATCCATCATGGTGATTTTTGTCCGGAGGAGGTGGATGCATGGCGCTGATCAAGCGCGCCCTGACAGCCTGGCAGCGCTGCTGGCGCGAGGATGGCCTGCGCGGCCTGTGGGGTCTGTTCCGCCGCGCCTGCATCCGGGGCATCAACCTGCCCACCATCCGCCGGCTCCGCGCCATGCGCGCCGAGGAGGAGCGCCGCTACGGCCCCTGGCTGAAGGCCTGCGAGCCCGACGCCGCCGAACGGCAGCGTCAGAGCGCGCGTCACTTCTCCCACGGCCTGTCCATCCTGATTCCCACCTGGAACACCCGGCCCGAGTTGCTGACCGCCCTCGCGGATTCCCTCGTCGCCCAGACCGCCCCGCAGTGGGAGGCCTGCCTGTGGGACGGCCACAGCACCGATCCCGCCACCCTCGAGGCCCTGCGCGCCGCCGCGGCCCGCGACCCGCGCATCCGCGTCACCTTCTCGGAGGAGAACGGCGGCATCAGCCGCAACACCAACGGCGCGCTATCCATGGCGAACTATGACTGGATCGCCCTGTGCGACCACGACGACCTCCTGGCCCCGGACGCGGTGTACCGCATCCTGGACGCAGCGGAGGCCGGCGCGGACTTCGTCTACACCGACGAGGACAAGTGCGACGAGGCCGGCCAGCGGTTCTTCGACCCGCACCTGAAGCCAGATTTCGCGCCGGACAGCCTGCGCTCCGGCAACTACATCTGCCATATGATGGCCATGGAGAAGGCGCTGATGCTCCGCGCCGGCGCCATGCGCGAGGCCTTCGACGGCAGCCAGGATCACGACCTGGCCCTGCGCGCCACCGAGCTGGCGGAGCATATCGTCCACATCCCCCGGGTGCTCTATCACTGGCGGATGGTGAACACCTCCTTCAGCCATCAGAAGATCGAGCAGTGCGCCCACGTGGCCGCCAGCGCCGTTGGCGATCAGCTCCGCCGCCTGGGGCTGCCCGGCACGTCGGACACCTACCTGCTCAACTGCCGCGTGGATTACGGCGACGACCCGGACATGACGGTCTCGCTGATCCTCACCCCGGCCCAGGACGGCAGCTGGCGCGGTCTCGGCCGCCTGCTGCGGCGCACGGCCCAACCGATCCATGAGATCATCGCCGTGGGCCATGAAGCGCCGACTATGCGCGGCATCTCCGTGAAGACCGCCGACAGCCTGAATCAGGCGGCGGAGCTGGCTTCCGGCAAGTCCCTGGTGTTCGTCCAGTGCGGCATGATTCCGGCCCAGCGCGACTGGCTGCGTCAGCTGACCATGTTCCTGCGCAGGCAGGACGTCGGCTGCGCGGGCGCGCCCATCACGGATCGGCGGCACTGCTACCTGCACTGCGGCTACGCGGTGGACGTGCCCGGTGGCGCGCTCAGCCACCACCTGGGCGCCTTCTCGGCGGGCGTAACCTACCAATACAATGACCGCGTGGTGCGCAACGTCAGCGGCGTGTCCTCGTACCTGATGGCCATCCGCCGGGACGTGTTCCGGCGCCTCGACGGCTTCCGAGTCTACGCCAGCGACCTGCGAGGCGCGGAGCTCGGCGTCCGGGCGATGCGCGCGGGGTATCTGAATGTGATCACGCCCTTTGCGCTGATGCGCGCGCCCCGCGGGGCGGGCTGTCTGACGGCGTCTGCGCCGGAGGAGGATCTCCGCCGGATGCGGGAGGCGCTCGGCCCGGTGCGGGAGAGGTATTACAGCCCGCTGTTTGAGAAGGTCAAGGGCACCATGTCCATTGATTTTGACAGGAAGCTGAGCGATTGACGCTCATCTTTCGGCTCTGGCAGCAGGGGGATTTCGCCGCCTGCGGGCGGCGACCCGGGGGCTTTGCGATCGCCCCCGGGACCCCTTCGCCCGCATCCTTTTCTTTGAGCTGTTCAATTTGGCAGCCGAACGTCTCTTCTTGGCTCCCCTATGAGGGGAGCTGGCATCGCGTCAGCGATGACTGAGGGGTTGGCTGCCAGCGATGCTGGAGTGGTTGGCATAGCCTCTCCTTATCTACGCCTAAGTTCCTTATCCCATCATCATCCTCTGGAGGCAAAGCGACCGTGAAAGAGACCTGGAAGGATCCCGCCTATATCAGGAAGCGCGGACTGCAGCTGACGGCCATCCTGGCTGCGGTGCTGCTGCTCATCGGCTGGATCGTCAGCGATTCCTGGAGCACCCGCGGGTATATGAGCGAATCCATCGCCCGCTCCGCCCTGCTGGCCATGCCCCACGACGGGCTGGTGGTGGAGCAGGGGCTGAACGCCGAGTGCGAGCAGCTGGACGCCATCGTGCTGGCCCTGACGCCCACCGCCTCCGAGAGCGCGGGCAGCGTCACCGCCGACATCGTGCAGAAGGGCCAGGTGATCGCCTCTCGGGAGGCCGACCTGACCGGCGCGGGCGACGAGCTGCCGCTGATCTTCGCGGAGCAGCCGCCGACTCTCACCGCTGACACCGTGCTGCGCCTTACCTTCCACGAGCCCGAGGCCGGCAGCCCCGGCGCGCTGCCCGCCCTCTGGTCGGGCGATATGGTGGACGTGGGCAAGTTCACCATGGAGGCCCAGGGCCTGGACAGCCTCACGGTGGACGGCGAAGCGCGCCATGCCCGGCTGTGCATGACCGTCAGCGGCCACTCCGCCAGTGCCATTATGCGGTGGTACTGGCCCGTGTGCGGCGCGCTCGTGCTGCTGGCCCTGGCCCTCACCCTGCGCACGGCCTCGGCGGCCAAGCGCCAGCGCCGCAGCCTCATCCTGACCCTGCTGGAGATGCAGGGCCGCTATTCCTTCCTGCTGCACCAGCTGGTGAGCCGCGATTTCAACACGAAGTACCGCCAGTCGCTGCTGGGCGTGCTGTGGAGCTTCCTCAACCCGCTGCTGACCATGAGTGTGCAGTACGTCATCTTCTCCACCATCTTCAAGAGCTCCATCCCGAATTTCCCGGGCTACCTGCTCACAGGCATCATCTTCTTCAACTTCTTCTCCGAGTCGGTCAACCTGGGCATCGACTCCATCGTGGCCAACGGCAGCCTGATCACCAAGGTCTACATGCCGAAGTACATCTACCCCATCAGCCGCACAGTGTCCTCGCTGATCAACCTGGTCATCTCCCTGGTGCCGCTGCTGCTCCTGCTGCTGTTCACCCGCACGCCCATCACCAAGGCCATCCTGCTGCTGCCCCTGGCCATCGGCTTCCTGTTCTGCTTTGTGCTGGGCATGGTCTTCATCCTCTGCACGCTGAACGTGTTCTTCCGGGATACGCGCTTCCTCTGGAGCGTGGTGGTGCTGCTGTGGACCTACGCCACGCCCATCTTCTACCCGGAGACCATCGTGCCCGCGTCGCTGACGACGCTGTATCACATGAACCCCATGTACCAGTTCATCTACTTCCTGCGCTGCATCGCGCTGGACGGCGTGACGCCGCCGCCGATCACCTATCTGTACTGCGCGCTGTGCAGCCTGGTGCCCCTGCTCATCGGCCTCCTCGTCTTCCGCAAAAACCAGGATAAGTTCGTGTATCATCTGTAAGCTCCGCCCTCCGCAGGAGCGCCTTTCAAGGGGTTCCAGGGGACGCTTTCCCGCGGAAAGCGTCCCCTGGCCCAACCAAATAAACCTCCCCTCCCCGCCGCAGCGGGGAGGGGTCGGGGGTGGGGTCTCCCATCCCACCTGAAGAGGTGAAACGATGTCCGACATCATGGTATCCGTAGACCACGTCACCATGGACTTCAAACTCGATGAAAACCGCACCACCAACCTCAAGGAGTGGGCTCTCAACGCCCTCCACGGCAAGCGAAAAGTCCGCGTCTTCCACGCCCTAAACGACGTCAGCTTCGAGGTCGAGCGCGGCACCGTGATGGGCGTCATCGGCCAGAACGGCGCGGGCAAGAGCACCATCCTCAAGGTCATCAGCGGCATCTACAAGCCCACCTCCGGCAAGGCCGTGGTGCGGGGCCGCGTGGTGCCCATGCTGGAGCTGGGTTCCGGCTTCGACGCCGAGCTGAGCGGCCGGGAAAACATCTACCTCAACGGCGCGATCCTCGGCTATTCCCGGGAGTTCCTCACCGAGAAGGAGGAGGAAATCATCGCCTACAGCGAGCTGGGCGACTTTATCAACATGCCGCTGAAGACCTACTCCTCCGGCATGCTGGCCCGCCTGGCCTTCTCCATCTCCACCATGGTGCAGCCCGAGGTGCTGATCGTGGACGAGATCCTCGCCGTGGGCGACGAGAACTTCCAGAGCAAGAGCCGCGCCCGCATGATGGAGCTGATGCACGGCGGTGCCACGGTGCTGTTCGTGAGCCACCAGCTGCAGCAGATCCGCGAGATGTGCAACCGCGTCGTGTGGCTCAACCACGGCCAGGTGGTGGAATGCGGCGAGACCAACGCCGTCTGCGACGCCTACCACAAGGCTGTGATGGGCGGATGAACATCACGGTGATCGCCGTCGGCAAGCTGCGGGAGAAGCCCTACCGCATGATGGCCGACGAGTACCTCAAGCGCCTGGGCCGCTTCGGGAAGATCCGGGAGATCGAGCTGGACGACCTGCCCGAGCCCGCCAACAGCTCCCCCGCCATCGAGCGGCAGATCAAGGACCGCGAGGGCGAGGCCATCCTGAAGCAGCTGAAGCCCGGGGATTATGTGATCGCCCTGACGATCCCGGGCCGGATGCGCTCCTCCCCCGAGCTGGCGCAGCGCCTGGAGAAGCTCACCAGCGGCGGCGTGTCCCAGATTGTCTTCGTCATCGGCGGATCCCTCGGCCTGTCGGACGCGGTGATCGCCCGGGCGGATGAGGAGCTGAGCATGAGTCCCATGACCTTCCCCCACCAGCTGGCCCGCGTGATGCTGCTGGAGCAGGTCTATCGCGCAGCGAAGATCAGCGCCGGGGAAAGGTATCATAAATAATTCCGCGCCTGCGGGCGCGGGCAAAGGGCTTTGCGATCGCCCTTTGCAAACCTTCGCGCTCGTCCTCAAATGAAGGATCGATAGGACATAAGGAGAGTAACGGCATGAAAAAACGTCTCTTAGCCTGGCTGCTTGCCCTGATCGTCGCCCTTGGCATGGCCGAGGCCGTCGGCCTCACCCAGCTGATCTCCCCGGCGCAGGCCTCCTCGGCCCAGACCGAGACCATGCTCGTGGCCAAGTCCAAGAAAAAGAAGAACAAGGCCACGCCCACCGCCAAGCCGAAGAAGACGCCGAAACCGACCGCGACAGCCACGCCGCAGCCAACCAAGACGCCCAAGCCCACCAAGACGCCGCGCCCCGCCGCGACGCCCACCGCCACGCCCTCCGGCCCGATCATCGAGCCCCAGGCCATCGCGGATTATCTGTTCGAGCATGGGGAGCTGCCGCCCAACTTCATCACCAAGAAGGAAGCACAAAAACTCGGTTGGGTCACAAAAGCTGAAGCAAGGCAGATGGGGAATATCTCGCTCGCGCGAGACGTGAGCGATGTCGCTCCCGGCTGTTCTATCGGCGGAGATCGCTTCGGCAATTACGAGGGAAAGTTGCCCACAGCGAAGGGCAGGCAATACTACGAATGTGACTGCTACTATGTCAGTGGTGACCGCAGCCGCTACCGCATTGTATATTCCAACGACGGCCTAGTGTTCTACACCGAGGATCACTACAACACCTTTGTGCAGCTGTATCCCAGCGTGCAGCCCACCCGGGCGCCGTGAGCCCTCTCAGTCAGCCTGACGGCTGACAGCTCTCCCAAAGGGAGAGCCAGGTCAGTTACCCGATCAGCTCTTTCTGAGTGAACTCTCTGGCCCTTTTCGGGAGCTCGGACGCCTCTCTTGCCTCTCCCTCTGGGAGAGGTGGCAGCGCGTATGCGCTGACGGAGAGGGCAAGCCGCCGATGCCACCTTCCCCCGGAGGGGGAAGGCTCTCTGATATGATGATGATTGAAGTTTCAGCAGGCATTATCCGCATCCGCCGCGATGACAGCCGCATCCTTGTCTGTCAACGCGGCGAGGGACGCCGCAACGCCCACCTCTGGGAATTCCCGGGCGGCAAGCGTGAGGCCGGCGAAAGCGCCGCCGACTGCCTCCGCCGCGAGCTGCTGGAGGAGCTTTCCCTGCCGGTGGACGGCCTGCGCGAGGTCTGCACGGACGCCGCCCAGGGCATCCGCTTCACTTTCATGGAGGGCATCGCACTGGGCGAGCCCGTCCGCACAGAGCACGAAGCCCTGCGCTTTGTCCACCCCCGGGAGATGCTGTCCCTCCCCTTCTGCCCGGCGGACGAGCCCGTCGCCCGCTGGCTCGCCCTGCAAAACCCGCCGCTGACCGCCTTCTTCTGGGACTATGACGGGACGCTGGTGGATTCCTACCCCGCGATGGTGCGCTTTCTCGCCCGGGCGGCGGAGCGGCTGGGCATCCGCGTGTCGGAGGGCGAGGCCATCGAGCTGATGAAGCACTCCCTGCCCCACGCGATTTCCATCCTGTGCCGCGGCGATGCGGACATGGAAACCCGGCTCATGGCGGCCTTCCGCGAGGAGGAGACCCGCATGACGCCGGCGGACACCCCGCTGCTGCCGGGCATCCGCGAGGCCTTTGACGCCCTGAGCGTTCCAGGCGCGCGGCACTTCCTGGTGACCCACAACAGCCGGCGCGCGCTGGACACACTGAAGGCCCACGGCCTGCTCGACTTCTTCACCGACTGGGTGACGCGGGAGAACGCCTTCCCCCGCAAGCCCGACCCCGCCGCCATCCTGGCGCTGATGCGCCGCCACGGCATCCAGCCGGAGGAGGCCGTGATGATCGGCGACCGCCCGCTGGACATGGAGTCCGGGAGCGCCGCCGGGATTCTCACCTGTCTGCTGGACACGGACGGGCGATTTGCGGACACCCCCTGTGCGCTGAGGGCGAGCCGTGCGGGAGAGCTGCCCGCGCTGCTGGCGCCGAAGAAGCCAGTTATTGGATGAAATACATCCTTTGTCTCGTTATCTGAGCGAAGGTTCCGCGCCTGCGGGCGCGGCCAAAGGGCTTTGCGATCGCCCCCTCCACCCCTTCGCAGCGCTTACTCTACCCTTTCTATATACCAGTTGATCTATCCCTCACGAGGTACACCTGTTATGAAAAAGCTGCTCTTACTCCTGCTTGGCCTGGTGCTGTGCGCGGCCGCCGCTTCGGCGGAGGGTGCGCTCAGCATCTCCGATCCCGGCGAGATCCGCCCGGGCAAGGCGGTGCTGATCACCTTCACCGCCGGGGCCGGCAGCGTCGACATCACCCTGGAGGATGAGGCCGGTCAGCCGCTGTCCGTGGTGGTGGCCGGCCAGCCCACCGTGGCCGGTGAAAACCGCGTGTGGTGGAACGGCACCCACAACGCGATCCCCGCGCCCCAGGGCGACGCGCGCATGGTCATCCGCCAGGACGGGCAGAGCGCCGAGACGCCCGTGCACGTCGGCGCCATCGCGCCCTACCTCGCCCAGGCCGAGCTGAAGAACAGCCTGGTGGCGGAGGAGGAGGGCATCGAGATCAGCGTCTACGCCAGCGAGAGCGGCACCGTGACCCTGACCCGCGCCGAGGGCGACACCTGGATCACCGCGGCCCAGTGGGCTGTGGAGGCCGGCGACAGCCTGCTGCACTGCCCCTCCGAGGGCATGCCGGCGGGCGAGCATCTGCTGGCCCTCTACCTGGTGGACGCGGCCGGAGACATCTCCGACCCCGTGGTGCTCACCGCGTCCTTCACCGCCGCCCAGGCCGACGAGGCCTGGCTGATCGAGGACGACAGTACCCCCGGCGAGGCCGTGACCGCGGACGGCAGCGAGGCCCCGGCGGAGGAAGCCCACGACCACGTGCTCGCGGAGACCGGCTCCAGCGACATCGACGTGGTCGAGGAGGTGCTGCTGGACGAAGAGGCGGAATTCAACGACCAGAGCAAGTACACCCCCAACTGGACCAGCCCCGCCTACGGCATGGATACCACCATGAACTACTGGACCATGCCCATGGACATCACCAACGAGGAGGCCGTCTGGGCGATGCTCATGCAGCCCATCACCGTGGTGGATTCCGGCAGCAAGAACGCGCAGCGCGCCCAGGTGACCATCCGCAAGGAGCCGGACGAGAAGAGCGAAGGCGTGGGCGTGGTGACCTGCGTGAGCCAGGGCGTGCACGTGCTGGAGCGCGGCGACACCTGGACCAAGATCGAGTGCTACTCCTCCTCCTTCCACGACAGCAAGGTGAAGGCCTGGAACATGCTCGTGCAGGGCTGGATCCCGACCCGCTACCTGCGCACCGTCAATCCCGATCCCGCCATGGGCATCGTGGTGGACAAGCTGACCCAGCGGCTCTACCTCTTCCGCGAGGGCCATCTCTACGCCACCCTGCTGGTCTCCACGGGCCTGGCCAACGCCAAGCAGCCCTACAACGAGACCCGCTCCGGCGAGTACCTGATCGTCTCCGCCGTGGGCGAGTTCAAGAGCGACAACATCTACTGCTCCCTCGCCCTGCGCTACAACAGCGGCGACCTGCTCCACGAGGTACCCCACAGCAAGCTGGCCGACGGCGGCAAGGATTACAAGCGCCAGGAGGCCAAGCTGGGCACCAAGGCCAGCCACGGCTGCATCCGCGTGCAGCGCAAGTCCGATCCCAACGGCGTCAACATGCGCTGGATCTGGGACAACCGCAAGATGAACACGAAGATCGTGATCTGGGAGGACTGGCAGGGCCGTCAGATCCCCACGCCCTCCGACGACACCCTCCTCTATTACAACCCGAACAAGGGCGTGAGCTACCACAGCCATGCCACCTGCTCCTCGGCCAAGAACATCGAGCTGCAGCCCTTCACCTACGGCGAGCTGGACACCGAGCCCTACAGCGAGCTCAAGCGCTGCGAGTACTGCGCGCCCCTGCTGCGCAAGGACGAGATCGCCGAGATCAACGCCAACTACCTCCCCGGCGGCGACCACGACCCCATCATGACCAAGGCCCGCGAGAAGCAAATGAACAAATAGTCATTTCATTTTTCAGCAAATAAACGTCTTGTCATAGATAAGTACGGCGCGAAGGGGTGGAGGGGGCGATCGCAAAGCCCCCTCCCCGCGCCCGCAGGCGCGGAATCCTGCTCGCGATAGAACATGCGTAATCCTTCCAGAGAGGAACTCACTGCATGAACATCGTAGACATCATCATCCTCGCCATCATCGGCGTCAGCATCCTGGTCGGCCTCTACCGGGGCTTCATCTCCACGGTGCTCTCCGCCGGCGGCTGCATCGGCTCCCTGTATCTGGCTTTCAGGTTCTATCCCCGCCTGACCGCCTTCATCCAGGACAACGCCGCCCTGCAGCGCACCCTGCTGACCTACACCGACGCCTCCAGCCGCCTGGGCGACCTGGAGACCGGCCTCACCCCCGTGACCCAGCTGACCGCCGAGAAGATCACCGAGGTGGTGCAGAAGGCCAACCTCCCCCAGGTCTTCTCCGGCCTGCTGCGCACCAACCTGGAAAACCGGGTCTTCACCGGCATCTCCACCGTCACGGATTACGTCAGCGAGACCATCGTCACCGCCTTCATCAACATCCTGTGCTTCCTGGTCTGCTTCGGCGTGATCTACCTGGCGTGGTCCCTGATCGTGCGCCTGCTGGACGCCGTGTTCCACTTCCCCGTGCTCAAGCAGCTCAACGCCCTGGCCGGCGGCTTGTTCGGCCTGCTGCGCGGCCTGCTGCTGGTCTACATCTGCTTCGCCCTGCTGCCGATGGTGGAGACCATCCTGCCCGTGCAGGCGGTCAGCACCATCATCGCCGAGAGCCGCCTGGCCCCCCTGTTCAACAACGGCGTCCTGGTCAACGCGGTGATGCAGGGGCATCTGTGACAAAAGCATGATTCTCCGCTGACGAGGTGATCTGCCATGAACGCAACCATTCGCCTGTTTGATCAGGATGTCCGCCTGCGCGCCTTCACCGCGCAGGTTTTGTGCTGTGAAGAAGGGAAGGGCGGCTACGACATCGTGCTGGACCGCACGGCCTTCTTTCCCGAGGGCGGCGGGCAGATGGGCGACCGCGGACGCATCGGCGAGGCGGTCATCTCCGACACCCACGAGAAGGACGGCGTCATCCGCCACCGGGCCGACCGGCCGCTGACGCCCGGCGCCGAGGTGGCCTGCGAGGTGGACAGTCTCCACCGCCTGGACATGATGCAGCAGCACACCGGCGAGCACATCCTCTCCGGCCTCATCTGCCGCACCTTCCACTGCGACAACGTGGGGTTCCACATCGGCGCGGACGCGGTCACCATCGACTTCAACACCGTGCTGACCCCGGAGGACACCGCCCGGGTGGAGCGCCTGGCCAACGAGGCCGTGTGGCGCGACCAGCCCGTGATCACCGACATCCCCAGCCCCGAGGCCCTCGCCGCGATGACCTACCGCAGCAAGAAGGAGCTGACCGGGGAGGTGCGCATCGTCACCATCGAGGACGTCGACCGCTGCGCCTGCTGCGGCACCCACTGCCCGACCACCGGCATGGTGGGGCAGATCAAGATCCTCTCCTGCATCCACTACAAGGGCGGCGTGCGGCTGACCATCGTCTGCGGCATGCGCGCGCTGGCCTGGGCCAACGCGGCCCTGGCCGAAAACCGCGCCGTGAGCCAGGCCCTCTCCGCGAAGCAGGGCGAATTGGCCGAGGCCGTGGAGCGCCTGCTGAACGACCGCGACGCCCAGAAGCTGCGGGCGGATCGCCTGGCGGATCACGCCTTTGACCTCGCCGCCCGGGACGAGACCGGGGCTGTGCGCGTCATCGCCGCGGAGGGCCTGGCCCCGGCCCAGCTGCGCAAGGCCGCCGGTCGGCTGGCGGAGGGCGCGGCGCTGGCGCTGGTGCTGATCCCCCGGGACGAGGGCTGGAGCTTCGCCCTCTCCGGGAGCGTGGACGTGCGCCCCGCCGTGAAGGCCCTGTGCGCGGCCTTCGGCGGCAAGGGCGGCGGCCCGGCGGATATGGCCCAGGGCGTGCTGGACGGCGGCGACCCGGAGGCCATGCGCGCCGTGCTGGCTACCTGCGCCGGGGCGGGTACCCCATGATGTCCGCGAACGGCGGGGCTGCCCCGCCCGCAAGAGCGCGCAGGGCCCAGCGCCTGACGGATCGAAGCCGGTCAGAGCTGGCGGACATCGCGGCGGTGGTGCTCGGCCTGCTGCTGGCGCGCCTGGCGCTGGCGGCCCTCACCGGACAGTGGCCCTGGCTGGCCTACAACCCCTACAATTCCTATAGCCTGCAGGCCCGCGCCTGGCTGGCGGGACGGCTTGACCTGGGCCAGGACTACCCCTGGCTGGAGCTGGCCATCTATCAGGAGAAGTATTACGTCTCCTTCCCGCCCTTCCCCTCGGCGGTGCTGCTGCCCTTCGCGGCCCTTTGGGGCGAGGCCACGCCGGACGCCTGGATCGCCCTGGCCTTCTCGGTGCTCGCGGCGGTGCACGCCGTGCGCATCGCCCGGTGCTTCACCCGGGACAGCCGCGTGGTCTGCGCATCGGCCCTCGCCCTGCTCACGGCCAACGGCTACCTCTTCCTCTGCCTGAACGGCTGGGTCTGGTTCTTCGCGCAGAACATCTGCTTCGCCCTGACGCTGGCCGCCATCGATCACGCCCTGCATGGGCGCGGCGCGGCGTCCCTGGCGCTGTGGGCCTGCGCGGTGGGCTGCAGACCCATGATGCTGCTGCTCCTGCCCGCGCTGCTGGTTCTGCTGTGGCGGGCGATGCCGGAGGCGGCCCGGGAGCGGACAGCCTTCCTGCGCCTGTGCGCGCTGTGGCTGATCCTGCCGGCCCTCATCGGCGGGAGCTACGCCGCCCTCAACTGGGCGCGGTTCGGCCATCCGCTGGAGTTCGGCCACAACTACCTGCCGGAATTCCAGCGGGCGGAGCAGGGCCAGTTCAGCTTGACCTACGCCTGGGAGCACCTGCTGCAGTGGCTGCGTCCCCTGCCGCTCACCGGCGAGGGCCGGCTGGGCATCCCCGTGTCGGACGGCATGCCGGTGTGGCTGACCACGCCCCTGCTCTTCTCCGCCGGCGCGGAGTGGATCGCCGCCAGACGCCGCCGGGAGCGCGCCTCCGGGGCGATGGCCTGGCTGCTGCCGCTCATCACCGCGGTGTACCTGTTCATCATCCTGTGCCACAGGACGCTGGGCGGCTGGCAGTTCGGCAACCGGTATGTGGTGGATGTGCTGCCGATGCTCTACCTCGCCCTGCTGGCTGAGCGCCCGGAGCGGGGCCGGCTGGACGGGCTGCACCTGGCTTTGGCGGTCTTCGGGTGCGTGATGCACGCGGTGGGTACTGCGGCTTTATACAATGCTTGGATTTAGGAGGTTCTTCCCATGAACGAAGTGCAAGGTCTGCTCGATTATGTCAACCGCGCCCCGACATGCTACCACGCCATCGCGGAAGCGGAGAAGCTGCTGGAGGGCTTCACCCGCCTGGAGGAGGGCCAGCCCTGGCAGCTCGCGCCCGGCGGCCGGTATGTCGTCACCCGCAACCGCTCCAGCCTCATCGCCTTCATCCTGCCCGAGGGCGAGGACGCCAAGCCCGAGCGCCTGGCCTTCCGCCTGGTAGCGAGCCACAGCGACTCCCCCATGTTCCGCGTGAAGGAAAACGCCGAGCTGACCGTGAAGGACAAGTACGTCCAGCTCGACGTGGAGAAGTACGGCGGCATGCTCTTCGCACCCTGGTATGACCGGCCCCTGTCCATCGCGGGCCGCGTGCTGGTGCGCACGCCCGAGGGCATCAGCACCCGCCTGTGCACCCTCGACCGCGATATGGCCATCATCCCCAACGTCGCCATCCACATGAACCGCGAGGTCAACAGCGGCTACAAGTACCAGCCGCACATCGACCTGATGCCCCTGTGGGGCACCGGCGCAGCGAAGGGCTCCTTCAAGCGCGTGATCGCCGAGAGCGTCGGCGCGCGGGAGGAGGACATCCTCGGCTCCGACCTCTTCCTGGTCAGCCGTGTGCCCGGCCGCGTGTGGGGCGAGGAGGAGGCCTACCTCTCCGCCGCCCGCCTGGACGACCTGGAGTGCGTCTACACCTCCCTCATGGCGCTGACGGTCGCGGCCCCCGCCTCCGGCGTGCGCATGGCCTGCGTCTTCGACAACGAGGAGGTCGGCAGCCGCACCAAGCAAGGCGCGGACTCCACCTTCCTGGCCGACACCCTGCGCCGCATCGTGACCGCCCTGGGCGGCGCGGAGGAGCAGCTGATGACAGCCCTGGCCTCCAGCTTCATGCTCTCGGCGGACAACGCCCACGCCGTGCACCCGAACCATCCCGAGCTGAGCGATCCGGTCAACCAGGTCTGGATGAACGAGGGCGTGGTGGTGAAGTTCAACGCGAACCAGAAGTACACCACCGACGGCCTCTCCCAGGCCGTGTTCGCGGAGATCTGCCGCCGCGAGAGCGTGCCCGTGCAGTACTTCGCCAACCGCAGCGACATGGCTGGCGGCGGCACCCTCGGCAACATCTCCACCGCCCACGTCTCCATCAACACGGTGGATATCGGCCTGGCCCAGCTGGCGATGCACTCCTGCTACGAGACCGCCGGCACCCGTGACATCCCGCTGATGATCCGCGCCATGCGCGCCTTCTACGAGACCCCGCTCAGGTGCAAGGCGGATGGGGAATGGGTATTCTGAGAGAAGCATACAAAAACGGCGAATCGCGATGATTCGCCGTTTTTTCTTGGCAGAAGCGTCGGATAGAAGCCCTCACGCTTCCCCGCTGTTCCCCTTCGCCAGCGCCTTGACGCACCTGGCGCACACAACCTGATCCATGTACTCGGTCAGATTCTCCTCGCTGCCGCAGAAGATGCAGGACGCCGTGTGCTTGCGCAGAACGATCTTATCGCTGTCGACAAAAATCTCCATCGCGTCCTTGACCTGTATGTTGAGTGTTCTCCGCAGCTCGATCGGAAGCACGATCCTGCCCAGGGAATCCAACTGACGAATGACTCCGGTTGATTTCATTGCTCACCCTCCTATGACGTACTTGGCACCATCATAGATAACCCGTGATTCATAAGCGATAATTCATAATAGATATATTATCATCTGCATTATAAAACACGGGCGGCAGAATGTCAAGACCTTCAGGCAATAAACTCATGACAAAAAAAGGTTTTTGGGCAAATAAATGGAGACAGCCATATGCCTGTCCCCATCGGACACTCATTCCGCCGTGCCCAGCGGCTTTTTCGAGGGCGTGCCCGCCTTGCGCGGATAGGCCTTCGCGGTCGGGCCGATCTTGCGAATGGGCAGCAGCACGTGCCCCCAGTCGCGCCCCGGCAGGTTCACCGGAATCGGCTCCAGCGCCTCGCCCCCGAGGATGCGCGCGGCCCTTCTGCCCGCGTCCAGCTCGTCCCCCAGCGCCGGGCCCTTCCAGCACAGGGCCATGCCGCCCATCTTCGTCAGCGGCAGCAGGTACTCGCTGAGCACGTTCAGCGGGGCCACAGCGCGGGCCGCCACCCGGTCGAAGCGCTGGCGCAGGGCGGCGTCATGGCCGGCGTCCTCCGCCCGCAGGTGCAGCAGCGTCACGTTGCGCGTACCCGTCGCTTCCACAACGGCCTGCAGGAAGTCCAGCCGCTTGCGCTGGGCGTCGATCAGCGTCACCCGCAGCTCCGGGCAGGCCATCGCCAGCGGCAGGCCCGGAAAGCCCGCGCCTGTGCCGACGTCGGCCAATGCGCCGGTCTGCGGGATCAGCCGCGGCACCGTCAGCGCGGCGAGGCTGTCCGCGAAGTGGCGGTCGAGGGTTTCGTCCTCCTCGGTCACCGCGGTCAGGTCCATGACCTGGTTCCACTCCGCCAGGAGGCGCATGTAGGTTGCCAGGCGCTCGGCCAGCGCGGCGTCGCAGGGGATGCCGCAGGCGGTGAGGCGCTGCTGGATGGCGTTGGATGTCATGTGATCACCTGTCTTCATCACAGAACCGTTTACGGTTCCGCCCGTTTGATGGATCTCAGCTTGAAGTTGCTGTTGCTGATCTCGATGCCCAGCAGCTTTTCCGCCCAGTATTTGATCCAGGCGATGCCCTCGCGGCCCACGTTCTTCACGCGGTGCCAGCCGCCGAGGGTCGGGCTGGGGATGCCCTGGGCGTCCTCGAAGCCCACGTCCCGCGCCAGAGCCAGCGCCCGGGCCACGTGGTAGTCGCTGGTGACGATGCCCACGCTGTGCACCTCGCGCCCCTCCAGCAGGTCGGCGGCGTTCATGAGGTTCTCGCGGGTGTTGAAGGAGGAGGTGTCCTTGAGCACCGCATCCGCCGGGATGCCGTGGGCGATGAGGTAGGCCTCCATGACCTCGCCCTCCGGGGCGGGCTCGTCGCTGCCCTGGGCGCCGCAGACCACCAGCACGCAGGACGGGTGCCGCACCCAGGCCTCAATGCCCGCGTCCAGCCGCCACTGCAGCTGCAGGTTCGGAGTGCCGTCGGGCTTGACCTGCGCGCCGAGGATGATGATGGCGTCGTAGTTTTCCGCCTGCGGGATGTTGCCGCTGCGGATCATGACCATGGCCACCACCCCCAGGTAGAATAGGATGCCTGCCGCTAAGAGCGCCAAGAGGATGCGGAGAAGCTTTTTCACGGATGCCTCCTCGGAAGGGTACAGGGTTCCGCGCCTGCGGGCGCGGGCAGGGGGCTTTGCGGTCGCCCCCTGCACCCCTTCGCCCTTCGCTCTACCGCCTTATCGATTATAAGGCGGCAAAGAAATAGTTGCTTATTGCAGCAGCTTCGCGATGTCCTTGTAGGTGAAGAACACCATCAGCGCCAGGAGCAGCGCCATGCCCACCATGTTCACCATGGCCTCTCGCTTGGCGGGCAGGGGCTTGCGGCGAATCGCCTCCAGCACCAGGAACAGGAACCGCGAGCCGTCCAGGCCGGGGATCGGCAGCAGATTCATGATGCCCAGGTTGATGGAGATAACCACCAGCAGGTTGAGGAAGGCCTCAAAGCCGCCCGCGCGCACCTCCTCGCTGACCAGGGACACCACGCCGATGGGGCCGCTGGTCTGATCCAGGCCCTCGCCCGTGGTCACCAGGGCGCGCAGGGCCCGCAGGATCGTGCCGCCGGCGTAGACGCAGTTGTCCCAGCTGTAGCGCAGGGCATCCCCGATGGACACCGCAGTGCGCTCGGTGCCGATGACCCGGCCGCCGAGGGTCACGCCCACGCGGTAGCGGCCCAGCTCCTCATCGTAGAAGGGCGTCATCTCCAGGGTCAGCTCCTCGTCGCCGCGCTGCACGTCCAGCGCCAGCGGCGCGTCGCCCTCCTTCCACGCGGTGATGAGCGCCATCACCCCGTCCAGCGAAGCACCGCCGGCGGTCTCGCCGTTGACCCGCAGCAGCAGGTCGCCCTCCTGCAGGCCGCTCTCGGCCGCGGGGCCCTCGGCATCCACCGAGATGATGAAGGGCTGCACCTCCGTCGCCGTCTGCACGCCGCCGATGGCGAACCACAGGAAGAGCACCAGGAAGGCCAGCAGGAAGTTCATGCCGGGGCCCATCAGCACGGTCAGCATGCGCTTCCACACCGCCGCCTTGCCGAAGGCCCGGGGATCCTCCTGCTCCTTGCCCTCGATGTCGTCCTCGCCGTAGAAGGAGCAGAAGCCACCCAGAGGCAGGGCGCGCAGGGAGAAGACCGTGCCCGTCTTTTTCGACGTGCGGCTGATGAGCTTCGGCCCCATGCCGATGGCGTACTCGCGCACGGCGATGCCGCACAGGCGGGCTGTGATGAAGTGACCGAACTCGTGGATGGTGATGAGGATGCCCAGGAGTAGCAGGGCGATGAGCAGATAGAACAGTGTGGACATAAAGTGCCTTTCTTGGTGCAGAACCTTGCAGCTTCTTCGATTCGCTCTCTTATGCGCGCTTATCCGCTGCAAGGGTTCCGCGCCTGCGGGCGCGGGCAGGGGGCTTTGCGATCGCCCCCTGCACCCCTTCGCGCCGCGTTTCTTCTTTCAGTTTAAAACAGGAGCATTCCTTCAGAAACCTTCTCACGCGCCAGCCGATCCGCGGCGTAGATATCCTCGAGGGTATCCGCGGGCAGGGCGGGCAGGTGCTCCAGGGCGTACTCCACCAGGCGCGTGATGCCTCCGAAGGGAATCTCCCCGCGCAGGAAGGCCGCGTTGGCCGCCTCGTTGGCCCCATTGAGCACGGTGCAGGCCGCGCCGCCTGCCTCCAGGCACTCCACCGCCAGCCGCAGCGCCGGGAAGCGCACGGGATCGCCCGGCTCGAAGGTCAGGGTGCCGATCCTGAACAGATCCAGCGGCTCGCAGCCGGTGGTCAGACGCTCCGGGTAAGCCATGGCGTACTGGATGGGCACGCGCATGTCCGGCACGCCCAGCTGGGCCAGCACCGCCCCGTCGACAAACTCCACCGCGCTGTGCACAATGCTCTGGGGATGCACCACCACCTGGATGTCCCGCGGGGCCATGTCGAAGAGCCAGCGCACCTCCATGATCTCCAGCGCCTTGTTGAACATGCTGGCGGAGTCCACGGTGATCTTCGCGCCCATGCTCCAGTTGGGGTGCTTCAGCGCCTGCTCGCGGGTCGCACGGTCGATGGCGTCCTTCTCCCAGGTGCGGAAGGGGCCGCCCGAGGCCGTCAGCAGGATGCGCTTGGGCCGGTTCGGCGCCGCGCCCTGCAGGCACTGGAAGATGGCGCTGTGCTCGCTGTCCACGGGCAGCAGGGGCTTGCCGATACGCCGCGCCGCATCCGTCACCAGGTGGCCGCCCGTGACGAGGGCCTCCTTGTTGGCCAGCAGCACCTGACGGCCTGCGTTCAGCGCGGCCATGACGCCCTCCAGGCCGGCGATGCCCACCACGCTGACCAGCACCTCGTCGGCGCTGACCTCCGCCGCGGCCACGCGCAGGGCCTCGTGGCCCATCACGAAGCGGCAGAAGCGCAGATCCTCCGGGATCTCGCTCTCCGGGATCGGCTGGGTCAGGCCCGCCATCTCCGGGCGGAATTCGCGTACCTGCTCGAAGAGCAGCTCCTTGTTCGCGTGGGCCGTCAGGGCCGTGACGCGGAAGCGGTCAGGGTGCAGGCGCACCAGCGAGAGGGCTTGGGTGCCGATGGAACCGGTGGATCCGAGGATGGAGATGGTGGTGGTCATAAGGTAACCTCCAGGAAATTTCGCCGCCTGCGGGCAGCGATCAGAGGCTTTCCGATCGCCTCTGGACTCTTCGGTCTACTTTTCTTTTACGCAAGGATTTCGCGCCTGCGGGCGCGACCCGGGGGCTTTGCGATCGCCCCCGGGACCCCTTCGCATCGCCTTTTTAGGCAGCCATTTGCATAGGCAACTAAGGATTTCTATACGATTGTTGGCGCATGGTACCAAAAGCGTGTGCGGGGGGTCCGGGGGACACACGTCGCAACGTGTCCCCCGGTGTCCTTTGCTACTTTCCCACATGGGAAAGTAGATTTCAATCGTCTGTACAATGGAATTATTCTATAATAGCAGGGGATTTCGCCGCCTGCGGGCGGCGACCAGAGGCTTTCCGATCGCCTCTGGACTCTTCGGGCAGCCTGTCTTTACGCGACCCAGGGGCTTTGCGGTCGCCCTTTGGAAACCTTCGCCCCTAACATCCTCGCTAACAGATTAGAATGCAGATGTGAAAGTTTGTTGTCAGAACAGGATCGTCGCGCAGTACAGCACCACGCTCATAAACAGAATGCTGTCCAGCCTGTCCAGCATGCCCCCGTGCCCGGGGAACAGATTGGAATAATCCTTGATCCCGCAGTGCCGCTTCACCAGCGAGGCGAACAGATCCCCCACCTGGCTCACCGCGCCGCCGAACACGCCCAAAAACACACACACGCCCCAGCTGGGCAGAATCGGCTGGGTCGTCGGGGCGCAGATGGCTCCGGCGATACCGCGCACGATCACCGCCGCCAGCAGGGAGCCCACCAGGCCCGCCAGCGCGCCGGAGATGGTCTTGTTCGGGCTGACGGGCGGGCACAGCTTGGGTCCGCCCACCTTGCTGCCCACGAAGAACGCCAGGGTGTCCCCCAGGATCGGCACCGCCAGCAGCAGCCCCAGCAGCGTCCGCTGCACGGAGAGGGGCTGCACCAGGCTCAGGGCGATGATGCACAGCCCGGGCAGCAGCACCGAAAACAGGGGCAGCACGCTGACCAGCGCGTCGTAGAGCTTCGGCTCCCTGCGGAAAATGACACAGGTCACCGTGATAACGCACGCGGCCATCAGCACCGGGATGATCACCTTGTTGCCGCAGATCAGCGCCAGGGGCACGCTCACCGCCAGCGCGGTCCAGGTCGGCCAGGTGGTGACCTGATGGCCCGCGCTGCGCAGCGCCTTATACTCCTCGTAGAGGGCGACGCCGATGCACAGGATGCCGGCCACCGCCATCAGCGCGCCGCCGAAGTAGATCAGCACCAGGCCGAGGATCACCAGTATGGAACCGGTTGCCACACGTTGTGCCAAGGAAGCACCTTCTTTCTGTTCCGCGCCTGCGGGCGCGGGCAGGGGACTTTGCGATCGGTCCGGGGCTGCCGCCCGCTCTCCGCTGAAAACGCCATAACATGGCGTTTTCCGGGCGCTCCGAGCCCCCTGCACCCCTTCGCATCGCACTTTAAAGTGTTCTGTAAGAGCCGCTTGTTTACTGCTGTTCCATCGCCCAGGGTTCGATGCGGCCGAAGATGCCGCCGTTTTCCCGGATGTACTGCTCCGGGTCGATGAAGGCGAAGCGCACCTGGTGCATCTCGCGGCGGGTCAGCGTCACGTGTAGCAGCTCCTCGCCGGCCAGGGTCGCGGTCACCTCCACCCGCAGCACGGGCAGCAGGGCCGTCAGATCCCGGGCGCAGCGCAGGGCCAGCCCGGCCAGGTAGTGCCGCGCCTCCGCCACGGTGCCCGCCAGCTGCTCTGGCAGGGCCTCGAAGGTGACGGCCAGGGTGTCCGCGTCCACCGCCTGCACCCGGAAGGTGTCCGTGTAGGGCTTCAGGTCGTCCAGCGGGCGGGCGGCCTTCATCACGTCGGTGTAGGCGCGGATGTCGCCGGAGAGCACCTGCTCGGCCTTCTCGTGGTAGACCTGCCACTGCTCCTCGGTCACCGAGCCGTCGGTGGGCATGGCCGAGGCCAGGGCGTCCGTCCAGTCCACGGTCTCGTCCGCCATCTTCCAGAATGCCTCGAAGGGCGGCTTGCTGTCCTTCGGGGGTGCGGCCTTTTCCGCTGCCTCCTGCCCGGGCGCGCCCTCCTGCGCGGGCTTCTCGCCCTTGGTCGGCAGATCCACCGTGCCGGAGGTCTTGTAAGCCGGCTTCACGGGTGCGGCGGCGGCCTTGGCGGCGTCGGTTCTCAGGGTGCCCCAGAGGTCGCCCACGATCTCATACAGGTTGTCCAGGGGATTCTTCTCGTTGTCCGCCATGGATCGTCAGCCCTCCTCTCCGTCGCGCTCGGCCCTGCAGCGCATGCTGGGCGGATTGGACGCGGTGTCAAAGTGCTCCACGGTCACGGCGGCGCGCTCCAGCACCTCGTTGTCGAAGAGCCAGCGGGAGAGCGGATTGATCAGCAGGCTCTCCACCTGGTTGCCGATGCCGCGGCCGCCATTGCTCAGGTCGCGCAGGGCTGCCTCCCGCAGCTCGTCGTAGGCCTCGTCGGTCACGGTGAGGCGGATGCGCTTCTGCTCCTCCAGGCGGCGGATGATCTTGTCCACCTGGGCCCGCAGGATGTGCTCGCCCGCGTCGCGGCGGATGTAGTCGAACACGACGATGTTCTCGCCGATGCGGTTGAGGATCTCGGGCCGCCCCAGCTCCAGCTTGAAGTAGTCCTCGATGCCCTGGCGCACCTTCGCCTGCACGGTGGGATAGTCCATGTCCATGGTCACGTTGGCGTGGCGGTTACCCAGGGCGTCCTCCACATAGATGCCCAGGTTGCTGGTGAAGATGATGATGGTCTCCGAGAAATAGACCGTGTTGCCCTGGCCGTCGGTCATGCGGCCGTCCTCGAGGATCTGCAGGAACTTGTCCAGGATGGTGGCGTGGGCCTTCTCGATCTCGTCAAAGAGCAGGATGCAGAAGGGGTTCTTCTTGACGGCGTTGGTCAGCTGGCCGCCGGCCTCGTAGCCCACGTAGCCGGGAGGCGCGCCCATCAGCTTCTGGTCGGAGTGGCTCTGGCCGTACTCACTCATGTCGAAGCGCACGCAGGCGCTCTCGTCGCCGAAGAGCTTCTCGGCCAGGGCCTTGGCGGTCTCGGTCTTGCCCACGCCGGTGGGCCCGGCGTAGAAGAGCACGCCCTTGGGCTTGGCCGTGTTGGAGGAGGAGAGGCCGTTCATGCCCGTCACCGCGCGCTTGACCACGTCCAGTGTGCGCTCCAGGGCGGCGTCCTGGCCCTTGATGCGCTTCTCAAAGTCCTGCTTGGCTGTGCGCAGGCTTGCCATCGACAGGGTCTGCCACGGGTTTTCGCTGATGCCATACTTGTAGAGGTCGACCACCTTGTTCAGGTCGCGGATGGGCATGCACTCGCGCTTGCTCAGCCGCCGCAGGGCGTCCAGCTCGGTGAAGGTCATGCCCTCGGTCAGGGCCACGAACTTCTCCCGCAGCTTCTCCAGCTCGTCGGGATGCTCGCGGTAGTAGGGCATATCCGTGCGGTAGACCGCGCTGTCGAAGAAGGTCGGGAACGCGCGGCCGGAGATCAGCCGCTTGCGCTCCTCGCGGTCGGGAGCCTCGAGGGTGATGGTCTGGCTGACCGGGTTGTTCAGGTAGAACCACGCCGGCAGGTCGTTGACCTTGTTCACCAACAGGATCAGCAGGTTCTGCCGCCGGCCCATGGGCGTGCGCACCGTGGACGAGGACAGGGCCGCCTGCAGCAGCAGGTTGAAGCTGTTGACATCCGCCTGATCCATGCGGTCGGGCGTGGTGATGTAATGGCTGGCCAGCTCCAGCACGGTCACGGTGGCCGTCCTGTCCTGGGACATAGCCTTGCGGATCAGGTTCGGGGCGGTCTCCGCCTTGTTGCCCTTGAATTCCGCGGGGATGACGCCCTTGTCCGTCTTCGCGCCCACCGCCGCGGCGTAGCGCTGCAGCATGGACGGGTCGTAGGGGTTCATAAAACCCATCAGGTTGGAGTAGAACACGATCTCGCTCCAGCCGTTGTCCGCGAAATAGCCCATCAGGTACCGCGAGAGCGGGACCAGGCTGTCCTCGGGGATGGAGCCGGACACCGGGTAGCGGTACTGATCCAGCACGTTCCCCTCGAGGATCAGCAGCGGCTTGATGGCGCTGAACAGCTCCAGTTCTCTATGCCACTTTGAAATCAACGCCTCCATGGACGGATGCCTCCCTTTTCTTCCCTGCCGACCGCCATTCTCCCGGCGCACCGGCCTCCAGCATTATAGCATAGAATGCAGGGTGTTGCCAACCCGCGGCGCAAGAAGTACCAAGGATTACGCATCAAAACGCTGCGAGCGAAGGGGTGCAGGGGGCTCGGAGCGCCCGGAAAACTCCGTGTTATGGAGTTTTCAGCGGAGAGCGGGCGGCAGCCCCGGACCGATCGCAAAGCCCCCTGCCCGCGCCCGCAGGCGCGGAATCTCTGCATGCATCAAGTATGCTTCTCCGAGAAGAGTATAAAGCCGATTCATTCTCTTATCCAGCATATGGGATGTATTCTTTTTGTATCTTCCTTTCCACGCGCTTGACAGCCCCCGGGCGCTGCGATAAGATTTTTGCATGGGTGCGGCGCCGCCGCATCGATCTGATGAAGGAGGAACCACTTATGAAAAAATGGATCGCGCTCCTGTGTGCCTGCGCGCTGGTGCTGAGCAGCGTCTCCGTGCTGGCGGAGGGTAAGACCTACAACGTCGGCATCCTGCAGCTGGTGCAGCACGCAGCCCTCGACGCCGCGACCAAGGGCTTCCAGGAGACCCTGCAGTCCAAGCTGGAGGCCAACGGCGACACCGTCGTGTTTGATTATCAGAACGCCTCCGGCGACACGGCGAGCTGCTCCACCATTGCCATCGGCTTTGTGAACAACGATTATGACCTGATCATGGCCAACGCCACGCCGGCCCTGCAGGCCTGCGTCTCCGCCACGGACACCATCCCGATCCTGGGCACCTCCGTGACCGACTACGCCACCGCTCTGGCCGATCCCGAGATGGACGCCAGCGTCGGCACCGGCATGAACGCCAGCGGCGCCTCCGACGGCGTGAACGCCCAGCTCTATGTGGACATGGTGCTGGAGCTGGTGCCCGAGGTGAAGAACGTCTCCATCGTGTACTGCTCCGCGGAGGCCAACTCCGTGCTGCAGTCCGACCAGTTCATCGCCGCCATGGCCCAGACCAACCCCGATGTGAAGTGCACGGTCTACACCTTCGCCGACTCCAACGACATCCAGGCCGTGGTGACCGCCGCCGCCGATGAGGCCGACGCCTTCTACATCCCCACCGACAACACCGCTGCCTCCAACATGACCATCATCGCCAACATCACCATGCCCCAGGGCGTGCCGGTGATCTGCGGCGAGGAGAACATGATGGCCGCCGGCGGCCTGGCCACCGTCTCCATCAGCTACTACGACATCGGCGCGCTGGCCGGCGCTCAGGCCTATGAGATCCTGGCCAACGGCGCGGACGTCGCCGCGATGCCCATCGCCTACTCCGCCAACCCCGTGAAGGAATACAACCCCGACTACGCCGCGGCCATCGGGTTTGAGATTCCCGAGGGCTACAACGCCTTCACGGCACCGTGACGCTTGCCCCTGACGGCAAAACCCCGGCAATGGCATCGTTCCCTTGCCGGGATTTTTCCTTATCTTGCTCCCCTTAAGAATCGCCTGCACAAACGGTGCATGCGAAGGGGTGCAGGGGGCGCCGAACGCCCGGAAAACTCCACAGTGTGGAGTTTTCAGTGAGGCGAAAGCGGCAGCGACATGACCGCAAAGCCCCCTGCCCGCGCCCGCAGACGCGGAACCCTGATGCGCACACGATGTGCTGAGTAATGTCATTTTACCCCCCACTGGAGGAAACCGCATGGAAGTCATTCTCACCTACTTCGCCGCGCTGAAACCAGCCGCCCTGCTGCGGGCCTGCCCCGGCGGCATCGCGCAGGGACTCATCTGGGGCATCATGGCCCTGGGCGTTTTCATGACGTTCCGCATGCTCAACATCGCCGACATGACCGTGGACGGCTCCTTTGCCACGGGCGGCGCGGTGTGCATCATGCTGGTGCTGAGCGGGTGGAATCCCCAGGCGGCGCTGCTGGCCTCGTGCCTGGCGGGCGCGCTGGCGGGCACGGTGACGGGCCTGCTGCACACGCGGCTGGGCATCCCGGACATCCTTGCTGGCATCCTCACGCAGATCTCGCTCTATTCCATCAACCTGAACATCATGGGCAAGGCCAACCAGTCCGTCAATGTGGCGAAGGTGAGCTTCTACTTCACCAACAACGTGCGCCTGCTGACCCGCACCATCCTGATCTCCGCGGTGTGCTGCGCGGCCATGGTGGCGGTGATCCACTGGTACCTGGGCACCCAGCACGGCTCCGCCCTGCGAGCTACCGGCGCCAACGAGAAGATGGCGCGCGCCCAGGGCATCAACACCGACCGCATGAAGGTGATCGGCCTGGCCCTCGGCGACGCCCTGGTGGGCCTCTCCGGCGGCATCCTGAGCCAGTTCCAGGGCTACGCGGACGTCAACATGGGCCGCGGTGCCATCGTCATCGGCCTGGCGGCGGTCATCATCGGCGAGGTGCTGGGGCAGGCCTTCCTGCGCAAGCGCTTCAACCTGCTGCTGCAGCTGGTGTTCGTCATCGTCGGCGCCATCGTGTATTACCTCGTCTACGTCTTCGTCATCTGGCTGAAGTTCCCGGCGGACGACATGAAGCTGCTCACCGCCGTGGTGGTGGCCATCTTCCTGGCTGTGCCCTACCTGAAGGATCACAGCAAGAATTCCTTCCGTCACTTGGCCAAACAGAACGCGAAGCTGCAGCGGGAGGAGGCGCCCCATGCTTGAGATCAGGAACATCTACAAAACCTTCAACCCCGGCACCATCAATGAGAAGCACGCCCTCAACGGCGTCAACCTCACCCTGAAGGACGGCGACTTCGTCACCGTGATCGGCGGCAACGGCGCGGGCAAATCCACCATGCTCAACGCGGTGGCCGGCGTGTGGCCGGTGGACAGCGGCATGATCCTGGTGGACGGCGTCGACATCTCCGGCCTCAGCGAGCACCAGCGCGCGCCGATGCTGGGCCGCGTGTTCCAGGACCCCATGACCGGCACCGCCGCCAACATGACCATCGAGGAGAACCTCGCCCTGGCCGAGCGCCGCGGCAAGTCCCGCGGACTCCGTCGCGGCGTGACCCGGGCCAGCCGGGAGCGCTACCACGAGCTGCTGAAGATGCTCGACCTGGGCCTGGAGGACCGGCTGACCGTGCGCGTCGGCCTGCTCTCCGGCGGCCAGCGCCAGGCTCTAACCCTGCTGATGGCCACCCTCGAGAAGCCCAAGCTGCTCCTGCTGGACGAGCACACCGCCGCCCTGGACCCCAAGACCGCCCACAAGGTGCTGCACCTGACCCGCCGCCTGGTGCGGGACAACGGCCTGACCGCCCTGATGGTGACCCACAACATGAAGGACGCCCTGCACTACGGCAACCGCACCATCATGATGCACGAGGGGCAGATCCTCGCCGACATCGACAGCCAGGCCAAGACCCAGCTGAAGGTGGACGACCTGCTGCGCCTGTTCGAGCGCAACAGCGGCTCCGCCCTGGACAACGACCGGATGCTGTTGGGATAAGCCACCGAAAAAGCAGACTCCGCTATGGAGTCTGCTTTTTTGATGCTTTTCAGTTATCCTGTAACGCGGAACACATCCATCACATCCTGCCGGCGCTGCAGCTGCTTGATGACGCTGTCCATCTGCTCCCTGGAGCGCACCTCCAGCACCAGGCGGATGGTGGCGATCTTGTTCCGGTCGATGGCGGTGGACGCGTTGCGGATCGGCACGCCCAGCTCGCCGATGTAGCTGGTCACCTCGCCCAGCAGACCCACATGGTCGTAGGCCATGATCTTGATGGAGACGCAGAAGCTGCCGACCTCGGTGTCCGCCCAGGCCACCTGCACCTGCCGCTCGCTCTCGCCGTGGATCACGTTGGGGCACTCCGCCTTGTGGATGGTCACGCCGCGCCCGCGGGTGATGTAGCCCACGATCTCGTCGCCGGGCACGGGCGAGCAGCACTTGGCGAAGCGCACCGGGATATCCATGTCCTCGTCGCTCTGCAGAATGATGCCGTGGCTCACATGGCCGGTCGGCTTGCGGGGCGGGGCCTCCTCGATCTTCGGGGCGGCGGGCTCCTTCAGCCGCTGCTCGTCCATCAGCCTCGTGACCACGTAGGCCGAGGTCATGCCGCCGTAGCCCACCGCGGCGAAGATGTCGTCCAGCTCCTGGAAGCCGTACTTGCGCAGGATGGACTCGTAGAACTCGGGCTTGAGCAGGTCGTTCAGGCTCACGTTGCGGTGGCGGCACTCGCGGTCCACCATCGAGCGGCCCAGCTCCACGTTCTCCGCGCGCAGCTCCTTCTTCAGGTACTGGCGGATCTTCGCCTTCGCCTGGGCGGTCTTGCAGATGCGCAGCCAGTCCGTGGACGGGCCCTTGCTGCTGGCGGAGGTCATGATCTCCACACGGTCGCCGGTCTGCAGCTCGGTGTCCAGGGGCACGATGCGCCCGTTGACCTTCGCGCCGACGCAGCGGTTGCCCACGCCAGAGTGGATCGCGTAGGCGAAGTCCAGCGGGGTCGCGCCCTTGGCCATGGATACCACGTCGCCCTTGGGCGTGAACAGGAAGACCTCCTCGGAGAACAGGTCGGTCTTCAGGGTGTCCACAAACTCCTTGCTGTCGCGGGTGTCGCTCTGCCAGTCCAGGATCTGCCGCACCCAGAACAGCTTGTTGTCCAAATCGTCCGAGCCGCGGCCGCCCTCCTTGTAGCGCCAGTGGGCCGCGATGCCGTACTCCGCCACCCGGTGCATCTCGTAGGTGCGGATCTGCACCTCGAAGGGGAAGGGCATCTTGCGCCCGCCGATGACCGTGGTGTGCAGGGACTGGTACATGTTCGCCTTGGGCACGGAGATGTAGTCCTTGAAGCGGCCGGGGATCTGGTTCCACAGCGTGTGCACGATGCCCAGCACCGTGTAGCAGTCCTGCACGGTGTCCACCAGCACGCGGATGGCGATCAGGTCGTAGATCTGGTCGAAGGGCTTGTTCTGCAGCACCATCTTGCGGTAGATGGAGTAGAAGTGCTTCGGGCGGCCGTCTATGTCGTAGTGGATGTTCGTCTGGTCCAGCTTCGCCGAGAGCTCGTCGATCACCATGCGGATGTTCTCCTGGCGCTCCTGCCGCTTGAGCCCCACCTTCTGCACCAGAGTCTGGTAGCCCTCCGGGTCGAGGTAGCGCAGGGAGAGATCCTCCAGCTCCTGCTTGATGGCGTAGACGCCGAGGCGGTGGGCCAGCGGGGCGTAGATGTCCAGCGTCTCCCGGGCGATGGCGCGCTGCCGGTCCTCGCTCTGGAAGCGCAGCGTGCGCATGTTGTGCAGGCGGTCCGCCAGCTTGATGAGCACCACGCGGATGTCCTTGCTCATGGCGAGGATCATCTTGCGCAGGCTCTCGGCCTGGGCCTCCTCGCGGTTGGCGAAGTCCAGCTTGTTCAGCTTGGTCACGCCGTCCACCAGGCGGGCGACCTCCTCGCCGAACTCCCGCTGGATGTCCTCCAGGCTCACGGTGTCGCAGTCCTCCACCGTGTCGTGCAGCAGGCCCGCCGCGATGGTGGGCGGGTCGATCATCAGCTCGGTAAGGATGCTCGCCACAAAGCAGGGATGCACAAAATACGGCTCGCCGCTCTTGCGCTTCTGCCCGGCGTGGGCCTTCTCGGCAAAGCGGTACGCCTTTTCCACCAGCTGATAGCCCTCGCCCGGGTTGTATTTCTGCACCCGCGCGAGCATCTGGTCCAGAGGCAGTGCCTCAAAGGATGAGTACATGTGCTTCCCTCCCTTCAAAGAATCGTAAGAATGGGACGGCTTCAGCCGCCGGCGCGCCTCCCCCGCAGATACCTCCAGGTCGGGCTGCTGTCGGGCCCGATCTTTTTGCGCGGGAGCATCCGCCACTGCCAGGGCTCGGGGGTGAAAGCGATCAGCCCGATCTCGTCGAAGACGCGCAGGGCGGTCATCGTCTGGCCGGCGGTGAGGTTTGAAGCCTCCACCAGCTCCCGCAGGGACGCGCCGGGCATTCCGCACAGCCGCACATAGAAGGGCCGCAGAATCTCCGCGATGTCCATGTCCAGCTCGTCCAGCCGGGCGCTGAGGGCCGGATTGTCGGCCAGCCGCCACAGCCTGGCCCGGGGACAGGCCCGGCGGATGAGGGAGGCCTCGCCCGGCAGCAGGTCGCCGTCCGCCAGCACGATGTCGTGCCAGACGTCCCGCAGGGCCTCCGGCTCCGGACACAGCAGCACGGTGTTGAAGGCCCGGGGATCCTCCACGCGGCCCAGGACGCGGTCGGCCAGCAGATCCGCGGTGGCCTCCGCCAGGCGCGCCTTCTCGTGGCCAATGATCAGCGTGCCGCGCCCCGCCTGGGTCATCGCCCGCAGCTGGGCCGCGCGCAGGGCCGGGGTCGGCTCGGCCTTCGCCTCGGCGGCATCGCTAATTTGGTTTATATTCGACGCGATGTGCGAGATTTCCTGCAAAAGTGCCAGGAAAATCGCGGAATCCGGCGGAAAAGTCACCGAACCCTCCGCCGGCTCCAGGGCCTTGAGCTGCAGCTGCACGGTTCGCTGGCCGTTGAATTCGTTGATGTCCGGCACATAGAGGGCGTCGGCCTTCTCCAAAGCCCGCTCCGCGAGGCTCCCCAGGCCGAAGCCGATGCAGGAGCGCACCGTGTCGCCCTCGTAGAGCGTGGCGCGCAGGTGGCTGCCGTCGTGACCGATGGCCTTGAGCAGCTGCACGTCCGCGCCGCGGGTCAGGAAGACCGGGGCCGGGTTGCCGTAGCCGGTGGGCTCGATCATGCCCAGGGCCTCGGTCAGCGCCATGTCCATGTCCCGCAGGCGCGCCTCGCAGTCGTACTCCACGGTGGGCAGGTAGCAGCGCGGGTGATCCCCGATCTGCTCCGCGATGGCCTCGTTCAGCAGGCGCCTGAAATCCTCCAGCCGCTCCGGGCGGATGGTCAGTCCCGCCGCGGCCACGTGCCCGCCGTAGCGCTCGAAGAGGGGTTCCCCGTGCAGGGCCTTCCAGCCCTCGTCGCAGGCCACCAGGGCGGCGTGGATGTCCACCCCGTCGATGGAGCGGCAGGAGCCCACCGCGAACTCCTCCCCCCGGCTCAGCACGATGGTCGGGAAGTGGTATTTCTCGCAGATGCGCCCCGCCGCCAGGCCGATGACGCCGCTCTCCCAGCCCTCGCCCATCACCACGATGGCGAGGTCGCGGTAAAAATCCACGTCCCGCCGCATCGCGGCCTCGGCGGCCTGGGTGATCTCCGTCTGCATGCCCTGGCGCGTGCCGTTCATCTCGTGCAGCTCCCGGGCGATGCGAGCCGCCTCCTGCTCGTCCGCGGTGGTGAGCAGATCGACGCAGGGCCTCGCCTTCGCCAGCCGTCCGCCGCTGTTGATGCGCGGCGCGAGGCGGAAGGCCACCGCCCCGGAGGAGACCGGGAGCTTCACCTCCGCCAGGGTCATCAGCGCGCGCAGGCCCGGCCGGGCCGTCACCGCCATCGCCTCCAGCCCCTTGCGAACGATGACGCGGTTCTCATCGGCCAGCGGCACGAGGTCGGCCACCGTGGCCAGGGCCGCCAGGTCGAGGCGCTTCTGTACCGCCTCCATGCCCAGCAGGGCCTGGGTCAGCTTCAGGGCCACGCCGGCCCCGCACAGCCGCTGGAAGGGATAGCCGCCCAGCAGCGGGTTCAGGGTCATGTCCGCCGGGGACGGCGTCGGCGCGGGCTCGTGGTGATCTGTAACGATAACAGTCATTCCTAGAGCTTTTGCCTTCTCTATCTCTTTATGGTTGGTAATACCGCAGTCCACGGTGATCAGCAGTCGTTTGCCAGCTTTAGCCAGTGACTTAACCGCAGACTTGTTTAAGCCATAGCCCTCTCTGTGGCGGTCGGGGATGTAGACGTCCACGTCCGCGCCCAGGTCGCACAGGGTTTCCAGCATGATGGAGGCCGCGCACACGCCGTCGCAGTCGTAGTCGCCGTAGACCACGATGGGGGTCTTTGCCTCCACGGCGCGGCGGATGATGTCCACCGCCTCCCCCATGCCCTGCATCAGGAACGGATCGTGGAGCTGATCGAGGGACGGGTGCAGGAAGCGCCCGGCCTTCTCCTCGGTGTCGACGCCCCGCGCCCGGAGGAGCGCGCTGAGGACGGGCGGCAGGGACCCCACCGGTTCCCCGCCGACGTTCGCCCGAAGCTTGTATTGCAGCATCATTCTCCACCTTTCAAGCGATCATCCGCTTGCGCTAAAACCTCATCCGTCAGCGTCTTCCGACGCTGCCACCTTTCCCAGAGGGGAAGGCTTTCTCGCTTCGCCTTCCCCTTTGGGGAAGGTGCCTCGAAGAGGCGGATGAGGTCCTCACCCTATCAGCAAAAACAATCCCTGTGCCGCAGCGACCCCCGCGCAGGCGGCCACAGCCACCGTCAGCAGACTCCTGCCGCGCCAGGCCAGCACCACCGCCACCACCAGCCCGCACAGGGCGCACCAGAGCGGCTGGGTGCTGCCGCCGGCGACATACCCCGTGGCGTAGAGCACATCCGGGATGGTCATGGCGGCGAGCACCGCGTAGGGCACATAGTAGAGGAAGGAGCGCACGAAGCGGCTCCGGATGGGCTTGCGGAAGACGGTCAGCGGCAGCATGCGGATGAGGTAGGTGACCACCGCCATCACCATGACATAGGGCAAAAACAGATCCCAGCGCATCAGGCATCCTCCTCCACAGGGTACAGGGCCGCGCCCACGCAGGCCGCGGCCACCGCGCACAGGATGATGACATACCCGGCGGGCACCCGGTTCATCACCGGCACATAGCGGAAGGCCAGGGACAGAGCGACGGAGAGCAGCACCACCAGGCGCACGCTCTTCTTCTCCCGCGCCGGCGGCAGGATGATGGCCAGGAACATGCCGTAGATGGCGATGCCCAGGGCCGTGCGGAAGAACATCGGCAGCAGCGTACCAGCCACCGCGCCCAGCAGGGTGCCCAGCGACCAGCCGATCCAGGGCGAGAGCATCAGCCCGTAGAGGTAATCGCGCCCGACCTTGCCCGGCTGGCTGGAGGCCACGGCGAAGATCTCGTCCGTGTTGCAGAAGGCGAAGATCATCCGCTGCAGCGTGCCCATGGTGCCGTCCAGCTTCTGGGACAGGGAGAGGCTCATCAGGGCATAGCGCAGGTTGATGGTCAGCTGGGTCAGCGCGACCTCCACCAGGGCCGCCAGCCGGGCGATCTGCTCGATGCCCGCCAGCTGCCCCGCGCTGGTCACGTTGGTCATGGAGATGAGCACCGCCTGCATCGGCGTCATGCCCAGCCCCACGGCCTGGATGCCGAAGGCGAAGGATACCGACAGGTACCCCAGCGCGATGGGCATGCCGTGGCGGATGCCCTTGAGAAATAACGTGCGATTCATCATAAACCCTCACAGGATAAGCTTGCTGGCATTCAGAAAACCGCCGCCCAATTCACAAGGCGGCGGTTGGAATGATAGCATGGACAAGCCCGGGGTGTCAATCGCCGCAGGCCCGTTCCGCCAGGAAAGACGGCGAAAAGACAGCTGGGCATAAAGCGCTGCTGACCTTCCGGCTTTCCGAGCGATGGTCACGCGTCAACAACCGCCAGACGTTTCCCGAGAGGTGCCAGCAGCTTGTTGATCGTATCCACACTGGGACTGATATGTCCATTCTCCAGACGGGCAATCGCAGGCTGCTTAATCCCAGTGATCTCCGCCAGCTCTTTTTGTGAAAGCCCCTTCGCCTGCCGGGCATCTATGATGGATGCAATGAGCGCCACCCGCGCCCGGCTCTCCGCAATCTCTTCCGGAGTAAAGATTTCAGCTTCTAATTCATTCCATGTCAGCTGCTTATTGCTCATTTCTCTCCATTCCTTTCCAACCAGTCCCGATACTCGCGTTCTGCTTTCTGCAGTTCAGATTCGGGCGTTTTCTGACTCTGCTTCCTGAACGCATGCAGAAGAACGAAAGCGCCGCCCGTCCAGGCAAAGAATAACACCCTGTCACCGCCGGGGCGAAGCTCCCACAGCCATGCATGCTTTTTGTCCGAAAAATGCTTGCATATTGACTTTGGAAGCATGGTTCCTTTTTCCTGAAGAAGTGAGATATAATCCTGCATTTTGCTGAGGCGTATGCGGGCATCGCCGCCTTTCTGCTCTCTCAGCTCCTTCAGATACTCGCGTAAGGGTGAACGGCCTCTTGCATCTGTATAGATCAGAATCTCATACTTCACTCAAATGTACCTCCTGCAACTGAATTATAACATATGTGTTATAATTGCGCAAGGGTAATCTCCTCATGATGAACCAAAGCCGTGAAGCGGCCGTGACCATGATCGTCACGACCGCTTCATCCTTCATCTGCAGTTATTGATGGGTCAACATCCGATTCCTGCTCTCCCTGCAGCCTTGTGCTGTCCATCAGCCCCGCATCCCCCCAAGCCCAGCAGCCGATCCTTTTCCTTCCTGGCGGCCGGCACAGCGGAGTCCGTCTGTTCGGTCAGGCCCCACTCGTTTTCCAGCAGGTCGATGATCCGGTCATAGGTCTCCGCGGCACGGGCATAGTCGCCCATGATCTCATAGATGTCCGCGATGCCCATCAGGGCGTCCTGGAATCTGGGACGCCGCGTATCTGCGGCAAAGGCCCGCTCATAGATGTCGATGGCTTTTTTGTAGTCAGCCTTGGCGGCATAGTACTGGGCGGCCTCGAAGAGCACAGCATCGTTCTCCGGCTGCCGGGCCAGAAGCCCCTCCATGATTGCATCCGCAGCGGGCTCGTCAAAGCGGGCCAGGGCGATATGGGCCCGGTAGACCTCCTTCATGACGGGGTTTGCCTGCTCCAGCGCGCCATACCGCTTCAGCCAGCGCTCCGCCTCGTCGGCCCGGTGGTCGGCGATCAGGTTGTCCAGCAGGTACATATATGGCAGCGCGACGCCGGGGTTCGCCTCCGCCAGCTCACGGTAAAAGGCGATGGCCCGGGCGTGGTTGGCCATATTCCAGTCCCAGACGGCGTGGTTATCCGTCTTGCTCAGAATCCACTGACATTCCTTTTTGCCCGGCGCGCGCGTGATGGCCTCCTTCGCATAGCGCGACGCCTTCAGCGCCTCCGCGTTCATGCGGTGCCAGTGGAGATAGGCGAGCAGCTCCGTCGCGCGCTTCTGATATTTTGTCTCGTTCCGTTCGGCCTGCAGAAAGCTCTCAAATTCCCGAGAGACATCCGCCGGCAGCTCCTCCTCCGCGTCCATGCGGTTCTCGATCCGGTTCAGGCGCTGCTCTGTGGTCAGGTCGAACAGGTCGTCGATCGTGACCCCGAAGATCTCGGCCAGAAGCGGAAGCGCAGTGATGTCTGGCATGGCCACCGCGTTTTCCCATTTGGACACCGACTGGGCCCCAATGCCCAGCTTTTCCGCCAGCTGCTCCTGCGTCAGTCCCGCCTTAAAGCGCAGCTGCTTGATCCTCTTTCCCAGTTCCATCCTGTCTGCCTCCTCCTGGCGTGCTGCTTTTGGATTGCAGCTTCATGATACAGCTTTGATCCGCGGAATACAATCACGCAGGCGGCGAGTTCCCTCGCCTGTCGGTGGAATGCAAAGACGGAGGGGCGCTTCCCTGTCTGAAGCCTCCCTCCGCCTGCCTTTTGTATGCAATTATTTCCCCACGCAAAACCTGCTGAACACGCGGTCGAGCAGGCGCTCGTCCGCCTCGTCGCCGGTGATCTCCGCCAGGGCGTGCTGGGCCTCGTTCAGATCGACGGCGGCCAGCTCCATCGAACCCTGGGCCAGACGCTCGCCGGCGCTTTTCAGCGCGCGCACGGCGCGTTCGGCCGCCTCGATGTGCCGGGGCTGGGTCAGGGCCAGGCTGTCGGAGACCGCGGCCCGCTCGGCCAGCAGGGCGCGCAGGGGCTGCAGCGTGGCCTCGTCCCGGGCGCAGACCCGCAGCACCTCGCGCACCGGCAGCAAGGCGCGGACGTCCTCCTCGCTGACGCACGGCGGCAGGTCCGCCTTGTTCAGCAGCGCCACCGCGCGGGACGGGTCGACGGCGGCGGCGGCCTCGGCGTCCTCCCGTGTCAGGGGCGCGCTGCCGTCCAGCACCAGCAGCACCAGATCCGCTCCGGAGAGGGCTTGCCGCGCGTGGTTGACGCCGATGCGCTCCACCGGGTCGTCCGTCTCCCGCAGGCCGGCGGTGTCCGTCAGGCGCACCAGGGTGCCGCCCAGGGTGATCTCGCCCTCCACCGTGTCCCGGGTGGTGCCGGGGATGTCGGTGACGATGGCCCGCTCGCGCCGGATCAGCGCGTTGAGCAGGCTCGACTTGCCCACGTTGGGCTTCCCGACCAGCGCCACGGCGAGGCCCTCGTGGATCAGGTGGGCGGCCCGCTCGTCGCAGGCGGCCTCCAGCTCGGCGGCCAGGGCGGCCAGCTTCGGTGCGAGGCCGTCGGTGGCCTCCTCGTCGCTGATCTCCTCCGGGTAATCCATGCAGGCGGCCAGGCCGGCCTGGATGTCGTAAAGCCTGTCGGCGGCGGCGCGGATGAAGGAGGCAGAGCCGCCCTCCAGCTGGCGCACGGCCGCGCGGCGCTGGTTCTCGCCCCGGGCGGAGATCAGCTCCATCACCGCCTCCGCCTGGCTCAGGTCGATGCGCCCGTTGAGGAAGGCCCGCCGCGTGAATTCTCCCGGCTCGGCCAGGCGCGCGCCCGCGTCCAGGCAGCTCTGCAGCACGCGACGGGCGGTGGCCGTGCCGCCGTGCAGCTGCAGCTCCGCCACGTCCTCCCGCGTGTAGGAGCGCGGAGCCCGCATGATGACCGCCAGGCAGCCGTCCAGGGTCTGACCCGCCGCGTCCACCGCGCGGCCGTAGGTCAGCACACGGTCCTGCAGCGCGCCGGGCGTCGCGGGGCGGAACACGGCGTTCAGCACTTCCTCCGCCCGGTCTCCGCTCACGCGCACGATGCTGATGCCGCCCTCGCCCGGGGCCGTGGCGATCGCGGCGATGGTCTCCGCCATGGACAAGCCTCCTCTGCTCGTTCAAATCCTCACGGCTATTGTACTCGCGCCGCGCCGGAAAGGCAAGAGCCGCATTGACAAGCCCCGGCCGCGGGCGTATGATATCCCCAGCTTCACCCGCGACCCCATCAAACAGAATGAGGAGGCATCCCCATGCTCAACAGTCAGCGTCTTCGGCAGATCGCGCCCGAGGTGGATCCCCTGCGCCTCGGCACAGGCTGGAAGCCCGAGGATCTCGGCAAGCCGCAGATCTTCATCTCCTCCACCTTCGGCGACAGCCATCCCGGCTCCGGCCATCTGGACAAGCTCGTGGAGGCGGCCCGGCAGGGCGCTGCGGAGGCCGGCGGCCACGGCGCGCGCTACTTCTGCACCGACATCTGCGACGGCGAGAGCCAGGGCACCGACGGCATCAACTTCTCCCTGGTCAGCCGGGAGATGATCGCCAACATGATCGAAATCCAGGCCAACGCGACGCCCTTCGACGCGGGCGTATTCATCGCCTCCTGCGACAAGGGCATGCCGGGCAGCCTCATCGGCCTGGCACGGGTGGACATCCCCTCCGTGGTGATGACTGGCGGCACCATGGCGGCCGGCCCCGAGCTGCTCACCCTGGAGCAGCTGGGCATGTACTCCGCCCAGTACGAGCGCGGGGAGATCGACGCCGACCGCCTGCGCTGGGCCAAGGAGAACGCCTGCCCCAGCTGCGGGGCCTGCTCCTTCATCGGCACCGCCAGCACCATGCAGATCATGGCCGAGGCCCTGGGTCTTGCCCTGCCCGGCAGCGCCCTGCTGCCCGCCACCAGCCCCGACCTGCCGGACTACGCCCGCCGGGCCGGACGCCGCGCCGTGGAGATCGCGGGCGACGACGCCATGCGGCCCTCACGCCTGCTGACGATGGAGAGCTTTGAGAACGCGATCCTCGTGCACGCGGCCATCTCCGGTTCCACCAACACCCTGCTGCACCTGCCGGCCCTGGCCCATGAGTTGGGCTTCGACCTGACGGGCGAGACCTTCGACCGCCTGCACCGCGGCGCCCACTACCTGCTGGACATCCGCCCCGCCGGCCGCTGGCCCGCCGAGTTCTTCTACTATGCCGGCGGCGTGCCCGCCGTGATGGAGGAGCTGCGCGGCGTGCTGCACCTGGACGCCCGCACCGTCACCGGCAAAACCGTGGGCGAAAACCTGGACGAGCTGAAGCACAGCGGCTTCTACGAGCGCTGCCAGGGCTGGCTGGACCAGGCGAACCGCCAGCGCGGCCTGCACCTGACCCGCGAGGACATCATCCGCCCCTATGACCGTCCCATCGGCACCGACGGCTCCATCGCCGTGCTCAAGGGCAACCTGGCCCCCCAGGGCGCGGTCATCAAGCACACCGCCTGCCCGAAGGAGATGTTCTCCGCCACCCTGCGTGCCAGGCCCTTCGACAGCGAGGAGGCCTGCATCGACGCGGTGCTGCATCACCGGGTGCAGCCGGGCGACGCGGTCTTCATCCGCTACGAGGGCCCGAAGGCCACCGGTATGCCCGAGATGTTCTACACCAGCGAGGCCATCGCCACGGACAAGGAGCTGGGCCGCTCCATCGCCCTGATCACCGACGGCCGCTTCTCCGGCGCGTCCACCGGCCCGGTCATCGGCCACTGCAGCCCCGAGGCCCAGGACGGCGGCCCCATCGCGCTCGTGGAGGAGGACGACCTGATCCGCCTGGACGTGAAGGAGCGCGTGCTCGCCATCGTGGGCGTGAAGGGCGAAAAAAAGACGCCCGAGGAGATGGAGGCCATTCTCGCCGAGCGCCGCGCAAAGTGGCAGCCCCGTCCCGCGAAGTACAGGAAGGGCGTGCTCAGGCTGTTCTCTGAGCTGGCTGCAAGTCCGATGAAGGGGGCGTATCTGGATTACGGGGATGCGTAAGTTTCCGTCTCCATCCCCAGATACCGCTTCAATTCATCCACGTACCTGGTGCCGACGGCGCTGAGGGTGTGGCCGCGGCGGGTGACGAGCACCAGCTCCATCTGGCTGTCGGCGCTCTCGCGCTCGTCCACGTAGGGCACGGCGACGTAGTCCGGGCCGCTCAGCTCCTCGCAGATGATACCCGAGCACAGCGTGTAGCCGTTGACGCCGACCATCAGGTTGAGGACGGTCGCGCGGTCGCAGCACTTGATCAGCCGCGGGTACTCGTTGGTGGAGAGCAGCTCCTCCGAGAGGTAGAAGCTGCTGTTTTCCCCCTGCTCGAAGGAGAGGCAGGGGTAGGGCGCGAGGTCGGCGAAGCTGATGCTCTCCCGCCCCGCGAGGGGGTGCCCCTTCCACAGGTAGACGAACACGCCGCAGTCGATCAGGTGGGTATAGGTCAGCTCGCTGTCGTTCAGCAGCTTGGTGATGGCCTTGCGGTTGAAGTCGTTGAGGTAGAGGATGCCCAGCTCGCTTCGGGAGGACTGCACGTCGCGGATGACGTCCAGCGTGCGCGTCTCGCGGATGGCGAACTCGTAGGCCGCCACGTCGTAGGTGCGGGTCAGCTCCACGAAGGCCTTCACCGCGAAGGAATAGTGCTGGGTGGACACGGCGAATTTCTTCTTGCGCGCGCCCTGTCCGCCGTAAGCGTCCTGCAGCTGGCGCACCTGCTCGAGCACCGAGCGCGCGTAGGGCAGGAAGTCCGCGCCCTCCGGCGTCAGCGTCACGCCGTGGCCGCTGCGGTTGAAGATCGCGATGCCCAGCTCCTTCTCCAGCGCCTTCACGGAGCTGGTCAGGGACGGCTGGGCCAGAAAGAGCTTTTCCGCCGCGCGGTTGAACGACCCGCTCTCCGCGATGGTCACCACGTGGCTGAGCTGCTGGATGGTCATGGCTGATGCCTCCTCCGCCGCCGGGGAGATATAGGCGGCGGCTATCATTGTAGCGGATTTGCGGGTTCATTTCAATAGCCAGGTCCAAAAAATGGATGGTGTGTCGGAGGCTGAAACAGCTGTTGACTGTTCGGCGGAAACACCGTATCACCATGATATTGATATGGGTCAGACGTTCCCCCTTAACTGATAATCCCCCAAGAAGCCCCTGAGTCGTCGCAGCTGCTCAGCGGCTTTTGTTATTTGCCCGGTATTTGCACAAGTGTGCGGTTTGAACCTGCCCGCGTTTGATACGAAGCAAAAGCACCTCCCAAATTCACAATGGACTTATAGGCATGAAAGTGATATGATGAAGACTGTGTTCAAGCTTATAACAGCCTGACGGGGAGGCATGACGATGAATGTAATCGATTCATACAGCGAATATATTGTCAAACCTGAGCCATCTCTCGGCAGTACGCTTCTCAACGGTGTAAACCGCAACGAATACCTCCAGGAACTCAACATCCTGATTCGTGAGGTTTTCTCTGCGATACCTCCCTATTCCGAGAGCGATTATCGCTGCGGCAGAGTCATTCTGTGTTTGGTGCAGAAGTATTGTCTTGCGCCCAAGGCATTTGGTGATGCGCCACAGAGTCCGGAATTTACCGCGTATCTGAATGCTACAAAAGCCATGTTGCAGGACGAGCTGAAGCGCATTGATAGCGTCCACGGCCAGGATTGGAGCCTGATGATTGACCATGATCTTGTGTTTACAATCATCTCCAATACGCTCCAATTGCTGACCAGCGCCATCGAATACTACGATTCCCGCAGAGCCGAAAAAGGTGAAAACAAGAATCCAAAGCCTGCTGTATTTGGTATTCCTCTGCCTTTTGGAGCCGGTGCGCCGGTACAGCCTATCTCTCTTGAAAGAGAAAACACAGTTCTTGTTGATGTCATCCCCTATCTTGACAACGTTTGGGAAATCACAAAAAAGCACAACCGCGCAAAGGCCATGCTGAAATTCCAAGGCGAGGCTTTTATGGACTGGACCGAATTCAAGTATTTGAAAATGATACTCTCCACAACAAAGATGCGACTTGATGAGATTGGAGTGTTCTGAGATGGCAGCGCAAAAAGTAATGGTAAATATCGTTGCAGAAGTATCAAAATCAGCCTTACGGAAACTGCAACTTGGACAAGCTCGAATGGATGGATATGGTATTAAACGGCTTGACGGAAAAAAACTTGCAAATTTCCATGTTCTCAGCTTGGACCCAAGTAACCAAACAGATCAAGCAAATCAGCTTATTAACGCAGCAATACATAAAATGGCAGCTAATTCAAACATGATCAATGGCGATTTAAGAGTTATAAAGACAAATACAGATAAGATACTAAACGCTATGAACATGCTCAAGGGTGTTCAAGCCCTGCAGTGGGCAAACCTTGGTGTTTCTCTTGTCAATACCGCAATTTCTGTCGCCGGCTTCTATATGACGCTGAAAAAGCTGGACAGCATCGACGGCGAGCTGAAAAAGCTGTGCGAGCAGTGGAAATCCGCGAGAACAGACGACCTCATCGAAACCTTCGAGACGCATCTGCACAACATCCTTGCCGACCTGGATTACCTGCAAAAACGGTATGAAAACCCGTCCATGGACAAAGCCTATTTTCTGGTTCGCAGCCGCGATATCGAGACCGAATGCAATCAGACGGCCGCTTATCTGAAAAAGGTTCTGAAAGAATTCCAGGAGGGCTCCATCAGCCAGGATTTGGGATGCAGCATACTGTTCACGCTGGCCCCATCCTTTGCCGAGCTCGTCAATGAGTATTGCTGGCAGTACAGCATCGAAGTCGGCGGACAGAGCCTTCAGCTGGAGTATGGTCAGGATACCATCAAGCTTCTCAACGGTGAGCCGTTCAGAACCTTCATGAAGAGAAAGATGGCCTTCGATCCCTATTATCTGAAGATTTCCCCAGAGAAGCGTCAGCAGGCGCAGGAGGTCGCTTTCTATTGCCTCGACGAACTCGAGGACAATCTGACATGCTGCGCCAAGGCCATTCAGGAACATCCGGTTCATGAACTTGTTTCGTTCGAGGATTACCTGAACCAGAGGCTTTGGGAACAGATCGATCAGGAGCAAATGGCGGAAACCGGCGAATCCGTCAGCGAAATGCTCACCAAACAGATCATGCAGATGCAAATCGATGAAAACGATGAAACGGTCTATATCCCTTTGCGGCAGGTATATGCCTCCTGACCCCAAATAGTGACGACTAACTTTTCTCTCCCATCCCTCCCCCATCTCCTTTACAAACCCCCACCGCTGTGCTATCATCGCGGTGGAGTTTTTTGATTCCGCGAAAGGAGCGCGTTATGTTGGAAAAGCTCGGGCGCAATCTGCCCTGCTGGTGCGGCAGCGGCAAAAAATATAAGAGCTGTCACATGGCCTTCGACGAGAAGATCAGCCATTACAAGGACATGGGTCACACCGTGCCGACCCACAAGATGATCAAGACCCCGCAGCAGATCGAAAAGATCAAGGAGAGCTGCAAGATCAACGTCGCGGTGCTGGACGCGGTGGCGGAGAAGATCTGCGAGGGCATGCCGACCTCCGAGATCGACCGCATCGTGTACGACACCACCACGAAGATGGGCGGCATCCCCGCTCCGCTGAACTACGAGGGCTATCCCTACAGCGTGTGCACCTCGGTCAACGAGCAGGTCTGCCACGGCTTCCCCTCGGACAAGGTGATTCTCAAGAGCGGCGACATCGTCAACGTGGACTGCTCCTCCATCCTGGACGGGTACTTCTCCGACTCCTCGCGCATGTTCTGCATCGGCGACGTCAGTGCGGAGAAGCGCAAGCTGGTGCAGGTGACGAAGGAGTGCGTCGAGCTGGGCCTGGAGGCCGTGCAGCCCTGGGGCTTTTTGGGCGATGTGGGCCAGGCGGTGAACGACCACGCAACGGCCAACGGCTACGCGGTGGTGCGGGATATCGGCGGCCACGGCTGCGGGCTGGAGTTCCACGAGGATCCCTTTGTGAGCTATGTGACCCACAAGGGGCAGGAGATGCTGCTGGTGCCCGGGATGATCTTTACCATCGAGCCGATGGTAAACATGGGCTCGGCAGCGCATGTGACCAACCGCACGAACGGCTGGGAGGTCTCCACCAGGGATGGGCTGCCCTCGGCGCAGTGGGAGATTATGGTTTTGGTCACGGAGGATGGGCACGAGGTGTTGAGCTGGTGAGGTCTAAAGCCTTCCCCCGGAGGGGGGAAGGTGTCAGCCCGCAGGACTGACGGATGAGGGTCCTTGGCTCCCCTATTAGGGGAGCTGTCATCGCATCAGCGATGACTGAGGGGTTGCCTCTTGCGAGCAGCAGTGGGTTTCGCCGCCTGCGGGCGGCGACCAAAGGGCTTTGCGATCGCCCTTTGGAAACCTTCGCCGCACCGTTGAAATGGAGCTTTCGCAACCCGCACAAGGTTCAAAACCTCACTTCCCTGCCCCAAACCATCGCGGAAAGACTTTACAAATACACTGAAACAGCGTATGCTATACCCTGCGCGGCGCGTCGGGAGCTTCGGCACCGAACATGGCCGCGCGGGATTTCTTTCTTTATCCCACTACACGACGGGCACCCTGAGCGGGCCCGATTGGAGGCACAACATGACCATCAAAGCAAACACCCGTCAGTCCAAGGTTGCCAGGATGACCCTCCTGGCGCTGCTCATCGCCATCCTGGTGGTGCTGGGCTATGTCAACATTCCCATGCCCGCCGGCCTGAGCATCACCTTCAACATGATCCCCGTGGCCATCGCGGCCATCGCCATGGGCTATCCGGGCGGCGTCATCATCGGCGGCGCTTTCGGCCTCATCAGCTTCGCGCAGTGCTTCGGCATCCTCGGCGCCAGCGCCCTGGGCGCAGCCCTGGTGGGCTACAGCTGGGTGCTCATGTTCATCCAGCGCTTTGTCTCCCGGGTGATGGTAGGCCTCATCGCCGCCTTCGTCTTCCGGCTGATGGACAAGACCCGCGCGCCCCTCTATATCAAGGGCGCCGTCACCGGCTTCTGCGCCGCCTTCTTTAACACCCTGTTCTTTATGGGTCTGCTGGTGCTCCTCTTCGGCAGCACGCCCGTCCTGCAGGAGAGCATGGCCGGCCGCAGCGCCCTCGCCTACATCATCGCCTCCACGGGCGTCAACGCTGTGGTGGAGATGATCGTCGCCACCCTGATCACCGGGGCCGTCACCGTGGCGCTCCGGAAGGCCCGACTGATCTGACGCAAAGGAGCGCAGCCCATGATCCTCGCGATGGATATCGGCAACACCAACATCAAGACCGGCGTGTTCGACGCGTCGACCCTGCGCAGCTACTGGCGCATCTCGACCCAGCGGCAGTACACCTCCGACGAGTTCGGCTCCCTGCTGCTGAACCTCTTCGCCCACGAGAAGCTGGACCCGGAGACCATCGAGGGAATCATCATCTCCTCCGTGGTGCCGACCATCAACTTCACCGTGGAGCACATGTGCCGCAGCTACTTTGACCTGCAGCCGATGTTCATCGCCCCCGGCGTGAAGACCGGCATCAACATCCGCTATGAGAACCCCCGCGAGCTGGGCAGCGACCGTATCGCCAACGCGGTATCCGCCTTCACCCAGTACGGCGGGCCGGTCATCACCATCGACTTCGGCACCGCCACCACCTTCGGCGTGGTGGATGAGAACGCGGCCTTCCTAGGCGGCGCGATCTTCCCGGGCATCAAGCTGGCCAGCCAGGCCCTGTCCAGCGGCACGGCCAAGCTGCCCTCCTTCGAGATCGCCCAGCCCGACCGGGTCATCGGCCGCACCACCCTGAGCAACCTGCAGAGCGGCATGTTCTACGGCTACGTGGGCATGGTGGGGCACATCGTGGAGATGATGAAGCGCGAGCTGGGCAAGGACGCCACGGTGGTGGCCACCGGCGGCATGGCCCAGATGATCGCCGACGAGTCCCATGTGATCGACCACGTGGACGGCCTGCTGACCCTGAAGGGCCTGCGTTTCATCTGGGAGCGGAACCAGGAGGCTTGAGGCCGGATCATTCCCCATCGCGGTGCGGTGGGGATTTTTTGTTGACAAGCTGTTGCGATTATGTTACGATTTAGTTGTTGAACCAGGCTTTGCGCGCCGATATCCAGCGAGAGGAGGGTTGCCCGGATGAGAAGGTTCCGGTCTTTCATCGGACTCTGCGTGCTTTGCGCTGCCCTGCTCGCCGTCGGCATGGCCTCCGCCCACGAGCTGCAGACCAGCTTCGACGTGCCCCGCCTGTCCCTCTACGCTACCTCGCGGGCAACCAATTATCTCGCCTACACGTCCGAGGGCACCTACGCGGTGGACGGCACCCGGACCTACACGGTCACCGCCCTGAGCAGCCAGGTCAAAGGCCTCGACATCGTCGTCGGCCTGCTGGACAATACCTACGGCGTCGACAACAAGGCGGATATGCTCTACCATGCCCCCAAGATTGAGCCGCAGCTGAACGCCGACGGAAACTGCGTCTGGGTGTTCTCCTACACCTTCCGCCAGAGCGGCAAGCACGCCGTGCTCTTCCAGGCGCTGGATCAGAACGGCAACGAACTCTCCGGCGGCCTCCTCAGCCTGACCATGACCATCCCGGACAAGACGGGCAGCGAGCTGAGCACGGCGATCAGCGACGTCGTGGCCTCCCTGGACACCAGCGATAGCTACACCGCCGCCCTCTCCATCCACGACTGGCTCACCGGCCACGCCGCCTACGATCACTCGTACGTCTACTACAATCCCTACGACCTCATCGTCAACGGCACAGGCACCTGCAACGGCTACGCCCGCGCCTTCAGCATGATGATGGCCGCCGCGGGCTACAGCGCCGAGCGCGTCATCGGCTATCAGCGCTCCACCGGCGAGCAGCACGCCTGGAACCTCGCCCTGCTCGACGGCGAGTGGTACCAGATCGACGCCACCTGGAACGATCCCTCGAGCGGCCCGACCCATCTCTACTTCGGGCTGACCAACGAGCTGATGCTGGTCGATCACAGCTTCCGCTTCATGGCCGGCGGAGGCGCCGTCCGCACCTGCTCCTCCCTCGACTGCAATTACTACGTCCGCTCCGGGGCCTGGCAAACCTGCGCGGCGGCCACCATCGCCGCCCTGCAGGATCAGATCGACAGCGGCTTCACCAGCCTGAGCACCCTGCTGAAGACCACCGCGGGCACGGATTTCTACCTCCTGACCGAGATGCAGGCCCAGGTCTTCGGCACCATCTTCGCCCGGGAGATGCCCAACTACCTTTGGTACCACACCGCCAGTGGCACGCCCGTGCAGGTCAGCCTGAGCTACACCTATTACGGCCAGGTCAGCGGCGTGCAGAAGGGCGAGTTCACCGGCACCTACACCCGCGAGAACGAGCTGACCCTGCCCTCCGGCGTCACAGCCATCGAGGAGGAGGCCTTCGCGGGGGTCACCGCCGCCAGGTACCTGACGGTGCCCGAGAGCTGCACAGCCATCGGGGCCAGGGCCTTCGCGGAGAGCGGCTTCTGGTGCGTCTACCTGCCGGTGGAGCTGACCGATATTGCGACGGACGCCTTTGAGGATGCGCCGTATCTGCGGGTGCTTGCGCCCAGCGGCAGCGCAGCCGCAGCGAAGCTGAGAACGTTGAACGTTAATATGGCGACTTATTAATCAGTTGTTTTGAGAGCTCATCCATCGCAAGAGGTTTCGCCGCCTGCGGGCGGCGACCAAAGGGCTTTGCGATCGGTCCGGGGCTGCCGCCCGTTCTCCGCTGAAAACGCCATAACATGGAGTTTTCCGGGCGCTCCGAACCCTTTGGAAACCTTCGCCCGCCCGCTTTTTTCTTTGAAGTGTCTGTAAGGGGAGGAACACACCCTATGCTTCATGCGGCCAGACTCATCTTCGAGATCATCGGCACCATCGCCTTCGCGATTTCCGGGGCGATGCTCGCCATCCACAAGCACATGGACGCCCTGGGCGTCACGATCCTCGGGCTGACCACCGCCACCGGCGGGGGCATCGTGCGCGACCTGCTGATCGGCACCACACCGCCCAGCGCCTTCACCGATCCGCGCTACGCCATCATCGCCATCGTGACCTCCATCGTGGTGTTCATCCCCTACGTGCGCCGCGCCTTTGACCTGCACGAGAAGGGCCTGCACTTCCCCATCCACCTGATGGACACCCTGGGCCTGGGCGTTTTCACCGTGGTCGGCGTGGCCATCGCCCATGAGACCATCCCGAACGCGAGCTTTTTCTTGGCCGTGTTCGTGAGCACGGTGGGCGCGGTGGGCGGCGGCGTCATGCGGGACATGATGGCCGGCACGACCCCCTTCATCTTCGTCAAGCATTTCTACGCCTGCGCGGTGCTGATCGGCGCGATGGTCTGCGAGGCGCTGTGGGCGCCCCTGGGCGATGTGGTCGCCATGACCGCAGGCGCGGTGGTGGTCATCATCCTGCGCCTCCTCGCCGCCCACTATCACTGGCAGCTCCCCAGAGCGTAACGCGTTAAGCAGCCAAAACCAAGGCGGCAGCCCCGGACCGATCGCAAAGCCCCTTGCCCGCGCCCGCAGGCGCGGAACCCCCTCTGCTGCCAAGCAGTTCAAATGAGGCTTCTATGAAACAGCAAGCATCAGACCACCCTTACGCCGATATCCTGGACAAGGAGCGTCCCACGCTCCCCAAGCACCCGTCCATGCCTCGCGAAACCCGCGCCAAGCAGTTCATGCCCTTCGCGTCCCTGCGGGGCTTTGACCGCCTGATCGCAGGGCAGGTGAAGAACCATGTGTCCGACACGCTGCACTATGAGGAGGAAACCTGGGATTCCGTGATCCCGGAGGATTGGGGCTAAATCCCCGACAGAAAAGACCCGGCGCAATGCCGGGTCTTTTCTTGTGATGGAACTTCATGCAAGGGATTCCGCGCCTGCGGGCGCGGGGAGGGGGCTTTGCGGTCGCCCCCTCCACCCCTTCGCATGCCACTTTTGCATTTCCGGGAGGATTACATCCCGAACATCTGCAGCAGCATCGCCAGCTGTTCAGCCAGCTCGCCGCGGTTCATGGGCAGGTTGGTGGTCTCGTTCTCGGGATCGGCCTCCACGCCGGTCGCGCCGACCACGTTGGTCAGGAAAGCCACCAGCCCCTGGTCGCACTGGCCGTGGGTCAGCACGTCGTCGGGCTGCAGGCCGCTCAGCACGCCGACGCCGGCCAGCTGGGTCATGGCCTCCTGCCCGTCCATGGGCTGACCGATGGCCAGGGTCATCAGGGCGCCGGCCAGCTCGGCTGCGGTGGCGGGGGCCTCCGCGCCGAAGCTCTCCTCGCTCTCCGCAGCCATCATGCCGTAGCTCAGCACCTTGGCGACGGGGCCGGCCAGCGGACTGTCCGCAGGCACGTCCGCGAAGCTCGTCTCCGCGGCGCCGAAGGGCGTCAGGATCTGCTCATACAGGTCCGCGTTCTCCTTGATCTTGGCCGCGCTGCCGCCGGTCATGCGCACGCCCTGTTCCGCCAGGGTGCGGTACACGGCCGCGCTGGCCTTCACCGTCTCAGGCGTCACGGCTTTGAGCTGGCGCATGTAATCCAGGTTCCGATCCTGCGGATCACCGTTGAGGGCATTGCTGATGGCGTTCAGCGCGCCGGACAGCTCGCCCTGGCTCAGGGCATAGCGCGAGTAGGAGGAGAGGATGTAGCCGTCCAGGGTCTCCTGATCCAGCTCCAGGCCCTCCACCAGGTCCGCCAGCTGGTCATACACGGCGTAAGTCTCCGCGATGTTCGGGTCGCGGTACGCCAGGATGTACATGCCGGCATCCGCCTGGGTGCTGTGCAGGGGCGTGTACACGCCGTACTGCTCGCGCAGCAGGGGCATCAGCAGCTTGTCCGTCACCAGGGAGGTGACAGCGCCCCAGGTGCCGGCCTGATCCTGGATGCCCAGGGTGGCCTCGTCGCTCACCAGGAGGTTGAACTGCACGCCGCTGTCCACCACCACGGCCTCGCGGGCGGCGGGGCTGGGCAGCTCATAGGTCATGGGCTCCCGGGCCTCGGCGTCCATGTCCGCGAAGAAGGCTTCGGTCAGGGCGCGGCCGGCCTCAATGCTTGCCTCGTTGCCCGCGAAGGCCGCGACGGCCCCGGTGCGGCTGTGGAAGAAGGCCTGGGTCTGCTGCAGCTTCTGCGCCACGGCCTCGGGCTGGGTCTCCATCAGCTGCTCCACCTGCTCCAGGAAGGCGTAGTACTCCAGGTGGTTGAAATAGGTGTAGTAGCGGTACATGGGATTGGTCACCGCAAAGGCGCGGTAAAGCTGCACGTTGTACACGCCGCCGTTGATGCTGCTCTTCAGCGCGGCCTTCACGGCGGAGATCCGCTTGGCCAGCTCCTCCGTGTCGGAGAAATCGGTGCCGAACAGGATCTCCTTCACCAGCTCATAGGAGGTGGGCTGATCCTCGTCGGTGGCGATCCAGCTCACGTTCAGGTAGGGGTGGAAGCCCTCACCCTTGCCCGTCAGGGACAGGCGGATCTCGCGGTTGTACAGGTAGCGGCTCATCAGCACATCCAGCTCCTCGCGGCTGTGCTTGTCCGTGGGCAGCTCGCCCATCAGGTTGGTGAACAGGGAGAACCAGTGAAGATCCTCCTGGGGCAGCGCCGCTGCGTCCAGCAGCAGCTTGACCGCGCCGATGCCGTCCACGCCCGCCTTCGCCTCGATCATGCGGACGCCGTCCTCGCCCACCGTGTCGGTGATGTCGTAGAGCTTCATCTCCTCCGGCAGGGACGTCACCGTCACCGCCTGGAGCTGCTTGACGTACTCGCTGGCGTCCTTGGTCTCCTTCTCCTGGTTGGAGGCGGTCACCACCGCGCTGATCTCCTCCTCGCCCATGCCGGCCTTGACCTCCGCCAGGCGATCCGCCAGGGCGGCGTCCCTGGCCTCCTTCGCGCCGGGCTCGGGGTAGGTCGTGGCCACGGCGCAGGTCTGGCTGCCGACCAGCCACTTGGCCACGGCCTCCTGGTAGCGGCCCTCACGGTTCCAGGCCTCGATGCGGCCCAGCGCGTCCACATAGTCCGGGTAGGCAAAGGGATTGCCGGAGCTGGCGTACAGATCCGCAATGCTCGGAATCACGTTGACGCCCACGCTGGCGTTCTCCCGGGAGAGGCGGATGTCCAGGTTCAGCTGGGCCATCACGCCCTCGACCAGCTCATCCGCGAAGCCCTTTTCGGCCACCTCGCTCAGGGCCGCGTCCACCGCGGCGCGGAAGCCCTCGCCGTCGCCCCGGTTCATGCTCTCGGCGCTGAACACCACCGCGTCCTCCGGGCCGTTCGTGTCGATGAAGCAGGTCAGCCGGGCGGAGGGATAGGCCTCGCGCAGCTTCAGCTTGAGGGGAGAGCCATCCGCCACCAGCACGTCGGTGAGGGTGTTGAGCACCAGCTCCTCCTCCGGGTTATCCTTCAGGCCAGGGCACACGATGGTGTAATACGCCGACGCGCTGTTCTCCTTCTGACTGCCGGCCTCCACGGGGAAGGCGTACTCCGCCGCAACGGGAGCGGTCAGCGGGGTGTAGCCGCTGTCCTCGAAGGTGAACTCCCTGCGCTCATAGGGCGCGAAGGCCTCGTCCAGCAGGGCCAGGAAATCGCCGTAATGCTCGAACTGGCCGTAGAGGTAGGCCATGCAGTTGCTGGGATGATAGAACTGATCGTGATAATCCTTCAGCATCTGCCAGGTCATGTCGGGGATGAAGTCCGGATCGCCGCCGGAGATATTGCCCGTCACGGAGCCGGGGAAGGCCGTGCGCTTGGCGTTGTAGCGGGCCATCCGCGCGAGGTCAAGGGCGCCGAGCATCTCGGAATAGACGGTGCCCTCCAGGGTCAGGGGCGCGTCCGCCGAGGCCATGCGGTAGCGCCAGGCCTCCTCGCGGTAGATGCTCTCATCCTCCATGATCATCGGGTGCAGGCAGCTGTCGGTGTAGAAGTCCGCGTACCGCAGCAGCTGGGCCTCGCTCAGGGAGGCCACCGGGTAGGTGGTCATCCGCTCGCCGGTCATGGCGTTCATGTAGGTGTTGTAGGTCTGGTAGCTCAGGTTGAAGAACAGCGCCGAGGACGGGTACTTCTCCGAGCCGTCAGTCGTCGCGTGCTCAAACACGTGGGGCAGACCCGTGTTGTCCACCGCCCAGGTGAGGAAGGTCAGGTCGAAGACCCGGTTCGTATCCTCGTTCGCCAGGTAGGTCAGGCCCGCGCCGGTCTTGTCGTGCTCAAAGAGCACCATCGTCGCGCCCAGCAGCGGGAAGTCACGGATTTCCTTCACCGTGAAGCCGTGCACGGTGTCGCCCACCTGGGGCAGGGCGTCCGTCGCGTCCGCGGTCTCGGCCAGCGACGCGGGCAGCAGGCTGACCGCCATCGCCAGCGTGAGCAGCCACGCAAGCAGTCTCTTCATACTCATAACCTCCGTTCGTCATTGTTTGCTTATGTGGAATTCCCCCAGCATTGTACCACGCAAAGCCCGCAAAGAACAGACAGATTTGCGCATTTTTCTGTCATTGGTTGCGATTTCTGGCCCTCCGGGCCAGCCTAGGGGCTTTGCGATCGGTCCGGGGCTGCCGCCCGCTCTCCGCTGAAAACGCCATAACATGGCGTTTTCCGGGCGCTCCGAGCCCCCTGCACCCCTTCGCTTTCGCTGCTTACGCTTTAGCTTTGGCTGTCATATCGAAGTAAGCAGAAAGCCTCTCTGTGACACTTTTTCTTCATATTTCTGACACATCTTATCAATAAAACCTTGATTTTTTTGGATGATGTGGTACAATGCACATTGCATAAGTGGGCGGCTTGTGTTCGCCCCATGCGCTTTGAGCGAGATACAGGCCCCCGGGCCTTTGCACAAGGAGGATCAGAACATGAAGGTTATCCTGCTGCAGGATGTGAAGGGCAACGGCAAGCGCGACGATATCGTGACCGTCTCCGACGGCTATGCGCGCAACTTCCTCTTCCCCAAGAAGCTGGCCGTGGAGGCCACCCCCGGCGCGATGAAGGAGATCCAGCGCAAGCGCGCCGCCGAGGACGCCCGCGAGGCCGAGCGCCGCGCCGAGGCCCAGGCCAAGGCCGATCAGCTGAAGAACAAGGTCGTGACCGTGCCGGTCAAGTGCGGCGAGAAGGGCCGCCTCTACGGCAGCCTGACCAGCGCCGACGTGGCCGCTGCCCTGCAGGCCCAGCACGGCATCGCGGTGGACAAGAAGAAGCTCGAGATCGAGGAGCAGGTCAAGCAGGTCGGCGACTACAAGGTGAGCGTGTGGCTCTACAGCGGCATCACCACCCCCATGGTGCTGCACGTCGTCGCGGCGGAGAAGTAAGCCTTTTCTCGCCCAAATTGATCAAGCGGGCGGCGAAGGTTTCCAAAGGGCTCTGAGCGCCCGGAAAACAGTCCAGTGGACTGTTTTCAGCGAAAAGCGGGCGGCAGCCCCGGATCGATCGCAAAGCCCTTTGGCCGCGCCCGCAGGCGCGAAATCCCCTCATCCGTCAGCGTCTTGCGACGCTGCCACCTTCCCCCAGAGGGGGAAGGCTGTATCCTCTTCGAGCGCTCAACTGAAAATATGACACGCGAAGGGGTGCAGGGGGCGACCGCAAAGCCCCCTGCCCGCGCCAGCAGGCGCGGAATCCTGCTAAAAGACGAGCTGCAATTCAATCCATTGATAAGAAGATGTACTCTTCTCTGAGTACAAAGTAAGGAGATGACACCCGATGAGCGAGGTACGCGCGGCCGTGCCGCCCAACAGCCTCGAGGCTGAGCGTTCCGTCCTGGGTGCCATGCTCCAGGATCCCCGCGCGGTGGACAAGGCCATGGAGCGCCTCAGCGAGGAGGACTTCTACCAGCCCCAGCACCGCGAAATCTTCCGCTGTATGCAGGCCCTCAACCAGGCCCACAGGCCCATCGACCTGGTGACCATGGACGCGGAGCTGTCCCGGCGGGGCAGCCTGGAGGGCGTGGGCGGCGACGCCTACCTGATGGAGCTAGAGCAGTTTGTGCCCACCACCGCCAACGTCCAGGCCTACATCGGCATCGTGCTGGAGAAGAGTACCCTGCGCAACCTGATCGGCGCGACGCAGACCATCCAGCAGGAGTGCTACAACCAGATGAACCCGCTGGAGGACGTGCTGGCCCACTCGGAGAAGGCCATCTTCGACATCGTGATGCGGCGCGGCGGCGGCGACACCCTGCTGCCCATCCACGACGTGCTGCTCAACACCTACCAGCAGATCGAGGAACTGAGCCGCCTCAAGGGCCGCGTCTCCGGCGTGCCCACCGGCTTCACCGACCTGGACCGCCTGCTGACCGGTCTGCACCCCGGCGAGCTGATCCTCATCGGTGCGCGCCCCTCCATGGGCAAGACCAGCTTCGCGATGAACATCGCCTCCTACGCGGGCCTCGTGGCCGGCAAGACGGTGGCTGTCTTCTCCCTGGAGATGCCGCGCGAGCAGATCACCCTGCGTATGCTCTGCTCCAACGCCCGTGTGGACATGCAGAAGGTTCGCCAGGGCACCCTGTCCATGGAGGACTGGGGCAAGCTGGCCACCTCCATCACCACCATGGCCGACGCGCCCATCTACATGGACGACACCGCCGGCCTCTCCCCCACCCAGCTGCGCTCGCGCTGCCGCCGCATGATGATGGAGCACGGCCTCGACCTGATCGTGGTGGACTATCTGGGACTGATGCACGCGGACGGCCGGGCGGAGAACCGCCAGCTGGAGGTCAGCGAGATCAGCCGCAGCCTGAAGGCCATCGCCCTGGATCTAAAGGTGCCGCTCATCGCCTGCGCCCAGCTCTCCCGCGCCGCGGCCAACCGCCCGGACAAGCGGCCCATCCTGTCTGACCTGCGCGACTCCGGCTCCATCGAGCAGGACGCCGACGTGGTCATGTTCCTCCACCGCGAGGCCTATTACAACCCCGAGACGGAGGACAAGAACATCGGCGAGGTGATCCTCTCCAAGCAGCGCAACGGCCCCCTGGGCACGGTGAAGCTGGCGTGGCTGAGTGAGTATACGACCTACGCCAATCTCGCGCCCGGGACATCGGGAAGTGCACCCTACTAAGCTATCGGGAGCTTGCTGCACCATCAAGCTCATGGGTTCCGCGCCAGCGGGCGCGGGCAAAGGGCTTTCTGATCGCCCTTTGCAAACCTTCGGGTGCAAACCTTTCATGTTATCGCAATCGCAATCAATGTTTTTTCCGAAGGAGTATCTATGGAGGAAATCACGGTCGTTCAATTGGCCAAGGACATGCGCTACGAGGGCTTCCTGCTGGTGCGCAGCGCGGAGCAGCGCATCGACAAGAAAGGCTCATTCTACCTGGACATCACCCTCTGTGACCGCTCAGGCGAGATCAACGGCAAGATCTGGAACTGGAACAGCCTCGAGACGCCGCCCGCCAGCGGCAGCGTGGTGAAGGTGCGCGGCACCGTGCAGGAGTTCAACGGGCGGCTGCAGCTGCGCGTGGAGCTCTGGCGCATGATGCGGGCCGAGGACGAGGTGGATATGCGCAGGCTGATCCCCTCCGCCCCGGAAAGCCCCGAGACCATGCGCGGCGAGATCGACCGGGTGATCGACAGCTTCGAGAGCGAAAGCCTGAGGAAGCTCACCCGCGAGATGCTGCGCCTGGCCGGCGACGAGCTGGACTTCTACCCGGCAGCCCAGCGCATGCACCACGCCGAGCGCGCGGGCCTGCTGCACCACACCACCAGCATGCTGGTGACCGCCCAGAAGATCCTCGAGGCCTACCCCTTCCTCCACCGCGATCTGCTGCTGGCCGGGGTCATCGTCCACGACCTGGCCAAGATCGACGAGATGCAGAGCGACGCCCTGGGCAATGTGACCGACTACACGCGCGACGGCCTCCTGATCGGCCATCTGGTGCGCGGCGTCAGCCGCCTGGACGAGGCCGCCCGGAACACCGGCGTGGGCGGCGAGACCCTGGCGCTGCTGGAGCACATGCTCATCAGCCACCACGGCGAGCCGGAGTTCGGCTCCCCGCGCCGCCCGATGTTCCCCGAGGCGGAGGCCCTGCACTGGATCGACACCTTCGACGCGAAGATGAACGAGATGCAGACCATCCAGGAGCGCACGCCCGAGGGCGCCTTCTCCGAGAGGATCAAGTATCTGGACGACCGCAGGATGTATCACCCGAGATATACGGACGACGCACAGTAAGCCTTTTCCATCAACCCATGATCAAAGACAAACGCGGGCGAAAGGTTGCAAAGAACCATCGCAAAGCCCTTTGCCCTCGCCCGCAGGCGCGGAACCCCGGCGCCGAACGATTTGGATAGGAGGTACCAAGATGAACAAACGCGGATGGCTTGCGCTGATCCTCGCCGTGTGCCTGCTGGCCCTCACAGCCTGCCAGAGCGCCAACAACAGCGAGCCCTTCCAGGTCGTGACCAGCGTCAATCAGCTCCCCCAGCAGAACGTGACGGTTCCCGATCCGCCCGCGCTGGCGGACACGGTGACCTATGATTTCGACTCCGGGGACTATGATCCCGCCTCGGAGGAGGATCCCAACGCGGAGGACGAGTGGCAGGAGCTCACCTTTGAGTCCACCGTGTCGAGCGTTCCGACCCCCGCGCCGATCATCTCCAGCGCCTACGCCGGCGCGACGCCCGTGGTGCTCGATCCCATCGACAAGCCCACGCCGACCCCGGCTCCGGCCATCACCATCACCGACTTCGTGACCTACGACGCCACCAAGCTCTCCCTGAGCTTCGACGGCCCCGTGGGCTGGGAGGTCAACGACCTCGCGTCGGACACCTTCATCCTCACCAACCCCGACGCCTCCGTGGATTACAAGGCGGAGCTGGTGGTGCGCGCCGTCGCCGTGGCCAACGCCTACGGCGAGGCCGACATGAAGAAGGAAGTCAAGACGCTGATGAACAACCTGAAGGCGGACTACACCTCCTTCAGCCCCACCAACACGGCCAAGCGCACCCTGATGGACAAGAACGGCATCTACGCCGATTTCACCGGCGTGCGCAAGGACACGGGCGCCTCCGTCTGGGGCCGCATCCACCTGACCTGCATCAACAAGACCCTGATCGTGATGCGCCTGACCTGCCCGCGCACCTACTCCGAAACCTACAAGGACACCGTGTACAGCAAGTTCCGCCACACGGTGAAGTTCACGAGGTAAACAGCTGCAACGATTGCAAAGAAACGCCCTCCGGCCAGCAGCGGCCGAAGGGCGTTTCTTATTCTTTCTCTTTACATCCCCGCCACCGGTACTGCCTGGAAGGGATTCTCCAGGGTGCCCGCGCCACCGGCGATGTCGATCTTGGTCAGGTCGATCAGGCAGGCGGGACGGCAGCCCTCGTTCTGCACCACCACGCGGATGTAGCCCACCGCGCCGTCCTGCTTGGTGCAGCGCGCGGCGTACTTGTGGTTGACCGACTGGCTGCGGGTCCAGTAGCAGGAGTGACCGCCGTACTTCGCGCCGTACTGGAACAGGGCGTCATGGCCGTCCGGCAGCTTCTGGGCGCGGGCCCAGGGGGTGCCCCAGGCCTTGTGGGATTCCTTTGTCGCGAAGCCGTATTCCTTCTTCTTCAGGTCGTCAGCGCTCAGCAGGAACATCCGTCCCCAGTCCGGCGTGTCCACGAGACAATCCCACTCGGCGTCGGTGAAGGCCTCCTCCCGGAACTCGCCGTTGAGGAAGTCGTACATCTCGGTGATCTTGAAATCGCCCTTCGAGTCGATCCAGGGCTGATCGTCGCCGTGGATGCGGTGGTTGATCAGCACGTACTCGCTCACCACGTAGGCCGTGCCGTCCGAGACCTCCAGCACCCGCCAGCGGATGGGCGCCGGGGTGCCGTCCTCCTCGTAGCGGTATTCGCCCAGGGTGACGTAGACGTAACCCGCGCTCTTGTCCCAGCCGCGGAGGACGGAGGTGTCCGCCAGGGCGGAGGGGAGCAGGGCGCTGAGGGTCAGCGCCAGGGCCAGCAACAGGGTCAGCAGTCGTTTCATAAGACTTTCTTCCTTTCGGCAGGTGGCAGGAGATTCCGCGCCTGCAGGCGCAATACCTTCAGCTGAACAGCTTCTCCAGCTCCTCGTACTTCTCGTGGGTGATCAGGGCGTCCTGCTTGGTGCCCTCCAGCTTCACGATGTAGGTCCAGCGGCCGTAGGGCTCGATGTTGGAGATCTTGTTGAGGTTGATGATGTAGCTCTTGTGGCAGCGGAAGAACACCGCCGGGTCGAGCTTAGCCTCGGTCTCCGCCAGGGAGTCCGAGGTGACGTAGCGCCCGCCGCCCTCGGTGTAGAGCACGGTGGCGCGGTCCTCGCGCTGCACCAGCAGGATGCTGTCCATGTCCACGAAGCTCACGCCCTCGCGGTGGCGCAGCATCAGCCGCTCGCCGCTGACCTTGCGGTAGCGCTTCAGCTCCGGCAGAGGCTCCTCGCCCACGCCGCGCAGGCGGTCCCGGGCGCGCTCCAGCGTCTGGATCACCCGCTCCACCTTGAAGGGCTTGATGAGGTAATCGAAGGCGTAGACCTCGAAGGCGTCGCCCATGTACTGGTCGTGGGCGGTGGCGAAGATCAGCAGGATGGCCGGGTTCATGTCCTGAATGAGCCGGGCGCACTCCACGCCGGTCTTGCCCGGCATTTCCACGTCAAGGAAGACGACCTGGGGGCGCTCGTTTTCCACCAGGGTCATCAGCTCGTTGCCGTCGGAGGCCTCGCCCACGAGGGTGAAGCCCTCCACGCGCTCGAGCATTTTCTTTTCGATCAGGCGCATGCCCATGTCGTCATCGGCGATAACAACCCGAATGGGATCCATGTACATTCGTCCTTTCTGTCTTGGCGCAGGGGTTCCGCGCCTGCGGGCGCGGGTCAGGGGGCTTTGCGGTCGCCCTTTGGAAACCTTCGCCCGTCGCTTTTATGTTGAGCTGTCGTAAAGGGGGATAGAGCCTTCCCCCTCCGGGGGAAGGTGGCAGCGTCGTCAGACGCTGACGGATGAGGGTTCCGCGCCTGCGGGCGCGGCCAAAGGGCTTTGCGATCGCCCTTTGGAAACCTTCGCCCGTCGCTTTTTACTTGAGCTGTCGTAAAGGGGGATAGAGCCTTCCCCCTTTGGGGGAAGGTGGCAGCGTCGTCAGACGCTGACGGATGAGGGTTCCGCGCCTGCGGGCGCGGGTCAGGGGCTTTGCGGTCGCCCCTGACAACCCTTCGCCCGTCGCTTTTAAGCTGAGCTTTCGGAAACGCAATCAGTCTACGAAATCAAACTCCATCTCGTCGATGCGGACGGTGCTGCCTTCGGTGGCGCCCTGGCGGCGGAGCTCGTCAATGATGCCCTTGCGGCGCAGGGTGCGGTGGAACCAGTTCAGGCTCTCGTCGTCGTCAAAGTTGACCGAGTTGATCAGGTGCTCCATCGCGGAGCCCTCCACCACGTAGACGCCGTCCTCCACGCGCACAGTAAAGCTGTCGTCCAGGCGGTCGTCCTCGTCGGGAACCTCCTCCTCGGCGAAGCGCTGGATCGGCGGCAGATCGCGCAGGGTGTCCGCCACGGCGTCCAGCAGCTCGTCAAAGCCCTGGCGCGCGGCGGCGCTGACGCAGAACACCGGCCAACCCAGCGGGGCCACATGCTCCCGCACGCGGCGCAGATTCGTGTCGTCCTCCATCAGATCGGCCTTGTTGCACACCACGATCTGCGGGCGGTCGGCCAGGTCGCCGTAGCGTTTCAACTCGAGGTTGATCTGGTCGAAATCCGCCACGGGGTCGCGGCCCTCGATGCCGGAGACGTCCAGCACGTGCAGCAGCAGCCGGGTGCGCTCCACGTGGCGCAGGAAGTCGTGGCCGAGGCCCACGCCGTCCGCCGCGCCCTCCACCAGGCCGGGGATGTCCGCCAGCACGATGTCCTGGCCCCTGCGGCGCAGGATGCCCAGGTTGGGCGTCAGGGTGGTGAAGTGGTAGTTGCCGATCTTCGGCTTGGCGCTGGTCACCACGGAGAGGATGGTGCTCTTGCCCACGTTGGGATAGCCCACCAGGCCCGCGTCCGCGATGGTCTTCAGCTCCAGCTGGAAGGTGTGGATCTCGGTGCGGATGCCGGGCTTGGCGAAGTTCGGGGCCTGGCGGGTCGGGGTGGCGAAGTGGGCGTTGCCCCAGCCGCCGCGGCCGCCGTGGAGCAGCACGCGGGTCTCGCCGGGCTGATCCATATCCGCCACCACCAGGCCGGTCTCCGCGTTGCGCAGCACCGTGCCAGCCGGCACCTTGATGATCAGATCCTCGCCGGTTTTGCCGGTTCTGCGCTGGGCCTCGCCGTCCGCGCCGTTCTCGGCAGTGTATTTGCTCTTGAAGCGGAAATCCAGCAGGGTGTGCATGTTCGGGTCGGCGTAGAGCAGCACGTCGCCGCCCTTGCCGCCGTCGCCGCCGTCCGGGCCGCCGGCCAGGACAAACTTCTCCCGGTGGAAGGAGACCTTGCCGTTGCCGCCGTTGCCGGCCTTGCAGGTGATTTTCGCGCGATCAACAAAATTGCTCATTGGTTCCTCCGTTGGTAGGGTTTCGCCGCCTGCGGGCGGCGACCAGAGGCTTTCCGATCGCCTCTGGACTCTTCGGGGCAGCTCGTCTATTGACAGAGTTCTGCGCCTGTGGGTATGCCCTCTCCGTCAGCGCTTCGCGCTGACACCTCTCCCAGAGGGAGAGGCAAGGGCACCTTCGTCTTCTATGTCACCGGACACATCCGCCTTGGCTCCCCTATGAGGGGAGCTGTCATCGCGTAAGCGATGACTGAGGGGTTGTCCTTTGCGGGCGGCAGGGGTTCCGCGCCTGCGGGCGCGGCCAAAGGGCTTTGCGGTCGCCCTTTGGAAACCTTCGCGGGTTCCGCGCCTGCGAGCGCGGGTCAGGGGCTTTGCGGTCGCCCCTGACAACCCTTCGCCCGTCGCCAGCCGCTGTTGTTTGGGCGGCTTTTTTATTTCCTCAAACTCTCATACTCCGCCAGCTTGCGGTACCCCAGCGTGAGGTAGCACCCTAAATGCACCGCGAAGGTCAGGCTCCAGGAGATGGGATAGGAGACGTAGAGAATCTCCAGGGTGTGGTACTGAGGCATCGCGAAGATGGTGAGAATCCACCCGATGCGGAACACGCACACGCCGATGAGGGACACGATCATCGGCATGATCGAGAACCCGATGCCGCGCAGCTGGCCCACCATCGTGTCCATCACGCCGCACAGGAAGTAGGTCGGCAAGATGACGCTCATGCGGCGCAGGCCGAAGGCGATCACCTCGGGGTCGCTGTTGTAGATGCCCAGGAGCGGCCTGCCGAACGCCAGGAAGATCAGACCCAGCGAGAGGCCGATGGCGGTCACCGTGCCCAGGGCCACCCACATCAGCCGCTTCACCCGGTCGTACCTACCCGCGCCCAGGTTCTGGCTGGCGAAGGTCATGTCGGCCTGGTAGATGCTGTTCATGGACGTGTAGACGAAGCCCTCTAAGTTCGAGGCCGCGGCGTTGCCGGCCATGGCGATGGACTGGAAGGAGTTGACCGAGGACTGGATCAGCACGTTGGAGATGGAGAACAGGCTGCCCTGCAGGCCCGCCGGCAGGCCGACGCGCAGGATCATCTTCAGCTCGCCGGGGCTGACGCGCAGGCGGCGCAGGTCCAGGTGAATCGAGCTGTCCGTGTGCAGCAGGCACCGCATCACCAGCACCATGCTGACCACCTGGCTGACCACCGTCGCGATGGCCACGCCGGCCACGTCCAGCTTGAAGCCGATGACCAGCACCAGGTTCAGCGCCACGTTGACCAGGCCGGAGATGGTCAGGTAGATCAGCGGCCGGCGGGTGTCGCCCACCGCGCGCAGGATGGCCGCGCCGAAGTTGTAGAGCATGTTGGCGGGCATGCCGAGGAAGTAGATGCGCACGTAGAGGGTCGCCAGGTCGATCACGTCCTCGGGGCTGCCCATCCACTCGAGCATCGGCCGCGCCAGGGCGAAGCCGATCACGCCGCTGCTGAGGCCCGCGATCAGGGCCACGGTGATGGAGGTGTGCACGCCGTCCTGCACGCGTTTGAGGTCGCCCGCGCCGAAGCTGTGGGCCACCAGCACGCTCGCGCCCACGGACAGGCCCATGAACACGTTCACCAGCAAGTTGATCAGCGAGCCGGTGGAGCCCACCGCCGCCAGCGCCTGAGCGCCCGCGAAGTTGCCCACCACGACGATGTCCGCCGCGTTGTAGAGCAGCTGCAGAATGCCGGTGAGCATCAGCGGGCCCGCGAAGGAGAGCATTTTCGGGAGAATCGGCCCGGTGGTCATATCCATCTCATAGCGCCGGGCGGTGTGGTGATGATGCGTCATAAATCCCTTTTCATGTCACCGGGCGGCCTTTTTTGGGGGTCGGCCCGTCAGTACATCCGGCTGGTGAGCACCACGCGGGTGACATCGGGCGGATTGAGGAAGCGGAAGGATTCCCACCAGGGATAGAAGGCCGCGGGCCCCAGGCCGGCGGAGATGTGCTGCGGGATGCCGTAGACAAAGCCCCAGCCGGTCACCTCGCCGTCGTCCGGCCACCAGCCCAGCTCCGGCACATAGACCGCGCCCTTGCCGGGCAGCCGCCACTGGCCGCCGCAGTAATGGCCCGCGAGGATCAGCGAGGCCTGCCGCAGGGAGACGATGTCCTGCCGGCTGCTCCACGGGATGACCTCGGTCATGAAGTCCTCGGTCAGGGGCGTGTGGCTGACGACGATCTGCACGTCGCCCTCGCGGACGTCCTTCAGCTTTTCGCGCACGCGCCGGGCGCGCTCCACCTGGTAGGCCGCCACGCGCCGCCGCGCCTCCTGGTCCGGCGTCAGGGCCAGGTAGCCGTTCAGCTCCTTGAGCTGGTCGCTGTAGACCGACTCCAGCTGGCTGAGGTCGAGGCTGTACAGATCCTCCGGGATCAGCCAGAGCCGGCTGCGGTCGTTGCGGCCTCGGGTGATGAGGTACGGCTCGTCCAGCAGCACCGCGCCCAGCCGCGTCACCGCCTCCGCCCAGGCCGCGTAGGGACTCGAGGTGCCCTGCGCCGTGTCCTGCAGGTAGGCGGGATCCTCGTCCCCGGGCAGGATGAACACCGGCGCGCCCCGGGGCATCACGGCCAGCACGTCCAACAGCGGCTGCACGTCGCCCTTGACGCCCACCATGTCGCCGGTCATCACCACGCAGGAATAGCTCTGCTCGCCGATGGCCCGCTGCAGGCGGCTCATGCCCTCGCCCATGGTGACCCCGTGCAGGTCGCTCAGGTGCAGGATGGAAAAGCTCTCCAAATCGCTGGGCAGGTCCGCCACGGTCACGCGGTGGGTGCTTAGCTGCACGTTGCCCAGCAGCAGGTAGTTGTACGCCATGAGCATGCCCAGGCCCACCGCGAAAAACACGGCGGCGGTGAGCAGCACCCGGCGGATGGGGTGCGTCCTTTTCCGCACAAAGATATAGGGGTTCCGCCTTCGGGCCATGGCACTCATCCTTCCGCGCAAGCGCATGGCTAATTATAGAAGGAACAGGGGAAAATAGCAAGCCTATTCGGCGGATTTCACGGGTGATTCTTCCTTATATGCGCCGCGAAGGCGGGCCTGCGCGGACCGTCTGTTACATATGCGGCAATTGTGTTACATCGTGTAACCGCCCGCGCCTGTCCCTGTGCAAAGAACGCGGGAACCGTCCCAAATCCTCTCGGGCAAAATTGTGAAGAAGTCTTAAACAATACAAATCACGACCAGAATTTTCATTTATGTCATTGACAAGCCTCTCATTTAGTGCTACCATAAGACTGTTCCTGATGGCAGAAAACCGAGTGTAGTTTCCCATCTTTTTCATTGGTTACAAGGCCGGACGGCCTTGCAATAAAATTTTAAAGGAGGATGCTCAAATGAAGAAGCTCCTTGCACTGGTGCTTGCTCTGTCCCTGGCGCTCAGCCTGGTGGCGGTTGCCGGCGCCGAAGCTCCCACCGATCTGCCCCGCAATGAAACCATGTATTTCGGCGGCCAGCAGTGGGGTCCCGCTGTGGGTTACAACCCCCTGTCCTCTAACATGAACAACTCCATGGCTCTGGCCTCCGCGCCCCGCGGCAGCCGTACCATCATGTTCGAGACGCTCTACATGTACAACATGCTCGACGGCAAGCTCTATCCCCTGCTGGCCGACGGCGATTACGTGTGGAACGACGACCTCACCGAGATGACGATCGCCATCAAGCCCGCTGCGAAGTGGAATGACGGCACCCCCGTCACCGCTGAGGACGTGGCCGCGACCTGGGACGCCGCTGTGGCTGTCAAGAACGGCACCTACACCGGCTACAACGCCTACATCGCTTCCGTGGAAGCCGTGGACGGCAAGGTTGTCATCAAGGCCCAGCTGACCGAGGACGGCAAGCCCACCAACCCCCTGCAGTTCTACAACTTCCTGAGCGCCACCTACATCGCTCAGAAGGCTTGGCTGGACACCCTGCTGGCCCGCAACAACAACGACGCTGCCGCGGTCCTGAACGACCCCGCCAACGACGTTGCCTACTCCGGCCCCTATGGCCCCTATGTGATGAACGACCAGCTGGTCGCCTTCGTCCGCAACGATGCTTACTGGGGACAGGACGCCTCCATGTGGGGCAAGCTGCCTGTGCCGAAGTACATCGCCCATGCCATCTATGCTGACAACGACGCCGCCCTGGTTGCCTTCAAGGCCGGCCAGATCGACGTGAACCAGCAGTTCGTGGCCAACATCCAGAACCTGTGGGAGGTCGAGGGTCTGCCGATCGCGACCTACATGGACGAAGCTCCCTATGGCATCTGCGCCACCATGCCCACCGCTTGGTTCAACATGGAAGTGCCCGCCCTGCAGGTGAAGGAAGTCCGCAAGGCCATCGCGATGGCGGTCGACTATGACCAGATCATCGAGAACGCCATGACCAACCAGAGCCCCTCCTTCGTGCAGGTGCCCCGCTCTGTCATGAACCCCACCGACGGCGAGCAGGCCATGTATGACCATGACGCCGTGAAGGATCTGCAGTTCGCCGGCAAGGACATCGAAGGCGCCAAGGCCCTGCTGGATGCCGCTGGCATCGTCGACACCGACGGCGACGGCTATCGTGAGCTGAACGGCGAGAAGATCGCTCTGAACGCCTGCTGCCCGAACGGCTGGACCGACTGGCAGGCTGCCATGGAAATCGTGGCTGCCGCCGGCCAGAACATCGGCCTGGACATCACCACCAACTATCCCGAGTGGTCCATCTATCAGACCGTGTTCACCAAGGCCTCCCAGACCGAGTATGACATCTTCATGTACAGCCCCGCCGGCGCCGAGCCCGCTGCTCCGTGGAGCCGTGTCCGCTCCTTCATGAGCTCTGACTTCCTGGGCGTGGACAACAACTGGTCCGGCAACTTCGGCCACTACAAGAACGACCGCATCGACGAGATCATCAAGACCATCCCGCTGACCTCCGACGAGGCCGAGCTGAAGGCCCTGTACACTGAGGCCACCCAGATCTATCTGGACGAAGTGCCCAGCTTCTCCCTGATGTATCGTCCCGAGCAGTTCCACGCTGTGAACGAGACCGTGTGGACCGGCTATCCCGAGAAGGACGACGGCAACAACATCCCGCCGTCTGACTGCACGGATGGTTACGGCATCGCCGCTCTGTACAACGTGTCCCTGGTCGGCGAGTAATCGTTCCAACCGACGGCCATGACCTGTGAAGGCGGGTCATGGCCGCCTTTTCGTACTAAGGGGGTAGAGCAATGAGTAAGGGCATGAGAAAATACTTCAAGAAGAAGATTTTCTGGTTCATCATCACCTTCGTTGCGGCAGTTATCCTCAATTTCCTTCTGCCGCGGCTCATGCCCGGTGACCCCGTCAACGCCATCGTCGGCAAGAACGTGAGTCCCGGCGCATCGCCCGAACAGGTGCAGGAGCAGATCGCTTTCTACCAGCACCAGTTCGGTCTGGATAAGTCCATCTTCGGTCAGTTCTTTGATTTCGTCGTCAACGCCTTCAAGGGCACCTTCGGCGTCAGCTACAGCCAGTATCCCCGCACGGTGGCCGATATCATCGGCTCCGGCATCTGGTGGACGCTGGCCCTGCAGATCCCTGCCATCCTGGTTGGCTGGCTGCTGGGCAACCTGCTGGGCGCTGTGGCGGCCTACCGCCGCGGCATCTGGGACAAGGTCCTGATGCCCGTCAGCCTCTTCATGAGCGCCATCCCGGCCTTCGGCGCCGCCGTCATCCTGCTGGTGATTTTCGCCGTCAACCTGGGCTGGGCGCCCGTCAACGGCGCGTATGACCCGGGCATGATTCCGGCCTTCAACTGGAACTTCATCTCCTCGGTTATCTCCCACTACCAGCTGCCCTTCTGGTCCATCGTGCTGATCTCCATCGGCGGCCAGGCGGTTGGTATGCGCTCCATGTCCATCTATGAGCTGAACGCGGACTACGTCAAGTACAGCCGCTTCCTTGGCATCAAGGACGGCAAGATCGTGCGCTACGTGTTCCGCAACGCCATGCTGCCCCAGGTCACGGGCCTGGCGATGAGCATCGGCTCCTCCGTGGGCGGCGCCCTGGTGGCTGAGACCATCTTCTCCTACCCCGGCCTCGGCACCGCGATGTACAACGCCATCGTATCGTCGGACTACCCGGTGATCTCGGCCTGTACGCTGATCATCACCCTCATGGTGCTGATCGCATCCTTCATGCTCGACATTATTTACGCATTCATTGACCCGCGGGTCAAGGCTGCGCAATTTGATTAAGGAGGTGGATACAGGATGAAAAACACGCTGAAAAATGTATTCCACTCCCCGCGGTTCCTGGTGGGCTTCATCATCTTTATGGTGATCCTGCTGACCGTGCTGATTTATCCCTATTTCGTCACCCGCGATCCGCTGCTCTCCCTGGGCAAGGGCTTCCTCGCCCCCGGCACCTACCTGTCGGTCTATGACGCGAACAACGCGCCCACCTACCGCATGGAGCTGCCCGAGGCCGCCATCAACCGCCTGGAGAGCGCCATCCCCACGGAGGACCGCCAGGTCATGCTGGACTTCCTCAAGGTCAAGGGCGCTGACGTGAGCGGCGTCTCCACCGCCAACGACAGCCTGGACGACCTGCTGGCCCTGTGGAAGGCCAACTACGACGAGGCCGACGTGAAGGCCTCCAAGTACCAGGGCTTCTCCACCCAGGCCCAGCGCAACAAGCTGCGCCGCCTGAACACCTCCATCCTGGCCTCCGAGCAGGCCAGCGCCATGTCCCTGAGCAAGGGCGAGGGCGATGCCGTGGCCGTCTCCGACACCGACTATATCAAGGTCAACGAGGTCGCCAACGCCGTCAGCCTGCCCCTGGGCACCGACAACTTCGGCCGCGACACCCTGACCGAGCTGGTCAAGGCGACGGGCGTCTCCCTCATCATCGGCCTGATCGCCGGCACCGTGGCCACCCTGCTGGGCCTGGTCGTGGGCCTGCTGGCCGGCTATGTGGGCGGCATCGTGGACGATATCCTGATGTTCATCGCGAACCTGTTCACCGTCATCCCCGGCTTCGTGCTGCTGATCCTGATCTACTACTCGGTCGGCCAGGCAGCCCGCGGCATCACCACCTGCGCCCTGGTCATCGGCTTTACCAGCTGGGTGTGGACGGCGCGTTCCGTTCGTTCGCAGGTTATCTCCCTGCGCAACCGCGACCACGTCAACCTCTCCAAGCTCTCCGGCCACAGCCTGTTCCGCATCGTGCTGACCGACATCCTGCCCTACATCGCTTCCTACGTGGTGATGGCCTTCATCCTGCAGGTGTCCTCCGGCATCCTGGCGGAAGCGCAGCTGTCCCTGCTGGGTCTGGGCCCGAAGACCACCGACGTGCCCACCCTGGGCCTGATGATGAACTGGGCGAAGCTCTTCGGCGCGTACACCTCCAGCAACGCCTGGTGGGCGTACTTCCCCGTCATCGGTGTCATCGCCCTGATTTCCTTCTCCCTGAACCTGATGAATACCGGCCTCGACCAGGTGTTCAACCCGGCGCTGAGAGACTAAAGGAGGCTGTGAAGAATGGGTAAAATCATGCTGGAGGTCAATCAGCTGACCACCAAATACGTCACCCGCGCCAACGAGGACGTATACGCAGTCGACCATGTGTCTCTCAAGATCGAGGAGGGCAAGTCCCTCGGCATCGCAGGCGAGTCCGGCTGCGGCAAGTCCACCCTGGCGCTGTCGCTCATCGGCTACTATTTCCCGCCGCTGCACTACATGAGCGGCGACATCATCATCGACGGCAAGAACATCTCCGGCCTCGACCCCGACACGGTGCGCAAGAGCGTGCTGGGCACGGACGTGGCCTACATCCCCCAGGCGGCCATGAACGCCCTGAACCCCACCCGCAAGGTGTACAAGTTCATCGAGGACGTGATCCACGCCCACGGCCTGGACATGACCAACAAGGATATCTACGACATGGCCCACAAGCGCTTTGAGGAGGTCGGCCTGCCCGAGGAAGCCCTGCTCAAGCACTCCGTGGAGCTCTCCGGCGGCATGCGCCAGCGCGTGGTTATCGCCATCTCCACCATCCTGAACCCCAAGGTGCTCATCGCCGACGAGCCCTCCTCCGCGCTGGACGTGACCAGCCAGAAGATGGTCATCAAGATGATGCGCGAGATGATGGACAAGGGCATGGTGAAGAGCATGATCTTCATCACCCACGAGCTGCCGCTGCTGTACAACGTGACCGATGACATCATGGTCATGTACGCCGGCCAGATCGTGGAGAAGGGCACCGCCAAGCAGATGGTGTTTGACCCGGTGCATCCCTACAGCCGCGGCCTGATGCGGTCCATCCTCGTGCCCGAAGCCGGCACCCGCGATGTGAAGCTGACCGCCATCCCGGGCACGCCGCCGAACCTGAAGCATCCGCCGGCCGGCTGCCGTTTCGCGGATCGCTGCAAATACGCTGTACCCGCCTGCAAGGTCAACGCGATGCCCATCATGGAGTTTGAGGACAACCGCGAATACCGCTGTGGACATTCCGTGCAGCATCTGAGGGAGGTGTACGAGCATGAAGACCGAGCTGAATAATGAAGCGGCCGTGAAGGCCGGCCCGAACACCGAAGGCATGAACCAGGAGCAGCTGCGCCAGCTTGAAGAGGGCGTCAGCCTCAAGATCGACCGCAACAAGGACTTCTCCAACGCACCCTCTGTGCTGCGCGGCGAGGGCGTCACCCGCATCTTCACCACCGGCAAAACCCGCACCGTGGCCGTGGATCACGTGAACTTCAACTTCCACAAGGGCGAGCTGATCTCCATCGTGGGCGAGTCCGGTTCCGGCAAGACCACCCTCTCCAAGATGCTGCTGGGCCTGCTGGAGCCGAGCGACGGCACCATCTACTTCAACGACCAGGTGCGCGACATCTCCACCGGCGCCAAGAAGCGGGCCTACTGGAAGGGCATTCAGGCCATCTTCCAGGATCCCTTCTCCAGCTACAACATCTTCCACAAGATCGACTCCGTACTGGAGGACTGCATCAACCTGCGCGGCGGCAAGAACCTGAGCAAGCAGGAAAAGTACGACATGATGACCGAGGCCTGCTCCTTCGTGAACCTGAAGTTCGCCGAGCTGACCAACAAGTACCCCTTCGAGCTCTCCGGCGGCCAGATGCAGCGCCTGATGATCGCCCGCATCTTCCTGCTCAAGCCCGAGATCCTGCTGGCTGACGAGCCGACGTCCATGATCGACGCCTGCTCCCGCGCCACCATCCTGGACATGCTGCTGAAGCTGCGCGACGAGACCGGCATGACCGTTATCTTCATCACGCACGACATCGGCCTGGCCTACTACATCTCCGACGCAGTATACATCATGGAGCACGGCAAGTTTGTGGAGCAGGGCCCCGCGGAAAAGGTCATCCTTGAGCCCCAGGCCCCCTACACCAAGCGCCTGATCTCCGATGTTCCCAAGATCCATGAGCCCTGGGATCTGTCCACCGTTGGCTGATCCAGGCATCTGGATACCCTACCCCCGCCCCCTGCCCGCAAGGCAGGGGGTTTGTTGTATTTTCCCTGTCTTTCCCTTGTGCGGGGCGGCAAAACTCCCTATAATGCTCACGATATCACGAGGAGGTGCTGCCCTTGCGAAAGGCTCTGCGCGAGGCCTTCCCCCGCACGCTGCCGGTGCTCGCCGGCTACCTGTTTTTAGGCACGGCCTACGGCATCGCCATGCGCGCCCGGGGCTTCGGCGCGCTCTGGTCCGGCCTGAGCTCGCTGGTGATCTACGGCGGGTCGATGCAGTTCGCCCTGCTGGAGCCGCTGGGCCAGGCCTTCGCCCCGCTGACCATCGCGCTGCTGACCCTGCTGATCCAGGCGCGGCACATCTTCTACGGCCTGAGCATGCTGGAGCACTACCGCACGGTCGGCCCCGTGAAACCCTACCTGGTCTTCGCCCTGACCGACGAGACCTACTCCCTGGTGTGCAGCGGCGCGCCCGCCGGCGTGGACGCGGACCGCTGGTACACGGCGGTCTCTGTCCTGGATCAGCTGTACTGGTTCAGCGGTACGCTGATCGGCGCGCTGGTGGGCTCGCTGATCTCCACCGAGGCGCTGACCGGCATCAACTTCTCCATGACCGCCCTGTTCACCGTCATCGTCACCGAGCAGAGCATGGACGCCCTCCGCCGCGTGCGGCAGGGAGACATCAGCGTCACCGAGGCCCTCTTTGCCCCGCTGCTGGGCGGCGGCGCGACGCTGCTGAGCCTGCTGCTGGTGGGCAAAGGCAGCTTCCTGCTGGTGGCCATGGCGGCGATGTTCGCGGGCTTCGGCGCGCGCTGGTTTGCCTCCGAAGGGAGGCGAGCCGCGTGACCTCCACCCAGGTGCTGCTGACCATCCTGATCTCCGCTGCGGTGACCGTGTTCACCCGCGCGCTGCCCTTTCTGATCTTCGCCCACGGCAAAAAGCCGCCGGCCTTCATCACCTGGCTGGGCCGCCAGCTGCCCCGCGCGGTGATGGCCATGCTGGTGATCTACTGCCTGAAGGACGTCGACCTGGCCACCGCGCCCCACGGCGCACCCGCGCTGATCGCGGTGGCGGTAACCGCCGCCCTGCATGTGTGGAAGAAGCAGATGATTCTGTCGATCTTTGGGGGCACGGCGGTGTATATGGTGCTGCTGCGGGTGATGGGGGGCTGAATGCCTTCCGCCCATGCAAAAAG
>CADASK010000021.1 GCA_902790495.1 uncultured Eubacteriales bacterium
CCGCCGCTCTTGTTTTGGCAGCAAAGTAGTCCAATTTGTTTTGAAAAATATAAAGGAGTGTTTTCCTATGGCTGACAAGAAACTGCCCAAGCGCAGCGAAATCGACCCCAAATACACCTGGAAGCTGGAGCACATCTTCCCCGACACCGCGGCCTGGGAGAAGGCCTACAGCGAGGCCGAGGCCGAGGTGGAAGCTCTCCGAGCCTGGAACGGCCGCGTTGCCGAGAACCCCAAGCAGGTGATCCGCGACTACTTCGCCGCCCAGGAAAATCTGAACATGGTCATTGAGTACACCTTCCTGGCACGCGAGTGCGACAACGGCGACCCGCAGAGCCAGGCCCAGGCGGCCCGCGGCATGGCCCTGGCCGTGAAGGCAGGGGAGGCCCTCTCCTTCCTGGAGCCCGAGCTGCTGATGCTGGACGAGCAGGCCCTGGACGCCCTGTGCGCCGATCCCGAGATGAAGGACTATGACAGCTGGCTGCGCAGCCTGCGCCTGCAGAAGCCCCACACCCTCTCCAAGGAGCAGGAGCAGCTGCTGGCGTCCCTGGGCGACCTCTTCATGGCCCCGGACAACATCTACAACATGCTGGCCAACGTGGACATGAAGATGCCCGACATGGTGATGCCCGACGGCAGCACCCAGCCCCTGACCGACGGCACCTTCGGCATGTACCGCGAGAGCCAGGACCGCGAGATCCGCCGCCAGTCCTTCGAGAAGGTCTTCGGCACCTACGGCAGCTTCGGCTCCACCATCGCCGCCACCTACGGCGCGTCGGTGAAGGCGGACATCGCCAAGGCCCTGGCCCGCCATTACCCGGACGCCCTGGCCGCGGTGATGGATCCCCTGGAGATCCCGCGCAAGGTGTACGAGAACCTGATCAGCGTGATGCACGAATCCCTGCCGATCCTGCAGGATTACCTAAAGCTGCGCAAGCGCGCCCTCGGCCTGGACGAGCTGCACATGTACGACCTATACAACTCCATCGTGCCGGACTTCGAGATGCCCATGCCCTACGAGGCGGCCTTCGACCTGGTGCTGGAGGGCCTGAAGCCCCTGGGCGAGGATTACCTCGACCATCTGCGCGAGGCGCGCACCGGCGGCTGGATCGACGTCTATCCCACGGAGAACAAGTCCTCCGGCGCCTTCTCCGCCGGCAGCCTGGCGAAGGTGCACCCCTACGTGCTCCTCAACCACAATGACACCTTGGACGGGGCCTTCACCATCGCCCACGAGCTGGGGCACTCGATGCACTCCTACTACTCCAACACCGCCCAGCCCATCGCCAAGGCCGACTACAGCCTCTTCGTGGCGGAGGTGGCCTCCACCTGCAACGAGGCGATCATGATGCGCTTCCTGCTGCAGAAGTACGCGGACAACCCCAAGGCGAAGGCCTATCTGCTCAACCACTTCCTGGAGCAGTTCCGCACCACCTGCATGAGGCAGACCATGTTCGCCGAGTTTGAGCTGAAAGTGCACGACATGGCCCAGCGCGGCGAGCCGCTGACCCGTGAAACCCTGAGCGCCGTCTATTACGACCTGAACAAGCTCTACTACGGCGAGACCTGCGTGGTCGACGAGATGATCGCCAACGAGTGGATGCGCATCCCGCATTTCTACAACGCGTTCTACGTCTACGTCTACGCGACGGGCCTGTGCGCCGCCGTGTCCCTTTCCGAGCGCATTCTCCGCGAGGGCGAGAGCGCGGTGAAGGATTACCGCAAGTTCCTGTCCGCGGGCTCCTCCGTGCCGCCCATCGAGGCGCTGAAGCTGGCCGGCATCGACATGTCCAGCCCCGAGCCCCTGCGGGTAGCCATGCGCGTCTTCCGCGAGACCCTGACCGAGATGGAGCAGCTGATGGATCAGCTGGCATAAAGCAAACTTTTTTACAACAAGCATCAACCTGTTGCCAGACGGGCGAGCGAAGGGGTGCAGGGGGCGATCGCAAAGCCCCCTGCCCGCGCCCGCAGGCGCGGAACCTAAAAAAGACCACAGGCACCCTGCCTGTGATCTTTTTGCAAATCCCTTACGCCACCTTGTCATTCTGCATCAGCGCTTCGTTCTTCTCCTCCGTCACAATCTCCCAGTGCAGCAGGAAGGTCAGGGCGACGCGCAGAATGATGATGACACCGACCATGCCGGCCTGGACCCAGCTCGCGGCGACAATGGTGTGGAACACCTCGCCCGCCAGCATGAACTCCAGCGCCACGGAGATGCCCCGGGCCAGCTTGAGCCGCACGTGCGGGGATTTGCGGAAATAGGAGATCAGGCCCTTGCAGAGGGTGATCAGCAGCACCACGATGCCGATGCCCTCCGCCAGCACCGCGCCGATCTCGGCCAGGTTGTGCAGGACGTCGTTCTGCAGGAATTCGATGACTGCGTGCATGTTGTCGCTTCCTTTCGTGAATGGAATATGGCCATCGTCAAACTGTTCAGCTGACGATCGCAGCGAAGGTTTCCAAAGAGCTCGGAGCGCCCGGAAAACGCCATGTTATGGCGTTTTCAGCGGAGAGCGGGCGGCAGCCCCGGACCGATCGCAAAGCCCTTTGGTCGCCGCCCGCAGGGGAGAATGAACCCATGGAGATTTATCTGCACATCCCCTTCTGCGGGAGCAAGTGCCGCTACTGCGACTTCGCCTCCTGGCCGGGCCAGGAAGCCCTCATGCCCGCCTACGTGGAGGCGGTCTGCGCTGAAGCTCAGGCCATGGCCGAGGCCTGGCCGGACACCCAGGCTGAGACCGTGTTCATTGGCGGGGGCACGCCCTCCATCCTGCCGCCCGAGCTGCTGGACAGGCTGCTGGACGGGGTGCTGAGACGCTTTCCCCTGGCGCCCGGCGCGGAGTTCACCTCCGAGGCCAACCCGGGCACCCTGACGGCAGCCTGGCTCGAGACCGCCCTGCGCCACGGCGTCAACCGCCTCTCCATGGGCATGCAGGCGCTTCAGCCGGAGCTGCTGCGCACCCTGGGCCGCCGGCACACCTTCGCGGATGTAGAGGCCTCGGTGCGCCTGGCACGCGCCGCGGGCATCCGCAACCTGAGCCTTGACCTGATGTTCGGCCTGCCGGGCCAGACGGAGGCGGACTGGGCGGAGAGCCTCGACGCAGCCCTGTCCCTGGAGCCGGAGCACCTGAGCTGCTACGGGCTGATCCCGGAGGACGGCACCCCGCTGAAGGCTGATCTGGATGCGGGCCGCCTCACCCTGCCGGAGGAGGAGACGGAGCGCGCGATGTACGACACGGCCATCCGCCGCCTGGCGGGCGCGGGCTTTGCGCAGTACGAGATCTCCAACTTTGCCAGGCCGGGCTTTGCCTGCCGCCACAACATCGGCTACTGGCGGCGCGTGCCTTACATCGGCCTCGGCGCGGCGGCGGCGTCCTGCCTGCCCGGTCGGGGCGAGGGGATCGAGAGCGTCCGCACCACGAATCCCGCTGGCATCCGGGACTACATCGCCATGGCCGGCGCGGGGGACTGGAGCCGCCGTGCCGTCGAAACCGTGTCCCCGGAGGACGCCCGGTTCGAGAGCATGATGCTGGGGCTGCGGATGAACGAGGGCGTGAGCGAGGAGGATTTCCGGCGCATGCACGGCGTGAGCCTCACGAGCGTCTACGGCCCGCGCCTTCGGAGCCTGGCCGCCCGGGGCCTTGTGGAGCACGCGGACGGCTGCTGGCGGCTGACCCGCCGAGGGATGGATATTCAGAACAGCATTCTGGTGGAGCTGATGGAGGACTGACCTCCTCAGCTCTTTTCTTCTTCTTTGGCGGACGCTCTCCGGTACATCTCGTCGTAGAAGTACCCCTGGCAGTTCAGGGCGGGCTGGCTGCCCGGATAGCGCCGGCGGTAGGTGCCGTCGGGCTGCTGGTCGCGGGCGGAGCAGTTGTCCCGCCACATCACGTCGAACACGTTCAGCAGCCGATCCTTCAGGGCGTCGTCCTCGATGGGGCAGGCGACCTCGACGCGCCGCAGGGTGTTGCGGGTCATCCAGTCGGCGCTGGAGATGTACATGCTCACGTCCTGGCCGTCGCCGAAGATGTAGATGCGGCTGTGCTCCAGGAAGCGGCCCACCACGCTGATGATTTTGACGTTGTCCGTGTACCCAGGCACGCCCGCCCGCAGGCAGCAGATACCGCGCACGATCATCTCCACCTGGACGCCGGCCTGGCTGGCCTCCACCAGCTTGTCCATCAGCGCCTTGTCGCTCAGGCTGTTGACCTTCACGCGGATGCGCCCGCCCTGGCCCGCCTGGGCCTTGGCGATCTCGCCGTCGATGCGGTCGATCAGCTGGTTCTGCAGGCAGTGGGGGGCCACCAGCAGGTGCTGCACGTGATCCACGGTTTCGCCCAGCAGCAGGGCCTTGAATACGGCCAGGGCGTCCTCGCCGATGGCCCGGCTGCCGGTTATCACGCACAGGTCGGTGTAGAGGCGGCTGGTCTTCTCGTTGTAGTTGCCGGTGCCGATCTGGGTGATGTACTGGATCTCGCCCGCGTGGCGGCGGGTGATGAGGCAGAGCTTGCTGTGCACCTTCAGCCGCTCGATGCCGTAGATGACATGGCAGCCCGCGCGCTCCAGCTGGCGGCTCCACTCGATGTTGTTTTCCTCGTCGAAGCGGGCCTTCAGCTCCACCAGCACGTCCACCTGCTTGCCGTTCTCGGCGGCCTCCACCAGGGCCTCCACCACCTTGCTGTCCGAGGCCAGGCGGTAGAGGGTCATGCGGATGGAGACGACCTCCGGGTCGCGGGCGGCCTCGTTGAGCATGCGCAGGAAGGGCCGGATGCTCTCATAGGGATAGTGCAGCAGGATGTCGCGCTCCATCACCTGGTCCATCATCGGCCGGGCGGGATCCACCATCACGCTGTTCTGCGGGTGGCGCGGGGCGTAGAAGAGGTCGGCGTTGGTGCGCAGCTGGTCGCGGATGGCCCCGAAGAAGCTCATGTCCAGCGGCGCGTTGTAGAAGAAGAGCTGCTTCTTGTCGATCTTCAGCTGATCGCACACGCGCAGGGTCAGCGGCTGGTCGATGTTGCGGCTCAGCTCCACGCGCACGGGGCACAGGCGCTTGCGGCGCTTGACGACCTCCGCCATGTGGTCGCGGTAGTTGAGATCCTCGTCATAGATCGCGTCGGCGTCGATGTCCGCGTTGCGGGTGACGCGGGCGAGGGTCTTGCCGGCCACCACGTAGCCCGGGAAGAGCAGGGGCAGGAAGTGCAGGATCAGCTCCTCCGCCAGCATGAAGCAGCCGGTGCGGTCCGGCACGGCGATGAGCCGCGGGAAGACGCTGCTGGAGCAGGACACGATGCCGATGCGCTCCTTCTCGGTGCGGGTGTTCAGCACGGCCACCGCGTAGATCTCCTTGTTGTTGAGGAAGGGGAAGGCCTGCTTCTTGCCCACCACGAAGGAGGAGAGGAAGGGCTGGAAGTTCTTGCGGAAGATGGCCTTCATGGGCTTCTCGCTCTGGGCGCTGAGGGCGTGGAAATCCACGATGTTGATGCCCTGCTCGCTCAGGCGCTCGGTCAGGGCCGCATAGCAGCGGTCGCGCCGCTTGCACAGCTCCCGCGCCCGGTCGATGGCGGCGTCCATCTGCTCGCCCGGGGTCATGTTGGTCTTGTTCTCGCGGGCCTCGCTGTCCAGCAGCTGCTGGTCGTGCAGGCTGCCGATGCGCACCATGAAGAACTCGTCCAGGTTGCTCTGGAAGATGGAGAGGAAGGAGAGGCGCTCGCAGAGCGGGACGCGCTCGTCCTCGGCCTCCTCCAGGACGCGCTCGTTGAAGCGCAGCCAGCTGAGCTCGCGGTTTTCGTAGCAGGGATTTTTCAAGGTGATCCACTCCCTTAATGGTAGGTCGGGTGGGAAAAGTGTTTATCTTTATTGCAATATGCTGTTGTGCAGAGGTTCCGCGCCTGCGGGCGCGGGTCAGGGGTTTTGCGATCGCCCCTGACAACCCTTCGCCGTCGCCCTTATGACAGGTAGGTATAACGGCAGCTTGGAGAGTTAGTTCAGCGCCACAGCCTTGAGCTTTTCGCCGTAGCTGGCGAGGGCTTCCTGCTCGACCTGATGCAGCTCTTCTGCCAGCTCCGGGTCGCGGCGCAGCTCCTTCATGCACTTGGAGGCTTCCTCCAGCAGCTGCACGTCGCCGTCCAGCAGGAAGCCCTGGATGGCCTCGCCGGACTGGCGGGTACCCATCAGGTCGCCGGGGCCGCGCAGCTCCAGATCCTTCTGGGCCACGAGGAAGCCGTCGTTGGTCTTCGTGAGGATGCGCAGCTTTTCGCCGCCCTCCGCCAGCAGGAAGCACCAGCTCTCATACTGGCCGCGTCCCACGCGCCCGCGCAGCTGGTGCAGCTGGCTCAGGCCGAAGCGCTCGGCGTTCTCGACCACCATCACGGTGGCGTTGGGCACGTTGACGCCCACCTCGATCACCGTGGTGGAGACCAGCACGTCCATCTCGCCGGCGGTGAAGGCGGCCAGGGTCTGGCTCTTCTCCTCCGCCTTCTGCGCGCCCCAGGTCAGGCCGACGCGCAGGCCCTGCAGGTCGTGCCCGCACAGATCCTCCCAGGTGGCCCGGGCGGAGCGGACGCTGTCCATCTCCTCGCTGTCCTCCACCAGGGGACAGACCACGTAGGCCTGCCTGCCCTTGGCGATCTCCTCCCGCACAAAGCCGTAGAGGCCGTGCCGTTTCTCCTGGGGCACCAGGCGCGTGCGCACGGGCGTGCGGCCCGGCGGCAGCTCGTCCACCACGGAGATGTCCAGATCCCCGTAGAGGATCAGGGCCAGGGTGCGGGGGATCGGCGTCGCGGACATGACCAGCACGTGGGGCACCGCGCCATCCTTTTCGCCCCGGTCGCGCAGGGCGGAACGCTGGCGCACACCGAAGCGGTGCTGCTCGTCTGTGATGACCAGGCCCAGGTCGGCGTATGCCACACCCTCGCTGATGAGCGCGTGGGTGCCGAAGATGGCACGGGCCGTGCCGTCCGCCGCCGCCGCGTGGGCGGCCTTTTTTTCGGCGGCGCGCATGCTGCCGGTCATCAGCACGCAGGGGATGCCCAGGGGCTCCAGGGTCTGCCGCGCGTTCTCGTAGTGCTGACGGGCGAGGATCTCGGTGGGAGCCATCATCACGGCCTGCCGCCCGCTGCCGCACACCAGGGCGATGGCCCCGAAGGCGATGGCGGTTTTGCCGCAGCCTACGTCGCCCTGCACCAGGCGGCTCATGGCGCGCTCGCCCCGCAGGTCCTCCGCGATCTCGCCCAGCACGCGCCGCTGGGCGGCTGTGGGCGGGAAGGGGAGAGACTGCCAGTAGGCGTCCTCGGCGCCGGCGGGGATGTCCAGGTGCACGCCGCGGTCGTCCCAGCTGCGCATCAGCCCCAGGGCGGCCTGGTACATCAGCATCTGCTCGAAGGCCATGCGGCGGCGGGCCAGCTTCAGGCTCTCGAAGTCGTCCGGAAAGTGGGACTGCCGCAGGGCGAAGTTGCGCTCGCACAGGCTGTGGCGCATCCGCAGGGACTTGGGCAGGGTTTCGGGACAGCAGTCGTCCACCTGCTCCAGGGCCTTGCGCACCAGCTCGCGAAAGGTCTTGGCCGGGATGCCCTTCACCGCGCGGTAGACCGGCAGGATGGTCTTCTCGGTGACGATGGCCGGGTTCTGCAGCACGCGCCGGCCGTTCTTCTCGGACACGCGGCCGAAGAGCATCACGGGCCTGCCGACGGGTGTCTGCTCCATCATCCACCGCGCGTTGTACCACACCACGGGCAGCTTGCCGGAGGCGTCGGTGACGGCGGCGGTGACCCGCGTCAGCCCGCCGAAGGCGCTGAACTTCGGCTTCTCAGTGATGATGCCCTCCACCAGCGCCTCGCCGGGCTGCACCAGGGAACAGGGCGTAGCCTGGGTGCGGTCCTCGTAGCGCACGGGCAGACAGTATAAAAGATCGCGCAATGAGACGATGCCCACTGCGCGCAATGCTTCCAGCCGGGTTGGGCCAATGCCCCGCATGGCGGAAAGTTCCATGTTCGCTTTACTCCACGGAGATCAGGTAATAATACAGCGGCTGTCCGCCACGGTGACATTCGGTGTCACAGTTCGGGTAGTCCTCGGCGATCTGCGCCGCCAGCACCTCGGCGTCGGTCTCCTGCACGTCCGCGCCGTAATACACGGTGATCAGCTCGTCCTCGTCGGTGACGACGGCCTGCATCATCTCGCGCACCACGGTGGCGATGTCTGTGCCGGAATACTCGATCTTGCCGTTGTGCAGACCGATGATATCGCCCTGGTGGATCGTCACGCCGTTGTACTCGCTGTCGCGCACGGCGTAGGTCACGGTGGCGGTCTTCACGCGCTCCGCGGCTTCCTCCATGCGGCGGGCGTTGATCTCGCCGGTGGAGTCAGGCTGGAAGGCGACCGCCGCGGCGATGCCCATGGCCACGTTCTTGGTGGGGATGACCAGCACCTGCTGGTCGCCGGCCATCTGCGCGGCTTGCTGGGCCGCCAGCACCACGTTGCCGTTGTTGGGGAAGACGAAGACCGTGTCCGCGTGCACGGACTTGATGGCCTTGAGGATGTCGTCGGTAGAGGGGTTCATGGTCTGGCCGCCCTCGACGATCACGTCCACGGTCAGGTCGCGGAAGATCTGGGAGAAGCCGTCGCCCAGGGACACGGCCACCATGCCGAAGGGCTTGCGCGGCGCGCTCGGATCCTCCTCGGGCTCGGCGGGCTGCTCCTTGGCGCGGCGCGCGGCAACCATGTTCTCGACCTCCACATCCACCAACTCGCCCAGCTCCAGGCCGTACTCGATGGCGCTGCCGGGGTTGTTGGTGTGGACGTGCACGGTCACGCGGGAGAGGTCGCCCTCCACGTTGACCCAGTCGCCGATGCGGTTGAGGCGGCGGCGCAGGAAGTCGATGTCGCTCTCGCTGTCGTCCTCGGCGGTGTTCTGGATCGTGTAGGCCGTGTGGTAGGCGTACTTGAACTCCGTGATGCTGTCGTGGTCGTCGTGGAAGGCGCCGTCGTCCTCCGGCTGGGCCAGCAGCTCCTCCAGGGATTCGCCGCGCAGCACCGCCGCGTAGCCGGCGTAGATGAACATCAGGCCCTTGCCGCCGGAGTCCACCACGCCCGCCTGCTTCAGCGGGGGCAGCATCTCGGGCGTGCGCTTCAGGATGGCCTCGCCGCTGGTCAGGATCACGTCGAAGAGCTTGTCATAATCCTCGGGATCCTTCTCGACCTGCTTGAGGGCGTCCTCGGCGATGACGCGGGCCACCGTCAGAATGGTGCCCTCCTTGGGCTTCATCACGGCCTTGTAAGCCATGTCCGCCCCGGCTTTCAGCGCGTGGGCGAACTGCTCCGCAGTGATGCGCTCCTGCCCGGCGATATACTTGGAAAAGCCGCGCAGCAGCTGGGAGGTGATGACGCCGCTGTTGCCGCGCGCGCCGCGCAGGGCCCCCTTGCTCAGGGCCGCCGCGGCCTCGTCCGCCCGCAGCAGTTCCTTCGCGCTCACCTCGCGGACGGCGCTCTGCATGGTCAGGGACATGTTGGTGCCCGTGTCGCCATCCGGTACCGGGAATACGTTGAGCGCGTCCACCAGCTCGCGGTTCTTCTCGAGCAGGGCGCTGCCGGCGACGGCCATGTCGCGCAGCAGCAGGCCGTCGATTGTTTTATACTGTATCAATTGCTCATCCTCCGTTCAGCTTCTGTGGCCGATCACACGCGGATGCCTTCCACGGTCACGGATACCTTGTTCACCTTCACGCCGGTCATGCTCTCCAGCTTGTAGCGAACGGTCTCCGCGATGGTGTTGCAGACCACCGAGATGGAAATGCCGTATTCCACGATGATAAACAAATCGACATCCAGAGCGTCCCCGACGCTGCGGATCTGCACGCCCTTGGAGAGGTTTTCGCGGCCCAGCCACTGCACCAGACCGTCTGTCGCACGCTTGGAGGACATCGCGACGATGCCGTAGCACTCCAGCGCCGCGTAACCAACGACCTTGAGCAGAACGTCTTCTGTGATGTAAATCGTGCCGATGTCGTTCTTGATCTTGCACTCCATACTGCCTGACCTCCTTGCCCCGCGGGGATGTTTGCGCACCAATCACATGCCACCGCGTGGTCGATCATAGTATACTTGATTTTGGCCAGATGTGCAAGTGGGGACTGGCAATTGGCAAAAAAACGGGTCCGCCGAACCGGCAGACCCGTGAAAGATGTCCCCATGGCGCCGCCTCAGCGGCGGGTGCGAGGAGAAAACAAGGCGGATCAGTACAGCTTCGCGCCGGCGGGGATGTGGGGATCCACCATCAGCAGGTGGAGCTTCTCCTCCTCGCCCTCCTTGTGCACGGCGCTGATCAGCATGCCGCAGGACTCGATGCCCATCATGGGCCGCGGCGGCAGGTTGGTGATGGCGATGCAGGTCTTGCCCACCAGCTCCTCCGGCTCATAGTAGGCGTGGATGCCGCTGAGGATGGTGCGCGGGGTGCCGGTGCCGTCGTCCAGGGTGAACTTCAGCAGCTTCTTGGATTTGGGCACAGCCTCGCAGGCCAGCACCTTCACGGCGCGGAAGTCGCTGCGGGAGAAGGTCTCGAAGTCGACCTGATCCTGGAACAGCGGCTCGATGACCACGTTGGAGAAGTCGATGGGTTCTTCCGCCGCCGCCGCCGCGGGTGCAGCGTCCTGCGCGGGTGCCGCCGTGGGTGCAGGCCTGTCCTTTTTCTCGCCGCCCATGGGCTTCATGGTGGGGAAGAGCAGCACGTCGCGGATGGTGGGGCTGTCGGTCAGCAGCATCACCATGCGGTCGATGCCGATGCCCAGGCCGCCGGTGGGCGGCATGCCGTACTCCAGCGCGTTGACGAAGTCCTCGTCGATCTCGGCGAAGATGCCCTGGGCCCTGCGCTGCTCCACCTGCTCCTCGAAGCGGCGGCGCTGGTCGATGGGATCGTTCAGCTCGGAGAAGGCGTTGCCCAGCTCGTGACCGGTGATGAAGAACTCGAAGCGCTCGGTCAGGTTCGGCTGGTCGGGCTTGCGCTTGGCCAGCGGGCTGATCTCCACCGGGTAGTCAGTGATGAAGGTGGGCTGCACGAGGGTGTGCTCCACGTACTCGTCAAAGAGGGCGGAGAGACAGTCGCCGCGGCGGGCGTCCTTCTCCACGTGGATGTCCCGCTTCTCCATCTCGGCGCGGGCTTCCTCGTCGCTCTGCCAGGCCGTCCAGTCGATGCCGCAGGCTTCCTTCACCGCGTCCGCCATGCTGATGCGCTTCCACGGTGCCTTCAGGTGGATCACCTGGCCCTGGTAGGTCACGTCGCTGGAGCCGGTGGCGCGGATGGCCACGTACTCGAACATCTGCTCGACCATCTCCATCACCTCGTGGTAATCCACGTAGGCCTGGTAGGTCTCCAGGGAGGTGTACTCGGGGTTGTGGGTGGCGTCCATGCCCTCGTTGCGGAACACACGGCCCAGCTCGTACACGCGCTCAAAGCCGCCGACGATCAGCCGCTTGAGGTACAGCTCGGTCTCGATGCGCAGGAGCATGTCGATGTCCAGGGCGTTGTGGTGGGTGCGGAAGGGCCGGGCCGCCGCGCCGATCTCCACGGTCTGCAGCACCGGGGTGTCCACCTCCAGGAAGCCGCGGCTGTCCAGGAAGTCGCGCACGGCGGAGATGATCTTGGAGCGCTTGATGAACAGCTCGCGCACCTCGGGGTTCACGATGGTGTCCACGTAGCGCTGGCGGTAGCGCAGGTCGGTGTCGACCAGGCCGTGGAACTTTTCCGGCAGCACCTTCAGGGACTTGGTCAGCAGGGTGACCTCCTCCGCGTGCACGGAGATCTCGCCGCTCTTGGTCTTGAAGACCTTGCCCTTCACGCCCAGCACGTCGCCGATGTCGTCCTGCTTGAAGTCGGCGTAGGCGTCTTCGCCCACGTCCTCGCGGCGGACGTAGATCTGGATCTCTCCCTGGCCGTCCAGCAGGTGGGCGAAGGCGGCCTTGCCCATCACGCGCCGGCTGATCATGCGGCCCGCCACGCAGACGGTCTGGCCCTCCAGGGCGTCATAGTCCGCGAGGATGGCCTGCGAGCGGTGGGAGACGGGGTAGTGCGTAATCAGGTAGGGGTTTTTGCCCGCGTCCAGGAGCGTCTGCAGCTTCTGGCGGCGGATGATCTCCTGCTCGGTCAGCGGAGGGGTGTGGGGGGTGACGGGATAATTCGGCATGGTGTGAACTCCTTGTATCTATCCTCGGTGATACGCTTATTGCTTAAACGCTCTGGCAGGGGATTTCGCCGCCTGCGGGCGGCGACCAAAGGGCTTTGCGATCGCCCTTTGGAAACCTTCGCCCGCGCCTTTTGGCGCGGTGCATGGCTTTACCGCATAATATCCAGGACCTTGAGGGTGACCTGGCCGGCGGGGATATCCACGTGGGTCACGTCGCCCACGCGCATGCCGATCAGGCCGGCGCCGATGGGGCTTTCGTCCGAGATGCGGCCCGACATGGGATCGGCCTCCTGAGCGCCCACGATGGAATACTCCATCTCCTCGTTGAATTCCACGTCCAGCACGCGCACGGTGACGCCCACGGACACCTGGTCGGTGGAAATCGCATCGTCCGGCACCACCACGGCGGCGCTGATGATGTCCTCCAGACGGGCGATCTCGGTCTCGTTCTCGGTCTGCTTGTTCTTGGCCTCGGTATATTCGGCGTTCTCACTGAGGTCGCCGTAGCTGCGCGCAAACTCGATTTCCTTTGCAATCTCGTTGCGCACAACGGCAATGCGATAGTCCAGCTCCTCCTGGAGCTTGTTCAAACCCGCCTGGGTGATCAGATTCTTCTTCTCGGCCATGGGAAAGGTCTCCTTTCGACGATGTACACCAAATATCACCCTTGCGCGGGTGACGCACGCATTATAATAGATGGAATGATGTTTGTCAATCTGAAGAAGCCGAACATTCGGCGCTGAGCGGGCGCTTTTTCTCTCCGGCGGGCGTTACGGCTCGGGGGTTTCCTCCGCGGCGGGCAGCACGGCGTAGAGTACCAGATCCTCCGTGACGGGGGTGGCGGGGTCGAAGGGCTCGTCCGTGGCAGCGTTCAGCCAGACGCGGGCGTCCTCCATGCCCTCGCCGGGCAGGCTGACGTCGCAGGGGAGAGGCAGATCCGGGCAGGGCTCCCCGGCGGGCGTGTAGAGGTGCAGCATCCGCGTGTTGGGGAGCTTCATGGTGACCTGGACGAAGGCGGCCTCATCCAGCCAGAGGGCGTCGAGGAAGACCATCCTGTCGCGCATGAAGGCTGTCATGTCCGCCACGGCGGCCCGGAAGCTTTCGTGCGTGGCGTACAGGCCCGGCCAGCGCGCGGCGTCCAGGGCGGCTGCGTCCGCGATGGCGTCGGCCTCCGCCGGGATGCGCTGGTCCAGCAGGTCGGTCAGCCGGTTTCTGACATCGTCTCGGTAGAGGGCGACAGCCCGCTGACGGATCTCCGGCTTTTCCCAGAGGCCGTGGTACCAGGAGATGTCCTGGCCGAGGTTCCAGTCCTTGAAGGCCATGATGGCGCGGGGCGTGCTCCAGTGGACGTAATACAGGCCCATGGACAGGTCGTAGTCCCAGCAGGGTCCGGCGTAGACGGTGCGGCCGGAGAGGCTGCCCCAGAAAAACTGGCTCGCGTTGGGCGCGTCGTAGTTCTCGAAGACCACCTCGACCAGGAGCTTGCGGGCCCAGGATTCGGTGTCGATCCGCACATCGCCGGTCTCGTCCTCCCCGGAGCGGGCCAGGCGCTGCACGCCGTCGACGATGTCCTCCAGCTGCTCCCGCTGGGAGCGAGACAGAGGCGAGGGGTGCTTGGCCTCGGCGGCCATGCCCGGCGCGAGGGGAATCGTCTCGGCGTCCTCCTCCACCTTGACCGACATGGTCAGCTCAATCTCGTAGGCGTCCTCCGACTTGGTGTCCAGGAAGAGCTTCGTCACGTCCTTGGTGCTCATGCACAGCAGGTAGAGGCCCTGGTAGCCGCCGTTCACATACAGATCGACGAAGGCGCATTCCGGGGAGAAGCCCCGGTAAGGCGCGATCTCCCGGGCAAAGTCCAGCACGAGCTTGTTGCGCAGGTTGGTCTCATCGTAGGCGTTGGCCAGGAGGGACCACTTTTTCGCGTCGCCCATGCCGAGCAGGCCGGCCTTCTGGCCGAGCTTCAGGTTGAAGGGCTTTTTCGGGAGCTTCCAGGTGGAGTTGCCCCGGCCGCCGATCCGGTCTCCAGCCTCGGAGGCGTAGTCGACCGCTCCGTCCGCGGCGTAGAGCGTGACCGCCGCATCCGCCTCGAAGTCCTTATCGGCCAGCACGCTCCATGTCCCCGTCGTCCGTGCGGACGAAAAGGGCTGCCGTGTGGGCCGACCGCAGGAAGGTCAGGGTGAGATCCCGGCCCTGCAGGGTGAGCGGGTAGGGCTGGCCCAGGGCAAAGTCTGCACAGCTCATCCCGGGTGTCACCGGGGTCTGGCCGATGGAGGCCTCCGCGCCGTCCACGGGCAGGAGGGTGGTGGTACCGAGGTCGGCCCAGGCGGGCAGGAAGACGTAGGCGTCGGAGGCGTCGCCCTCCCAGAGCGCGACGGTCTCCTTTCCGTTGACGGAAAAGCGGAGGGGCGCTTCCGCCTCCGTGCCTGCTGCCGACACGCATACCAGCAGCGCGGCCAGCAGGAGGAGCAGCCGCAGTGCGCGGCACATCATGCGATACCGGGGAAATCCTGTGTTGGACATCATGGTGATCTCATTCGCTTTCTGTCTTTCGCTTGGGCCGGGAGGGAACATACTGCTATTTCCTCCGGGCCATCCACACGTTATAGCCGAGGATGGAGCACACGACGATCAGCGAGCCGACGACCGAGAGGGGCGTGACCGTCTCCCGGTAGAAGGCGGCGACCAGCAGCGGGTTCATGATCGGCTCCATGCCGGTGATGAGGCTGGCGGTCACGGCGGGCGTGTGCTGGATGCCCAGGGAGAAGAGGATGTAGGCCCCGCCGACCTGGATGACGCCGAGGGCGAGCACCGCGGCGAGGGTGGGGGCGGTGAAGTCCGTCTCCCGCAGGCACAGCGGGGTGAAGAGCAGGCCGGCCGTCAGCTGGCCGATGAAGCAGGAGGAGATGGCGTCGGCGTTCTCGCCCTCGTTCATCATGAAGACGCCCGCGTAGCAGACGCCCGACAGGATGGCCGTCACGTTGCCCAGCAGGTTGCCCGCCCGCAGGCCGTCCACGAAGAAGAGGATCACGCCCAGCAGCACCAGGAAGCAGGTCAGCAGGTCGACCCGGCCCGGCTTCTGGCGATAGATCAGGGCCATCAGCAGGATGACGAACACCGGCGCGGTGAACTGCAGCACGATGGCGTTGGCGGCGGTGGTCAGCTTGTTGGAGACGGCGAACAGGGTCGTCACGCCGATGAGGGACAGCGCGCCGATCAGCACGCGACGGTTGAATACGAGCCTGTGGCGCGTGACGAGCAGGTAGATGCCGATGATGGCGGAGCCGATCAGGTTCCGCGCGCCGTTGATGGCCAGCGCCGACCAGGGCACCAGCTTGATGAACAGGCCGCCCGTGCTGAAGCACACGGACGCGAGAAAGACGAAGAGGATGGATCTGCGCCGGGTGGCCGCGTCTTGCATGGAAGCTTCACCTGCCAGAATGACTGAATGGACGCCAACAGGGCGGTTCAGCGCCCCGCCACGCCCTCTTATCATACCACAGAAGCGGCGGCATACAAGGGGAAAGGATGGCTTTTTCTGGTATTTTGTCAGGGCTTCGGACAGGCTGCAGCGCACCATAGCAAAAGCCCTTGAAACCTCACGATTTCAAGGGCTTTTCGAGTGGCTTCGATTGGACTCGAACCAATGACACTCCGGGTATGAACCGAATGCTCTAGCCAGCTGAGCTACGAAGCCATGTTGGTTGCGGGGGTGGGACTTGAACCCACGACCTCCGGGTTATGAGCCCGACGAGCTACCAAACTGCTCTACCCCGCGACATCCGTTGCACAGGCAGCACTGGTATAATAGCACACGAATCGGGTTCTGTCAAGAGCCAAAAATCGGCTTCGGGATGCCGCCGGGAAACAGCGGGCCTAAAACCTTTCTTGCGGGGACGTGCGGGATGTGCTACAATGAACCATCCGATGCCGTTCAGGCAGGCGGATGCCCGCAAGGGCAATGAGAAAACACTGATTTTGAGGCCCCGGATGCGAAGCCATCCCTGGCCTATGGAAAGGAAGAAGCTTTGATGATCGCGCGAACCGTTTATTTGGGCTTTTTGGGCTGCGGCAATATCGGCGGCGGCACCTATCATCTGCTGGAGCGGATGCGGACAGACCTGGAGGAGCGCTTCGGCCTGCGCTTTGAGGTGAAAAAGGCGCTGGTGAAGGAGATTGCCACGGCGCGCAAGGACATTCCCGCCTCCGTCTATACCGAGCGGGCGGAGGACGTGTTCGGCGATCCCGACATCACGGTGGTGTGCGAATTCATGGGCGGGGCGGAGCCGGCGGCCAGCTTCATGGCGGAGGCGCTGCGGCGCGGCAAGCACGTGGTGACCGCCAACAAGGTGGCCTTCGCCAACCACTGGGACCGCCTGCAGGCCGCGGCGGACGAGGGCCACGCGGGCCTCTACTACGAGGCGAGCGTCGGCGGTGCGATCCCGGTCATCCGCACCCTGACCGAGGCCTTGGAGGCCGACCGGGTGGGGGAGATCATGGGCATCGTCAACGGCACCACAAACTATATCCTCACCCGCATGAGCAAGGAGGGCTCCTCCTACGCCGCCGTGCTGGCGGACGCCCAGCGCCTGGGCCTGGCGGAGCCTGACCCGACGGCGGACGTGGAGGGCATGGACGCCGCCTGCAAGATCGCGATCCTCGCGTCGCTGGCCTTTCATGGCCGCGTGCGTGTGGACAGTGTGTACACCGAAGGCATCACCCGCGTCACGGCGGCGGATATCGCCTTCGGCCGGGAGATGGGCTACACCCTGAAGCTGCTGGCCATCGCCAAGCGCGCGGGGGACACGGTGGAGGCGCGCGTGCACCCGACCTTCCTGCCGGACAGCCATCCGCTGGCCCGGGTGGACGGCTCCCTGAACGCGATCTTCCTGCGGGGCGAGTCCGGCAAGGACATCATGCTGCAGGGACGCGGCGCGGGCGAGGAGCCGACGGCCACGGCCGTGGTGGGCAACATCCTGGACGCTGTGCTGTCCGCGCGCCCGGCGCGGCCCAGCTTCCGCGTCACGGCGGAGAATGCCTTCGGCGTCACGGAGAACTGGACGACGGGCTTCTCGATCCGTCTGCGCGCGGTGGATCAGCCCGGCGTGCTGTCCCGGGTGAGCGACTGCTTCGCGAAGGAAGGGGTTTCCATCGCGACCATGATGCAGAAGGGCGCGGCGGAGGATGGCTGGGTGCAGCTGGTGCTGGTGACCCATCCGACCCGCGAGCAGTCCCTGCGCCGGGCGCTGGAGAATCTCGACCCGGCCATCTGCGCCCCGGAGAGCGTGATCCGCGTGGAGGCCTGAGCCGCGCCCCGGTGAAGGCAGTCATCGGTGAAATCCTCTGTTGACCGCGCCGAAGGTCTGTGGTACACTCTGTATCAGGAAAGCTGTCTCTTTCGGAACCTTTGAAGGAGGAATCAGACATGAGCAAACGGATTTGCGGCATGCTGCTGGCCATCGTGATGCTGGCTGCGTGCCTGGGCGCTGCGGCGGAATCCGCCATCCTGTTTGGCGTGGGCGGCTCGGTCAAGCTGAAGCTGGAGACCAGCGGCACCGGCAAAGCGAAGGGCCACGGCGGCGACGTGACGGTGACCATTCACGCGACGGACGGCGTGCTCACCGCGGTGGAGGCCGTGGGCGAGAAGGAGGACATGGGCGGCATGGCGCTGGCCGAGCTGCCCGAGCAGATGGTGGCGGGCAACACGATCAACGTGGACGCCATCACCGGCGCGACGGAGACCTCCGACGCCATCAAGGAAGCCGCCGCCAAGGCCTTGAAGGACGCGGGCCTGGACGCCGGCAAGTTCCAGAAGCACTACGCCCCGGCGGGCGCGGCCCCGGCGAAGATCACCCTGAAGAAGGCGGACGCCCAGCCCGCCGCGGAGGAAGCGCCGAAGGCTGAGGCTGCCGCCGAAAACGTGGACGCCTACACCACCGCCTCGGCCACTAAGACCGTGCTGAGTGCGGAAGGCATCACGGCCATTGCGCCGACCCTGGAGGCCCTGTCCTCCACGCTGTCCACCACTGCGGACACCCAGAAGGAAGGCTACGCGCCCAAGGAGGGCACGGCCACGGCCCAGATCATGACCGTGAACGAGGACGGCTCGGTGGGCCTGTCCACCATCTCCGAGTGGGCCTTCTCCGGCGCGGACTGCACCGTGCAGATGAAGCTGACCCACGGCCAGAACGCCCTGAATCTGACCCGCGAGAACGCCGCCGGCACCCTGCTGGTGAAGGCGGAGGGTGCGGTCTACCTGCTGCACCTGCAGGTGAAGGACGTGGACGTACTGGAATACAGCGACGCGGCCTATGAAGCCGGCGAGTTTGACCAGTTCTACAGCGGCGCGCCGAACAAGCTGGCGGAGTACCACATCACCTGCGACGTGACCGCCATCGAGGTCACCTACGCGCTGATGTTCTGATATCCATCTATGAATAATGGTACTGAAAGCGAGGAGGCGAGCGAAGGTTTGCAAAGGGCGATCGCAAAGCCCTTTGCCCGCGCCCGCAGGCGCGGAACCCCTGCTGCCACATAGAACGAAACAGTTTCATCGAAACCGATGGACGGAATGCAAAAGGACTCTGCGACCAGAACGGTTGCAGAGTCCTTTGCGTTTCAGTTATACCCTCGCCTTGGCGGGATCCTTGAAGATCTCCTCCAGCGTGTGCCAGCCGAGCACCGCGCACTTCACGCGCGCGGGCATGTGCGAGATATCCCGCAGCGCCCCGGCCTCGTCCAGCTCCTCGATCTCCTCCTCCGTGGCGGTGCCCTTGATCATGCGGATAAAGCAATCCGCCAGGTGCAGGGCCTCGTCCTTGGGCAGCCCCACGATCATGCCCAGCATGATGTCCGCCGAGGCCTGGGAGATGGCGCAGCCGTCGCCCACGAAGGCGCCATCCACGATCGTGCCGTCCTCGACCTTCAGCTTCAGGTAGATGTCGTCGCCGCAGGAGGGGTTCACGCCCTCCAGCACCAGGTTGGCGTCCGGCAGGTCGTGCTTGAAATCCGGGCGCATGTTGTGCTCGGTGAGCACCTCGTTGTAAAAGCTTCTATTCTCCATAACCCATTCGGCTCCTCAGCGATGACAGGCTGTCCAGGAAGCGGTCCACGTCTTCCGTGTTGTTGTACAGGTAGATGCTGGCGCGGGCCGTGCTGCCCACGCCCAGGTGCTTCATCAGCGGCTGGGCGCAGTGATGCCCGGCGCGGATGCACACCTTGTCGCTGTCCAGGATGGCGGCGATGTCGTGGGGGTGCACGTCGTCCACGGTGAAGGTCAGGATGCCGCTGTGCTCCTCCGCGCGGTCGGAGCCGATCACGTGGATGTGGGGCATGGCCTGCATGGCCTTCAGCGCCCGGTCGGTCAGGGCGTTGACGTGGGCCTCGACGGCGTCCAGCCCGGCGGCCTGCAGATAATGGATGGCGGCCTCCAGCCCCACCGCGCCGGCGGCGTTGACGGTGCCGGCCTCGAACTTGTGGGGCACCTCCGCCCAGGTCGCGCGCTCGCGGGTGACGTACTCGATCATCTCACCGCCGCGCAGGAAGGGCGGCATGGCCTCCAGCAGCTCCAGACGCGCCCACAGCGCGCCGATGCCCATGGGCCCGCACAGCTTGTGGCCGGAGAAGACCAGAAAGTCAACGCCCAGCTTCTGCACGTCCAGCGGGATGTGGGGCGCGGACTGGGCCGCGTCGCAGACCATCAGCGCGCCCACGCTGTGGGCCAGCTCCGCCATGCGCTCCACGGGGTTGACGCGGCCGTACACGTTGGAGACGTGGCCCATGCACACCAGCCGGGTGCGCTCGGTCACGGCCGCCCGCATGGCCTCCTCCGGGAAGAGGCCGTCCCGGGTGCACTCCAGGAAGCGCAGGGTGGCCCCGGTGCGCTCGCAGGCCAGCTGCCAGGGCAGCAGGTTGGAGTGGTGCTCCATCACGGTGACCAGCACCTCGTCGCCGGGCTTGAGGTTCGCCATCGCCCAGGTGTAGGCGATGAGGTTCAGGCCCTCGGTGGTGTTGCGGGTGAAGACGATCTCCTCCGCATGCTTCGCGCCCACGAAATCCGCCACGGTCTGCCGGGCGTGCTCGTAGGCGTCAGTGGCCTCCATGCTCCAGGCGTAGAGGCCGCGCAGGGGATTGGCGTTGTGGGTGTCGTTAAAGACGCGCTCCGCCTCGATCACGCAGGCCGGGCGCTGAGCCGTGGCGGCGCTGTCGAGATAGACCACATCGGTGCCGCGGAGGATCGGAAAATCGTTTCGGAGATCAAGCATCGTCCCGGTCCTCCCCGCAAGGCGCGTCGATGTTGGCGTAGGCCATCACCTGGCAGGCGGCGCGCGGGTCGCCCAGGGCTTCGCAGGCCGCGTTCAGCCGCGCGGAGGCGATCATCTCGCACACCTGCTCCTCGCTCAGGCCGCGGCTGGTCAGGTAGAACAGCAGGCCCTCGTCCAGGCGGCCGATGGTGGCGCCGTGGTTGCCCTTCACGTCCTCCTCGCTGCACAGGATCAGCGGGATGGTCTGGTTGGAGGCGGCCTCGCCCAGCATCAGCACGTTCTCGTACTCCGCGCCGTCCGCGCCCACCGCGCCCTTCTGCAGGTCGATGGTGCCGCGGAAGAGCTTGGACGCGCCGTCGTTCAGCACGCCGCTGACGTCGATGCGGCACACGGTTTTGCGGCCGATGTGGCGCACGTTGTCGTTGAAGTCGAAGCGCTGGTTCTTCTCGGCCTGGTAGGTCTGGCGCACCTCGGTCTGGCTCTTCGCGCCTTCGAGGGCGATCTCCGCGCCGGCGTAGACCTTCTCCGCGCCCAGGTAGATCTGGGAGAGGGCGAAGTCGGCCTTCTCGCCGCACACCGCGCCGATGTCGTTCAGCACGACGTCCTGGCCGCGGTTGAGCCACAGCTGGATCAGGCGCACCTTCGCGCCTTTGCCCAGCTGCAGGCGGGTCTGGGCGATCACGGTGGCGCCCTTTGCGCCGGCGGGCCGGTCGCAGTCCATCACCAGGGTCAGGTCGGCGCCCTCGGCCGCATGCACGTCGACGACGGCGGCCTCGGTGGCGCCGCTGTTCGGCGCGAGGTGGAGGCGCACGGTCTGGGCTCCGCCGGCCTTCGCGTCGACGCGCATCCGGGTGGCGGGGCTCTCGGCCAGCAGGCCGGTCAGCTCTTCGCCCATGCCGGTGACGCAGGCGAGGGGCTCGGCGGCGGGGGAGACTTCGCCCTCCGCGGCGACGGCCAGCGGTTCGGGGCGCTGTACGCGCACGGACGTGTCATTCATCTTCAGCCAATACCAGGTCTTGGCGGCCAGGGCGTTGACTATCAGTGTTTTCTCTGTCATAAAACGATAACTCCTATGTGCGGGTCAGCGCTCAGCCGATGCTGCCCTTCATCTCCATGCGGATGAGGTTGTTCATCTCGATGGCGTACTCCATCGGCAGCTCCTTGGACACGTTGTCCGCGAAGCCGCTGACGATCATCGCGCGGGCTTCCTCCTCGCTGATGCCGCGGCTCATCAGGTAGAACACGCTCTCGTCGCTGATGCGGCCGATCTGTGCTTCGTGGCCCACGTCTGCGTCGGGCGTGCGCACGTCGATGGCGGGGATGGTGTCGGAGCGGGAGATGTCGTCGAGCATCAGGGACTGGCAGGACACGGCGGAGCGGCTGCCCTTGGCGTTCGCGCCCACGACCACCGCCGAGCGGAAGGTGGACACGCCGCCGCCCTTGGAGATGGACTTCGTGTTGATGTAGGAGGAGGTGTTCGGCGCGCTGTGCACGACCTTCGCGCCGGTGTCCAGGTTCTGGTCGTGGCCTGCGAAGGTGATGCCGGTGAACTCCATGCGGCTCTTCTCGCCGCGCAGGATGGTCATCGGGTAGAGGTAGCTCACGTGGGAGCCGAAGGAGCCGGAGACCCATTCCATGGTACCGCCCTCGGCCACGGTGGCGCGCTTGGTGTTGAGGTTGTACATGTTGCGCGACCAGTTCTCGATGGTGGAGTAGCGCAGGCTCGCGCCCTTGCGCACGAACAGCTCCACGCAGCCCGCGTGCAGGTTCGCCACGTTGTAGCGTGGGGCGGAGCAGCCCTCGATGAAGTGCAGCTTTGCGCCCTCGTCCACGATGATCAGCGTGTGCTCAAACTGGCCCGCGCCCTTGGCGTTGAGGCGGAAGTAGCTCTGCAGCGGGATCTCCACCTCCACGTTCTTGGGCACGTACACGAAGGAGCCGCCGCTCCACACCGCGCCGTGCAGGGCGGCGAACTTGTGGTCGGTGGGCGGCACGAGGGTCATGAAGTGCTCGCGCACCATGTCCGCGTACTCGCTGCGCAGGGAGGACTCGAAGTCGAGGTAGACCACGCCCTGCTCGGCGACCTCCTTGCGGAGGTTGTGGTACACCAGCTCGGAGTCGTACTGGGCTCCCACGCCGGCCAGGTACTTGCGCTCGGCCTCGGGGATGCCCAGGGCGTCGAAGGTGCTCTTGATGTCCTGGGGCACCTCGGACCATTCGCCCTGCATCTTCGTGTTGGGACGGACGTAGGTGACGATCTTGTCCATGTCCAGGCCCTCGATGGAGGGGCCCCAGTCCGGCACGGGGAGCTGGTTGTAGATCTCCAGGCTCTTCAGGCGGAACTCACGCATCCAGTCGGGGTCGCCCTTCTCGCGGGAGAGCTGCTCGACCAGCTCGGGGGTAAGGCCCGCGCCGAGGCGGTAGGCGTCGCGATCCTCGTTCCGGATGTCGTACATGCTCCGGTCGATATCGTCTACACGGGTTTTTTCTTCCATTATAATATTCCTCTTAATATAGAAACATCAGACAGACTTCTTCTCGTAGGCCTCGAAGCCGGAGGCGTTGATGGCGTCCACCAGGTCGGCGCCGCCCTCCGCGGCGATGCGGCCCTCCACCAGCACATGGGTGTGATCCACGTGTAGGGATTCGAGGATGCGGGTGGAGTGGGTGATGATCAGCAGGCTGCGCTCCTGATCCTTCTGGAAGGCGGCCACGCCGGCAGATACGGTGCGCACGGCGTCCACGTCCAGACCGGAGTCCGTCTCGTCCAGGATGGCCATGGACGGCTTGAGCATGTGCAGCTGCAGGATCTCGGCCTTTTTCTTTTCGCCGCCGGAGAAGCCCACGTTCAGGTCGCGGCGGGCGTAGCTGGGATCGATCTGCAGCAGATCCATCGCCTCGCGCAGCTGGCGGTTGTACTGGGCGATGCGCAGGTGTTCGCCGCGCTGCTCCATCGCCGTGCGGATAAAGGCGGACACGGTGAGACCGGGCACCTCCAGGGGAGCCTGGAAGGACAGGAACAGACCGGCCTTGGCGCGCTTGTCGGGGCTTTCGGTGTCGATCCGCTCACCCTTGAACCAGATCTCGCCTTCGGTGACGATATACCGGGGATGGCCCATCAGGGCATAACCGAGGGTGGACTTGCCCGCGCCGTTCGGTCCCATCAGGACGTGGGTCTCGCCGGGGCCGATCTGCAGGCTTACGCCGTGCAGGATCTCTTTGTCCTCCACGCGGACATGGAGATTGCGGATGTCCAACAGTGCTTCGCTCATCGTGATTCCTCCAAAATGATGACACATGGCCGGCCAATCCCTATCGTTTTGGTCGGCTTTGCTATTGTAGCACAGCCCCGGAAGGTACGTCAAGACGTGCGGAAAGGGAAAAGGAAGGGAATTTTCGCCGGCGGGCCGGGCTGTCCGGGGACGGTGCTCCAGCGGCCCGGGAGCGGCGAATCTATATCTTGGGGTCGGGAAGGGCAGGGGCCGCGAAACCCTAAAAAATTATTTTTTGTTACAAAATGCGAAGAGGGGCCGCAGGTGTTTGCATTTCAGGCCGTCACGGGGCACGGCGACCCCTGAACAGCGGTCCTTGTGCTACAAAATACAGCGCAGGCGAAAAAATGTTCCCACAAAATCCAAATACAAACATTGCAGAAATGTTAAATAGTTGTAAACAAACAGGCCCATATGCGAACACATCGTGAACGTTTGAAAAACATCCGTGCCCCTTGCACAGAAGCAAGATGTGTTGTAAAATGGGTCTGCAGACCAAAAAAGGGTAGCAAATGGTGAAAGGTGGGGGTCAATGTGGGCGCTGACGACAGGCGTCTGTCGGGCACGGCAATCGACCCTGCCTTGAACGAACCGCTGAACGATGAAGATCTCCGCCTGCTCCGGCGCTATGAGAGCATTTTTATAGGCTCCTACAGCCACTCGCTGGACGGCAAGGGCCGCATGGTGGTGCCGCAGGCCTTCCGCGAAAAGCTGGGGGAGAAGTTCTTTGTGGCCCCTTCGCAGGACTTCAAGTCCATCGCCCTGTACAGCGAGATCGCCTGGGCGCGCCTGCGCGACCGCTTCGCGCGGCTGCAGGCCAAGCGCATGTCCTACGAGCTGATTCGATTTTTGGAGCAGTTTGACGCCTACAGCTACCGCGACCAGGAGTGCGACGGCCAGGGGCGTATCCTGCTGCCGGCCCGGCTGAGGCAGAAGATCCTCGGCGACGAGAAGGACGTGGAGATCACCGGCGCCAACGACCATGTGCGCGTGGTGGCCGCCAGGAGCGCGGAGGAGCAGTTCGCGGGCTTCCTGAAGGATCTGCCGGACATCCTCGGCGCGATGAACGCCCTGGACGCGGACGCGTGAGGCGCGGGCGCATACGCCTTCCGAAATGTGAACGAAATGAGAAACCTGACGGTGAATTCTTGACAGAATGAGGGGGAAAGTCTATGCTTACAGCGTGGACTGGCAAAAGGAACCGCTCCAGGCTGGTCGGCGGCTCCGTCAACCTGATTGGCAAACGGAGCGCGTTTGATTATGGCGCCGTGGCCGACGGCCGGATGCGCGGCAGCCGCGTGAACGTGGACTTTGATCTCCCTGAGCTCTCCGCGGACTGGCAGCCGGTGTACCACCGGGCGGCCAAGCGCACGACGCGTGTGGACCGCAACCAGGCCCGCCAGGCCTATGAGAAGGAACGCACCGTGGCGCTGGTGAGCAGCGGCGGCATGCAGGGCAAGCTTTTTCTGACCCTGTTTGCCGTGATATTCGTGCTGATCGGCACCGTGCTGAGCGCGGACGCGCGGGATATCCGCGAGGCCTCGGCCCGCATCAACAGCATCGAGCGCCGCATCGCGGACGTCGACCGCCAGTGTGAGGCCCTGCGCGAGCAGTATGAGCAGAAGGCCGCGTCCGTGGACGTGGGCTACGCCGCGGTGGATCTGGGCATGATCTCCTCCAAGGGCGTGAGCATGGTGATGCTCTACGCGCCGGACAACGCGATGATGGCCCCCAACAGCACGAAAACCGCCTCATCCATGAGGAATGCGAATACAGGCACAGCTCCCTGAGCCTTTGCCGGGCGGGGCGCGGAGGATGCAGAAACGCTCCGCGCCGGACGCCCGATCCATCCGGGAGGAGGAAAGCATGAAGCTACAGGATATGCTGCGGGATCTGCCGATGGAAACACAGACCCGCGGCGACATGTCACTGGACATCGGGTCGCTGACTCTCAACAGCCGTGAGAAGCTGAACTCTGGGCTGTTTTTCTGCATTCCCGGAGCCCGCTTCGACGCCCACGATTTCGCCGCCCAGGCGGTGGAAAACGGCTGCGTGGCGCTGGTGGTCAACCGCTTTCTCCCGCTGGACGTGCCGCAGGTGCGCGTGGAACACACCCGCACCGCGATGGCCTACATGGCCGCCGCCTTCTACGGCTACCCGTCCCGGGGTATGAAGCTGGTGGGCATCACCGGCACCAAGGGCAAAACTACCACCAGCTATATGCTCAAGTCGATCTGCGAGCAGGCGGGCTTCCGCTGCGGCCTGATCGGCACCACCGGCAACATGATCGGCGACCGCCGCATCGAGAGCCATCTCACGACGCCCGATCCCATCGAGATGCAGCGCACCCTGCGCCAGATGGCGGACGAGGGCGTACAGATCGTGTGCATGGAGGTCTCCGCCCACGCGATCGACATGAAGCGCCTGGCCGGCATGACCTTCGAGGTCGGCTGCTACACCAACCTCAGCCAGGATCACCTGGATTACTTCCATACCATGGAGAACTACTTCGAGACGAAGAAGAAGTTCTTCACCGAGGGCTATGTGCTCAACGCCGCCCTCAACGCGGACGAGGAGACCAGCGAGAGCATCCGCAAGGATCTGACCGTGCCCAACCTGACCTACGGCATCTGCGTGGACGCCGATCTGTTCGCCCGGGACATCGAGATCACCGAGCAGGGCGTCAGCTTCGAGGTGCAGCTGCAGGGCATGCACAAGCTGCCCGTGAAGCTGCAGATGACCGGCATGTTCAACGTCTACAACGCCCTGGCCGCCGCCTCCTGCGCGATGATCCTGGGCATCAGCACCGAGGACATTCGCCTGGGCCTGGAGAAGATCGCCTCCGTGCCCGGCCGCATCGAGATGCTGGAGACCCACACGCCCTACAAGGTCATCCTCGACTACAGCCATTCCCCGGACGCGCTGAAGAACATCCTGGAGACCGTGCGCCAGTTCGCCCGCAACCGCGTGATCGCGGTCTTCGGCTGCGGCGGCGACCGCGATCAGGGCAAGCGCCCCCTCATGGGCGAGATCGGCGGTCTCTTGGCGGACTGCTGCATCCTGACCAGCGACAACCCCCGCACCGAGGATCCCTACGCGATTCTGCGCGCGGTGGAAGAGGGCATCAAGCCCACCGGCAAGCCCTACGAGGTGATCGAGAACCGCCGCGAGGCCATCCGCCGCGCCCTGAGCATGGGCGAGGAGGGCGACATCATCGTGCTGGCCGGCAAGGGCCACGAGACCTACCAGGAGATCCAGGGCGTGCGCTACCCCTTCGACGAGAAGGTCGTCGTGCGCGAGCTCTTAGAAGAGATGAAGGGATAAGATTCGTCATTTCCCTGAACCATGGCGGTGCTTTCTGATTGAGCGCCGCCGGTTTCGTTTGCAGCAATCGTCATGATTGTAAAAGGAGGCCTTTCCATGACACTGCCGATCCGACTGACGCTCACCGTGCTGGGCGCGTTCTTCCTGACCCACTTCCTGGGCAGGTGGTACATCCCCTTCCTGCATAAGCTGCACTTCGGCCAGACCATCTACGATCTCGGCCCGGCGCACCAGAGCAAGCAGGGGACACCGATCATGGGCGGCATGATGGCGGCGCTGGCCGCCCTTGTGTTCGTGCTGCTGCTGCACGGGCCGGTCTGGCACGGCTTCTGGGACGCCTCGGTGGGCCTGCTGGGGGTGTCGCTGCTGTCCATGCTGGTGGGCTTCGCGGATGACTTCATCAAGAGCGTCAAGAAGCGCCACGACGGCCTGACGCCCTGGCAGAAGATCGCCGGCCAGGTGGTGGTGGCGGTGGCCTTCGCGTGCTACTGCGCCTTCAACCCCTCGGTGGGCACGTCCATCCGCCTGCCCTTCACCGCGGCGGAGTGGGATCTGGGCATCTTCTACATCCCGCTGATGACGTTGGTGATCATCTTCATGGTCAACAGCTCCAACCTGCTGGACGGCCTGGACGGCCTGCTGTCCACGACCACCTCCATCGGCAACACGGGCTGGGCGGCCCTGGCGCTGATGACCTGCGCGGCCGCGGCCGGCACCATGGCCGGCGATAACGCCGACACCTGCGCGGTGTTCGCGCTGGCGGTGGTGGGCGGCACCCTGGGCTTCCTGCGCTACAACCGCTATCCGGCCAAGTGCTTCCAGGGCGACAGCGGCTCCATGTTCATCGGGGGCACGACGGTCGGTCTGGCGCTGCTGCTGCGCCAGCCGCTGCTGATGATCCTCATCGACGTGTGCATGCTGATGTCCTCCATTTCCGTGATCCTGCAGCGGTATTACTTCAAGCTGACCCACGGCAAGCGCATCTTCAAGATGTCGCCCGTGCATCATCACTTTGAGAAGTGCGGGTATTCCGAGACCCAGATCGTCTCCATGTACGCGGTGATCACCGCCCTGTGCACCTTCGCTGCTGTCATGAGCGCAATGGGGCACTAAAACTGCCACAGAATAGCGAGGCGAAGGGGTGCAGGGGGCGATCGCAAAGCCCCCTGCCCGCGCCCGCAGGCGCGGAATCCCTGCAATAGAATCGAAGAATCCTTCAGGAGCATATCGTATGGACTACGTGAATAAAAAAGTTCTGGTGGTGGGTCTGGCCCGCTCCGGCGTGGCGGCGGCCCAGCTGCTCTGCCGCCACGGGGCCCTCGTCACCGTCAACGACAGCAAGACCGAGGCGGAGCTGGGGGAGGCCTTGTCGCCCCTGCACACCCTGCCCGTGACCTGGCGCCTGGGCTGCCCGGCGATGGACTGCCTCGGCGGCCAGGACGTTCTGGTCATCAGCCCCGGCATCCCGGACAAGGCGCCCTTCGTGGTGAAGGCGAAGGAGCAGGGCCTGTACGTGATCGGCGAGCTGGAGCTGGCCTTCCAGCTGGCCCAGGGCGAGGTCGTGGCGGTGACCGGCACCAACGGCAAGACCACCACGGTCACCCTGCTGCGCGAGATCTTTGCGGCCGCGGGTCGGCGCTCCTTCGCGGTGGGCAACATCGGCTACCCCTACTCGCTGGCGGCGATGGACAGCCGCGAGGATGATGTGATGGTCTGTGAGTGCTCCTCCTTCCAGATGGAGACGGTGGAGACCTTCCACCCGCACGTGGCGGTGCTGACCAACATCACCGAGGATCACCTCAACCGCCACGGCACCATGGCGGAATACACCCGGCTCAAGATGCGCGTGTTTGAAAACCAGACCCCGGAGGACACGGCGGTGTTCAACGCGGACGATCCCGCCCTCGCGCCGTTGCCCGCCCAGGTGCGCAGCCGGGTGATGCTCTTCTCCCGCAGGCGTGAGGTGGAGCGCGGCGCGTTCGTGCGCGGCGGCGTGGTCACCGTGCGGGACGAGAGCGGGGAGCACGCGATCCTGCCGGCGGAGGAGATTTACATCCCCGGCCCGCACAACCTCGAGAACGCGCTGGCCGCCGTCTGCGCGGCCTGGGCGATGGGCGTGCCGGCGGCCGTCATCGCGGACACCCTGCGCACCTTCCAGGGCGTGGAGCACCGCATCGAGTTCACCCGCGAGTTGGACGGCGTGCGCTATTACAACGACAGCAAGGGCACCAACGTGGATTCCACCATCCGCGCGGTGCAGACCATGAACCGGCCCACGGCCATCATCCTCGGCGGCTCGGACAAGCACTGCGACTTCACGCCGCTGGTGAAGGAGATGCTGGCCTCGCCGTACATGCGCGAGGCGGTGCTGATCGGCGTCACGGCGGATCAGATCGAGGCCACGCTGCGGCGCGAGGGCTTCCCCGACGCCGCCATCCACCGCGAGGCCACCATGGAGGACGCGGTGAAGCGCTGCCGCGCCCTGGCCCAGCCCGGCTGGAACGTGCTGCTCTCCCCGGCCTGCGCCTCCTTCGACATGTTCCACGACTACGAGGAGCGCGGCCGCATCTTCAAGCAGATTGTGCGGTCACTGAATTGATATTCATGTATCAATAGATTCATGGAACATCTTTGACCATCAGAAGAGGGAGGTGATCCCCGATGCGCCCCGACAACAACTGGCAGGACACCGGCTACATGCCCCGCATGCAGCCCCAAAACCCACCGGTGGACGACCGCAGCGACAGCGGCTACCTCCCGCGCACGGACGACGCATGGCAGGGGGATCCCTTCGAGGACGGCGCGGAAGACCCCATGCTGCGCCAGGCCCGCTCAGACAACCTGAATTACCATCAGGGTGAGTTCTGGGAGACGCCGGAAGCGGCGGGTGCTCCCCGGCAGCACACAGGCAGCCAGACCGGCCAGCAAAGCCAGCAAAGCCAGCCCCGTACCGCAGCCCCGACAGGCAGCGGCGCCGTCACCGGCGGAAAGACCAGCACCCGGCAGGGCCAGACCGGAACCTCCGGCGGCACCCGGAAACGCCGCCGTGCCAAGGGGGAGAAGAAGCCCCCGAGCATCAACCGCCGCATCTTCCGCAGGGTGCTGGCGGTGGCGGGTGTCCTCGTACTGATCGCGGCCATCGCGGGCGCGTTCATCTTCCGCGTGCAGTCCGTGCAGGTGGACGGCAGCAGCCGCATCGCCGCCAGCACGGTGGTGCAGCTCTCCGGCCTGAAGAACGGCTACCACAACATCTTCTTCGTGGATGACGACGCGGTGACGCGGGCGGTGGAGCAGAACCGTTACCTGCGCATGGTGTCGGTGGAGAAGCTCTTCCCGGCGACGGTGATCCTCCACGTGCGGGAGCGCACCCAGAGCGCCTACATCCGCTACGCCGGCATCCTGTATGTGCTGGACAGCCGGGGCGTGGTGCTGGAGGAGACCAACGACACCAGCGCCCAGCCCGCGCTGATGCGTCTGGAGGGGCTGGAGATCGCCAACGAACCCATCCTGGGGCGCACGATCAGTGCGAAGAAGAGCGACCAGCTGGAGACCTACGTCAACATGATGATGGAGCTGAAGGCCCTGAAGCTCAGCGACAGCGTGAAGGAATTCTATGTCGGCGACGCCAACAACCTCTACGTCGCCACGGAGGACGGCTACTCTGTGCGGCTGGGCACCTCCGAGCGCCTGCACGCGAAGCTGCGCGCCATGATGCTGGTGCGGGACGAGCTGCGCTCCCGCGGCCTGCGGGAGGGCACCATCGACGTCGCGACGCCGGAGCAGCCCACCTTCATTCCCGAGTCAAATGGAACCACATAACCAACAGAACCAACGGCCTGCAATGATGGCGGGCAGCCGGTTCTGTTTTTTCACAGGCTCTTGCACTTTTGCTGATTCTGTGTATAATACATTATGATACATTTCACCGACGGAGGAGATTCCCATGTGTGGTATTGTCGGATTTACGGGCCATGTGCAGGCCTGCCCCATTCTGCTGGACGGGCTGGAGCGCCTGGAATACCGCGGCTATGATTCCTGCGGCGTCGCCGTCTCCCACGAGGAGAACGGCGCGAACCGCATTGAGGTGGTCAAGATCAAAGGTAGGCTGAAGGGCCTGCGGGAGATGACGGACAACGGCAAGACCCTGGACGGCACCTGCGGCATCGGCCACACCCGCTGGGCCACCCACGGCGAGCCGACCGTGGCCAACGCCCACCCGCACTTCGCCAAGGACAAGCGCATCACCGTGGTGCACAACGGTATCATCGAGAACTACCAGGAGCTGCGCGACAACCTGATCCGCCGGGGCTACGTCTTCAACAGCCAGACGGACACGGAGGTCATCGCCCACCTGTTGGATTACTATGACAAGGGCGACCCGCTGGAGGCCATCGCCCGCACGCTGGCACGCATCACCGGCTCCTACGCCCTGGGCATCCTCTTCCAGGACAGGCCGGGGGAGATCTACGCCGTGCGCAAGGACAGCCCGATGATCGTGGGCCGCTCGGACGAGGGCTATTTCATTGCCTCCGACGTGCCCGCCATCCTGCGCTACACCCGCAACGTCTGCTATGTGGACAACATGGAGATCGTGCGCCTGACGCCCGACAGCGTCACCTTCTACAATGTGGACCAGGAGGAGCTGTCGAAGGACTTCACCACGGTGGAGTGGGACGCCGAGGCCGCCGAGAAGGACGGCTACGCCCACTTCATGCTCAAGGAGATCCATGAGCAGCCCCGCGCCATGACCGAGACCATCAGCCCGCGCATCAAGGACGGCAAGATCAACCTGGACGAGCTGGGCCTGACGGACGAGGAGATCCGCTCCATCCGCCGCATCCAGATGACGGCCTGCGGCTCCGCCTACCACGTGTGCGTCACCGCGAAGTACGTCATTGAGCAGCTGGCGCGCGTGCCCGTGGATGTCGACCTGGCCAGCGAGTTCCGCTACCGCAATCCGGTGCTGGAGGACAACACCCTGCTGATTGTCATCAGCCAGAGCGGCGAGACCGCCGACAGCCTGGCGGCGATGCGCTACGCCAAGGAGCGCGGCTTGACGACCCTGGCCGTGGTCAACGTGGTTGGGTCGTCCATCGCGCGGGAAGCGGACAAGGTGTTCTACACCTGGGCCGGCCCGGAGATCGCCGTGGCGACGACCAAGGCCTACTCCACCCAGCTGGCCGCCTGCTACCTGCTGGCGCTGCGCTTCGCACAGGCGCGGGGCGAGCTGACCGAGGAGGAGACGGGCAAGTACCTGGCGGAGCTGCAGACGCTGCCGGCCAAGATCACCCGCCTGCTGGAGGAGAAGGAGCGCATCCAGTGGTTCGCCAACAAGTTCTCCGGCAGCCGCGACATCTTCTTCATCGGCCGCGGGCTGGACTACGCCTCCTCGCTGGAGGGCAGCCTGAAGCTGAAGGAGATCTCCTACATCCACTCGGAGGCCTACGCGGCGGGCGAGCTGAAGCACGGCACCATCTCCCTGATCGAGAAGGGGACACTGGTCGTCGGCGTGGCAACCCAGCCGGGGCTTTTCGAGAAGGAAGTCAGCAACATGGTGGAGGTGCGCAGCCGCGGCGCCTACGTGCTGGGCATCACCTGCGACGGCAACTACGCCATCGAGGATCACGACGACTTCACGATCTACGTGCCCAAGACGCTGCCCTGCTTCTACCCGAGCCTCGTGGTGATTCCGCTGCAGCTGCTGGCCTACTACGTCTCGGTCTCCAAGGGTCTGGATGTGGACAAGCCGCGCAACCTCGCAAAATCCGTCACGGTGGAATAATGCGTTTCGATTAAGAACTGCACTCGTTAGGAGGCAGGCGAAGGGGTGCAGGGGGCTCGGAGCGCCCGGAAAACTCCATGTTATGGAGTTTTCAGCGGAGAGCGGGCGGCAGCCCCGGACCGATCGCAAAGCCCCATCCCTGCAGCCTTCAAACGTGCAGAATTGAGAAAAGATAGAGAAGGATTGCAATCTGTGCCCGCATCTGCTACAATGCATGCGGGCACTTTTGCGCCCTTCCAACGTGTACCAAGACAACCTCAGGAGGCAAAGAAAGCATGGAGAATCAGAAACGCCCCGAAACGATGGAACGCATCACCACCCCCGTCCTCGCACAGGCATTCATCGACGAACAGCTGCAGGCCATCAAAGCCCAGGTGGGCGACAAGAAGGTCCTGCTGGCCCTCTCCGGCGGCGTGGATTCCTCCGTCGTGGCGGCCCTGCTCATCAAGGCCATCGGCCGCAACCTCGTCTGCGTGCACGTCAACCACGGCCTGCTGCGCAAGGGCGAGCCGGAGCAGGTGATCCGCGTGTTCCGCGACGAGATGGACGCGAACCTCGTCTATGTGGACGCGGTGGACCGCTTCCTGGATAAGCTGGCCGGCGTGGCCGACCCGGAGCAGAAGCGGAAGATCATCGGCGCTGAGTTCATCCGTGTGTTTGAGGAGGAGGCCCGCAAGCAGCAGGGCATCGAGTTCCTCGCCCAGGGCACGATCTATCCCGACATCCTGGAGAGCGGCCCGGTGAAGGCCCACCACAACGTCGGCGGCCTGCCCGAGGATCTGCAGTTTGAGCTGGTGGAGCCCCTGAAGTTCCTGTTCAAGGACGAGGTGCGCATGGTCGGCAAGACCCTCGGCCTGCCGGACGGCATGGTCTACCGTCAGCCGTTCCCCGGCCCCGGCCTGGGCGTGCGCTGCGTCGGCGCGATCACCCGCGACCGCCTCGAGGCCGTGCGCGAGAGCGACGCCATCCTGCGCGAGGAGTTCGCGAAGAACGGCCTGGAGGGCAAGGTGTGGCAGTACTTCACCATCGTGCCCGACTTCAAGACCGTCGGCATCCGCGACGGCAAGCGCACCGACGAGTGGCCGGTGGTGCTGCGCGCCGTCAACACCCGCGACGCCATGAGCGCCACGGTGGAGGACGTGCCCTTTGCCCTGCTCCAGCACATCACCGCCCGCATCACCTCCGAGGTCAAGGGTGTCAACCGCGTGCTGTTCGACCTCACGCCCAAGCCCACCGGGACGATTGAGTGGGAATGAGTGCCGGAATGGCGAACCCCCTTATGCCACAACGCTTTCAGCCCTCTCCAAAGTGGCTCTGATAAAGAAATGATAAAGTTTTCCGGAAAAAGGTCACATCGTCCCCATGTCCAGTGGTTGTGGGGTAAATGACCGAAAACGGAAAACGGAATCAGGAAAAACTACAGATTTGTATGATTCAGCCCTCCGCTGTGGACCCATCATCCACAGATCGGAGGGCTTTTTGTGTCATTCTTTATTCTTCGGTTTTCGTTCCACAATTCGCCATTGTCGCTCTGCTTCACTTCGATCGCAGAGCTCTGTGGCTCATTGGAGTTCCGCCTCGCTTCATCCCACACTGTGGGCGCGAGGCTTCCTCCCCCGTTTGCTCTTGACAGGTTCTTCCTGCGGGACAGCGGCGTGGATGCGGGTATCATCGAAATCAGGGTAGTGATAACGCCAGCGATCGTAGTCCTCTTTCGTGATTTCGCCGGCCTTCAGTTTGGCGGACTGCTCCTGCCAGGCACGAAGCCGCTGCTCAAAATCAGCGGCTTTGGTGCCGCCATCAAAAATTTCGGCACGAAGGCAGATCAGACCATCGGCGTCCAGAATGCGGATCAATTTCCGATCTTCGAATGCAAAAAGCGTGTGCATCAAGCCATCCATGCTGTCAATATCCGGCACAGCGATCGCTTTGGGAGAAACATCCAGCGCTTCCGCCAGCTGAGCCGTCAGATCAGCCTTTGGTGTGCGATCCTCAGATTCATACTGTAGATTCATACTGTGCCAGTCGGACATCAGCCGAATTGTCGGGAAAGCCCAGCATAAGTCCCAGATACTTCTGCGTCATCCCCCGTAAGGTGCGGAAGAACCGGATGCGTTCACCTGTCGCCATCAAAATCACCTCTTGAAAAAGATGATTTATTATAGCAAATACGTTTAATTTAGTCAAGAGATAATTTAACAAAAAAAGTTAGAATTTTGTCTGTAGAAGGTGTTGACATAAGCATATGCGTTTAGTATAATGAGAATGTAGTTAAGCAGTAATGCTTAATATAGACTCAGGAGAAAGGGACGAACGAATGGCAAACCAGTTTATGAGAGCAGATGAGGTGGCAAAGGAACTCGGAATCTCGAGATCCTACGCCTACAAGCTGATCCGGCAGCTCAACCAGGAACTCAAAGAGCGGGGGTTCCTGACCATCGCAGGGAGGATCAACCGGGATTATTTGAAGGAAAGGCTCTATGCAGCCGAAAGTGGGGTGAAACAGAATGTCAGTCTATAAGGACGAAAAAACCGGGAAATGGTA
>CADASK010000022.1 GCA_902790495.1 uncultured Eubacteriales bacterium
TATGACTCCAACAGCCTTCTCGTGACCTTCGACGCCGACGGCGGCACCGAGACCGAGGCCCAGATGGTGGCCACCGGCGCGGCGGCGACGGAGCCGGAAGCGCCCACGAAGGAAGGGTATACCTTCGAGGGCTGGTACCGGGTGCTGGACGCGGAGGCGGGCACCCTGGCGGAGACGGCCTATGACTTCACAGCCCCGGTCACCGAGAGCCTGACCCTGAAGGCCGTCTGGCGCGAGGTGGGCACCTTCATCGTCACCTTCGACTCCAACGGCGGCACGCCCGTGGAGCCCCAGACCGTGCGGAACGGCGAGCCTGCCGACCTGCCCGACGCGCCCACCAGGGAAGGACACCACTTCGAGGGCTGGTTCCATGTGCGGGATGGCGCGATGACGGAGGAGGGCTTCGGCTACCTGGAGCCCATTACGGAGGACGTCACCTTCCGGGCCAGGTGGGGCGAGGGCTACACCTTCACCCTCCTCCCCGGCGAGGGCACTGGCGAACCCGTGATCCTCAGCAGCAAGGACGCGGCCAACTGGGCGGAGGAGATCGAGACAGGAAAATTCTGGACCAACAACGACGGTACGCACTTCGCCTGCCCCGGCCTGCCCGAGGGCTTCACCGCGCCGGAGGGCCTGAGCTTCCGGGGCTGGCTGGTGGACGACGGGACGGTCCTGCATACCGAATTCATGCCCGTGGTGGGCCTGAACAAGCCAAAGTATACGCTCACGGCCCAGTGGGCGCGGATCTACACCATCACCTGGGCGGCTCAGGCGGACACCGCCTGGGCTTCCGGCCTCATCAATGAGGCCGCCGCAGGCGAACGCGTGACAGCCATGGTGTACCTGAACCAGAGCACGTATGACGCGGGCAGCCGCCTGCTGGCGCTGAAGCTCACCGGCGCGGACTTTGCCGCCGTGTGGGTCACCGCGGACATCACCGGCCGCAGCCTGCCGCAGGTGACTCCCATCGCCGCCGGGAACGGTACCGTGGTGTATCCTGTGCCCTTCACCATGCCTGCCGGAGATACGACTGTGACGGCGGTTATTGGCCGCCCCTTCGGCACGGCGGACTTCACCCTGCCCGCGGGCGTCACCGCGATCGAGGCAAATGCCTTTGAGGGCGCGGCGATGACCGCGGTGGTCATCCCCGAGGACTGCACCAGCATCGGCGCTTACGCCTTCCGGAACTGCGCGGGCCTGAGCTGCATCCGCATTCCGGCGAATTGCGCCCTGGGCGCGGACGTGTTCGACGGCTGTGGCACGGTGTCCGTCTTCGGCACAGCCGGCAGCCCGGCGGAAAGCTACTGCGCGGCCCATGAGAACTGTGTGTTTGTGGCGGAATGAATGGGAATGAGGGGTGAACGGCAACCCTAAGCTACAGTGCTTTCACCCCTCACACGCTAAAAAGCAAAATGAAAAGCCCTTCGCTGCAGAGGAAGCTTCCTCAGGCGAAGGGCTTTCTTCATGTCATTTCAGCACATTCTTCCGCATCTTATTTCCTTCCCCTGCTTTCCTTGTCGATGGCCTCCCACAGGCCGTTGAGGTAGGCGGCGCCCAGGGCGCGGTCATAGAGGCCGTAGCCGGGGCGGCCCTGCTCGTCCCAGATCATGCGGCCGTGGTCGGGCCGGATGTAGGTGTCGGGGCAGGTGTCGTAGATGGCCTTCATGATCTCGTACAGGTCGAGGTCGCCGGTGGAGGAGAGGTGCGCGGCCTCGCGGAAGTGGTGATGGCCCAGGTACTTCACGTTGCGCACGTGCATCGCGCCGATGCGGTTCATCGCCCCGAAGTGGCGGATGATGGCCGGGATGTCGTTCTCGGGATTCGAGCCCAGCGAGCCGGTGCACAGGCACAGGGTGTTGGCGGGGCTGTCGTGCAGCTGCACCATCTTGTCAAAGTCGTCCTGGCTGTGGGTGATGCGGGGCAGGCCGAAGATGGGCCAGGCCGGGTCGTCGGGGTGGCAGGCCATCTTCACGCCCACCTCCTCGCACACGGGGATCACCGCGTCCAGGAAATACTTGAAGTTCCTCCGCAGGTCGTCCGGGCCGATGTTCTCGTACTGCTTCAGGGTCTTCTCCAGCAGGGCCAGGCGCTCCGGCTCCCAGCCGGGCAGGCTGAACCCGTGGCTGTCCTCGGCGGTCTTGCGCACGATCTCCAGCGGGCCCATGGCGCCCAGGTCCTTCTCGTCGAAGTAGAGGCTGTTGCTGCCGTCCTCCGGGATCACCCGCGCCAGGTCGGTGCGCAGCCAGTCGAACACGGGCATGAAGTTGTACACGATCACCTTGACGCCATGCTTCGCCAGCATACGGATGGTGGAGATGTAGTTGGCGATGTACACCTCCCGGGAGGGGAGGCCCATCTTGATGTCCTCGTGGACGTTGACGGACTCGATCACCTCAATTTCCAGCCCGGCGTCGTTCACTTCCTTCTTCAGGGCTACGAACTCCTCCTCGGGCCAGTCCACGCCGGCGGGCTTGTCCAGCAGGCCCATCAGGCCGGTCATGCCGGGGATCTGCTTCACGTACTTCAGGGGGATGGGGTCGATCTTGCTGCCGTACCAGCGGAAGGTCATCTTCATGGCTGTTTCCTTTCTGCACAGGGCGTCCACTCGGCCTGCCATTCCAGCACAGGCCTGCCGTCTTTCCAATCGATCGGCAGCCAGACGTAGTCCGCCGCCGAGGTGTTGGCTTCCTCAGGAAACCATTATACTGATGAAAGCGGCCGATGGCAAGAAACAATACTGCGATATTTGTTGCGATCATGTTGCGGTGCCACCGTTGGCATTGTCAGTCCACCCAAACAAAGCACTGGTCAAGGCGCGGCTTTCGTGATAGAATACAGAAGATATGGAGTCCGCTGCATGCCGGCGGCATCAAGGGACGGAGGTTGATGCGGATGGGATTTCTGACAAGACTGATGGAGCCGCGGCAGCAGCTGGCTGAGGAGCGGAAGACCTTCACCGACGCGATGCTGAAGGCGATGATCATCCCCCTGGTGATCGAGCAGCTGCTGCAGATGATCGTGGGGCTGGCGGACAACATGATGGTCAGCCACGCGGGGGAGACGGTGGAGGCCTGCACCGCCGTGGTGGCGGGCGTCGGCCTTGACACGATGATCTACACGATCTTCATCTACCTGTTCACCGCCCTCGCCGCGGGCGGGGCTGTGGTGGTGGCGCAGTACATCGGAAGCCGGGACAGGGAGCACAGCAGCATCGCGGCCTCCCAGATCTTCTTCCTCTCGGGCGTCCTGTCGCTGGTCTGCATGGTGCTGATGCTGCTCTTCGGGAAGGGCCTGCTGCACCTGATGTATCCGGACGTGGACAGCATGACGATGGAGGCCTGCGAGACCTACCTGTGGATCGTGGCCCTGTCCTTCCCGGCCAACGCGATCTACAACGCCGGCGCGGCCATCTACCGCACCATGGGCAAAACCGCCGTGACCATGAAGGTCTCCCTGGCGGTGAACATCATCAACGTGATCGGCAACGCCATCGGCGTGTTCGTGCTGAAGGCCGGCGCGGCGGGTGTCGCCTGGCCCACCACGATCTCCTGGTATGTGGGTGCGGTCGTCATGACCTGGCTGTGCATGCGCCCGAAGGAGAAGGCCGGAGATGACAAGACCGTGCGCGTTCAGGCCAGGCACATGCTCACCCTGGATGCCGCGATGTCCAAGCGGATCCTGAGCGTCGCCATCCCCAATTCGGTGGAGAACACCCTCTTCCAGGCGGCCAAGGTGGTGCTCGGCATGCTGGTGGCCACCTTCGGCGCCTCCCAGATCGCCGCGAACACCACCGGACAGACCTTCTGGTCGCTGGCGGCCTGCATGGGCACCTCCATGGGCACGGTGTTCATCACGGTGATCGGGCAGCTGACCGGCGCGGGGGACGCGGAGGCCGCGGAGTGGTACATGCGCAGGCTGCTGCGGCTCTCTGTGCTGCTGGCCCTGGTCTGGAACGCCGCGGTGATGGTACTCACGCCGCTGCTGCTGCCGCTGTACGATTTGACGGACGAGACCAAGCGGCTGATCCTGATCATCGTGGCGATCCACAACGCGTTCTCGGCCACGGTGCAGCCCTTCTCCGGCCCCCTGTCCTCGGGTCTGCGGGCGGCGGGCGATGTGAAGTTCACGATGTGGGCCTCCATCTTCGCCACCGTGGTCTGCCGGACGCTGCTGTCCTATCTGCTGTGCCTGTGGCTGTTCCACTGGGGCGTCATCGGCATCACCGTGGCGATGGTGCTGGACTGGTGCATCAAGGCGGCGCTGGATATCTGGCGCTTCCGCAGCGGCAAGTGGAAGAACAAGCGCGTGATCTGACACTGTAACGAGACAAAAAAGAGAGGCTTCATGCCCTGGCTATCAGGGTCTGAAGCCTCTTGCTTTTGGTTTGGATCAATGGAAGCTGGGAAGAATCTCAGGGCTGTGCGGGTTCCGCGACAGGCTCCTCGACGGGTTCCGCCGCAGGTTCTTCTGCGGGCTCAGCGGTGGCTTCCGCGACGGGCTCCTCAGTGGTTTCCGCGGCGGGCTCCTCAGCGGCTTCCGCGGGCGCTGCGGTGGCCTCAGCTTCGGGCAGCGGTTCGGGCGCGGGCTCCTCCAGCTTGGGACGGGATTTCTTCGGCTGGGGGAGGTCCGCCGCGCCCTCCTCGGGGCTCTTGAACATGCTGCTCTGCGCGGGCTGCATCACATCCAGACCGTCGGCGGGCAGCACGTTATTCTCTCCGCCACGGATGGGATAGAAGACCAGGTCCAGGATGTCGTTGAGACCGCCGGCCTGGAAAATGCCCTCCACGAAGCGGTCCACGAAGGCCTGCATCCCCTCGCTGAGCTCCACGTCCTCAGCGGGTTCAGCCGGCATATCCTCGAGCGCGCCCAGATCCACCCAGGTGCCGCCGATATAGACCAGCACGCAGGAGTCGTCCAGGTCGTTGGTGTCAGAGTTGTACACGCCGTGCAGCAGAACCGGCACCGCGTGACCGGGCAGGCACACCATGCGCATGGTGCGTCCATCCTGGCCGGCGTTGGTGCTGGAGATGTAGAACACGTCCTTCAGCAGCTCGCCGGCCCAGACGGCCAGCTCCTCGTAGATCTGATTCATGACCTCCTGGTCCTGCTGATCCGCCTCGCCCTCGGCGGGCTCGACCTCCGCGACGTCCGCGGCTTTCCCGCCGGCGAACAGGCTCAGGAGCTCGGTCAGCAGGCCGCCGTCGGCCCCGGCAGCTTCGGGCTGGTCCGCTTCAGCCTGAGCGACTTCGGTCTGTTCGGCTTCGGCCTGGCTGACTTCCTGGCTGACTTCGGTCTGCTCGGCGGCCTCCTCGCCCTGGGCGATGGCCTCCTGCAGGAAGGGCGGCAGCACGCTGTAGTCGCCGGCGATCACGCTGCCGACGATATGCATGACGCTGTCGATCAGCTTGTCCACGTCCACGCTGAACACGTACAGGATCCACTGCTCGTCGTCAAAGACCTTGTTCTCGGGCAGCGTCAGGGTCAGCAGCGCGCGGTCCGCGTCGAAGGTGTCGGGCAGCTTCTCCACGCCCAGGCGCGTGACGTCCAGGGCGCGGCGCAGGTCGGTGTCGTACTTCTCCAGGCCCGCGGCCCGCAGCGCCCAGGGCAGCAGTTCCGAGAGCTGGGCGTAATCCGTGCCGGGCACCATGGCGCAGTCCACCGTGAACCAGAAGGCGCGGCCCTCCTCCATCGTCATGCCGGCCTTCTCGTACAGCTGCCAGGCCAGGTAGTTGAGCAGGGAGGAGTTGCTGTGGACGCCGCCCTCGTCGTTGAGCACGGTCGGGGTCTTGACGGTGGGCACATAGTACACGTCCCAGGTGAATTCCGGCTGCTGATAGCGGTGGGGCTCGTCCATGCTGCGGACCTTCATCAGGCTGCGGTCACCCAGCTCCCAGGTGGTGTTCTCCGGGCCCTCCATGAGCATCTGGCAGGTCTTGCCCTGGATGTCGCTCATGGCCTCGTTGATGGCGCCGTAATCGTTCATGTAGGCGTTGTAGGTCATCACCGAGGAGGTCACGCAGTGGGTGAACTCGTGGGCCAGCACGTCCAGGCACTGGGCCAGGTCGTTGGCCTGGCTGGAGAGGAAGATCTGCCAGCCGAGGAAGTTGCCCACGTAGGCCGCGTTGTCCACGGGCTTGTGGTCGATGGTGCAGAAGTTGTTGAGGATAAGAATCGGCGTGTCCAGGCCGTCGCCGCCGGACCAGCCGATGGCCTTGTAGTAGTCGTAGGCGCGGCAGTAATTGTACAGGGTGAGCAGGCCGGTCTGATCCCACTCGAGGTTGTCCGGGCTGTACTCCAGCACCACGCGGCCCTCGTTGTAGAGGAACTCCCAACAGTCGGCCACGACGATCCGGCGCTCCAGGTTGCCCAGGTAGTACATGCCGGTGCGCTTGTCCCGCATCACGGTGACGGAGATCTCCTGCTCGCCGCCGGTGGAGAGATCCACGTAGCCGGTGTAGTCGACGGGCTCCATGAACTCGAACACGTAGCTGGTGTCGAAGCCGCTGGCACCGGCCTCGTCGCCGGGCATAATGGTGGGCAGGCTGTAGAGGTATTCGCCCTCGAGGGTGACGTAGTGGGCGTGGTAGGGCAGGTGGGAGGTCAGGCTGCGGGTGCTTTCCGGGTTGTCGGTGTACACCACCCAGACATAGCGGCTGGTCTCGTCGGGATCCTCCTCCACGTCGAGGTTCAGCGCCTTCGGTAGGATCATCGTGTCGGTGTGTCCGCCGATGAGCGTCAGGGTCTGCTGCTGGGTCTCCTGCGCGTGGGTGAGCACGATCTCCTCGGCCTTCTCGGCGGGAATGCCTTCGCTGCCGGCCGTCTCGGGCAGGTCGGACACGATGCTGCTGGTGAGGCCCAGCATGCGGCCTTCGCTGTCCGTGATGACCTTGACGGCGCCGCCCAGCACGGTGGTGTGATCCGCCATCTGCTGGAAGACATAATAGCGGTTGCCGTAGGCGTCCGTCAGGGTGCGCCAGGGCTCCAGCTGGGTGTGGTCGTCGCCGCCCAGCTGCGCAAGTGCGCCGCTGACCACCGCGGAGGCGCTGTCGAAATCGTTCACGGCGGCGTCGGTGGTGGCGCCGTCGATCAGCGTCACGCGTCCGTTATGGGAATAAACGACGGGGGCCGCAGCCGCCGCGGGCTCCGCCAGCGATACGCCGCTGAGCAGCAGACCCAGCGCCAGCACCGCGCTCAGGATCCTCTTCATCATCTGCTTCATGTTCTGCCGGGTCTCACGCTCGGACGCCTTGCCTCGCCGCGCAGAGCCCTTTGTCTCCTTTCCGTCCGAAACAGGCCGGGAGCCGCCTGTTCCGTATTAAAGCAAAGTATAACATATTTTCAGGCTGTCTCCAAGGGAATTCTGTGCGGAACAGGCAGACAAAAACAGCACCCTGCCGCTTGGCAGAGTGCTGTGTAAGGCCGTGAGATTACTTGATCTCGCAGGTCGCGCCGGCTTCCTTGAACTTGGCGACGAGCTTCTCGGCATCTTCCTTGGAAACGCCTTCCTTGATGGTCTTGGGCGCGCCCTCGACGATCTCCTTGGCTTCCTTCAGGCCCAGGCCGTCGATGACCTCGCGGACCACCTTGATGACGGCGATCTTCTTCGCGGCGTCGAATTCCTTCAGCACCACGTCGAACTCGGTCTTCTCCTCGGCGGCGGGGGCAGCGCCACCGGCCACAGCGCCAACCATCGCCACGGGGGCGGCGGCGGACACGCCGAACTTTTCTTCCATAGCCTTCACGAGCTCGTTCAGCTCAAGCACTGTCATAGACTCGACAGCAGCGATAATCTCCTCATGAGTCATTGTTTTCAGCCTCCTATAGGTTGATTTCGTTGAATGAATGATGTTGCTGGGCCACCGCTCATGCGGCGCGCCCGGGGGAGAGACGGCGATGGGAGAAGATTACTCCTCGCCGGCCTTCTGCTTGCGGATGGCTTCCACCACGCGCACGAAGTTGCCGATGGTGGCGCTCATGCTGCCAACCAGTCGAGCCAGCAGCACCTCGCGGCTGGGCAGCTTGGCCAGGGCCAGCATGGTGGCTTCGTCCTCCACCTTGCCGTCCATCACACCGCCTGTGATCTTCAGGCTCTGCAGCTTGTTCTTCTCGATGAACTCGTTGACAACCTTGGGTGCGGCCACCGCGTCCTTCATGCCGAACACGAAGGCGTTCGGGCCGTTCAGCAGGTCGTCGGCGCCCTCGATGCCCAGGTTCTTCAGCGCGATATTGACCAGGCGGTTCTTCTTGACGCAGTACTGCACGTCGTTCTCGCGGCAGTTCTTGCGCAGCTGGGTCGCCTGCTCCACGGTCAGACCGGTGTAGCTCACAAACGCGACGGACTTCGCGTTCTTGAACAGCTCCTCGATCTCCGCAACCTCCTGAACCTTCAGTTCACGATTCTTGCTCATGTTTTCCATTGCTCCTGTCACCTCCTCAAAGGTTCTGAGTGAAAGAAAACCCTCGCGCAGGCGCAAGGGAGAGCATTGCAAATTGCTGTCCATCGCACCTCGGCAGGCGGAGCCACGCTCCTTTACATCCTTGCGGATACCGGCTGTCTACGGCACAGGTTTCTTTAAAACCGGACTTATTGTAGCACGCGCAGGCTCGGGTGTCAAGAGCGAATTTGCCTGTTTTCGCCCTTTTCGCCGCGCTTTCTGCTGCGATTTCCCGCGCCTGTGCTGTCGTAGGGGATTCCGGGCCGCCCGACGCGGAAAGGGGGTAAGAAAAAGCGACACCTCTGAGCCTGTTTCAGCATCAGAGGTGTCGTAGCGCAGGGGCTGAAGGATTCGAACCCTCAACAAAGGTTTTGGAGACCCACGTGTTACCATTACACCAAGCCCCTAACAGATTTGAGTCTACCACATCAGCGCCCGTTTGTCAAGAGCGAGTTTTGTGTCTTTGGGCATCCGAAAGATGGCAAATCCTGGAACAGGGTGTAGGTGCTGCTGACGCAGGCCAGCGGGCGACGGAAAGGCTGCGCGGGAATTTGTCATGAAATTGTCGTTCTCTTCCGTATTGAAATGACGCTGATTCTATGGTACAATGATAGTTGGTGGTGGTTTGGTATGAAGGATCTCAACCTCCTGGTATGGATCACCCAGCTGGGCCTCACGGTGGCCGCGCCGCTGGCGGGCTTTACGCTGGTGGGGCTCTGGCTGCGCAGCCAGTTCGGCCTGGGCAAGTGGGTCGTGATCGTCGGCTGCGCGGTGGGCTTCATCTCCGCCGTGACCGGCCTGCGCTCCACCCTCAGGATGCTGGGGGACATGGAGGCGCGCAAGGATCAGCCCAAGCCGCCCGCCTCCTTCAATGAGCACGAGTGACACTCAGCCGCGGGAGAGACTCTCCCGAAGCGATTGTTTTAAGGAAAGAACATGGACGCACGCAAAGAAATCCTGCGGCAGACGCTGACCGTATGCATCGGCGAGGTGATCTGCGTCGCGCTGATGTACGGGGTGTTTGCCCTCGCCGGCAGGCTGGACGGTCCCGTTCTGCTGGGCGGCGCGGTCGGTCTGGCCCTGGCTGTGGGCAATTTTTTCTTGATGGCGCTCAACGCGGACGCCGCGGCCAACCGCGCGGTCAACCAGGATGTGCAGGGCGGCAAAAAGCTGATGACCACCTCCTACATCCTGCGCCTGGCCCTGATCTTCGGCATCCTGCTGCTGCTGGTGCGCAGCGGCGTGTGCAACGCCATCGCCAGCATTGTGCCGCTGGCCCTGGTGCGATGGATTCTGACGGCAGCCGAATTCTTCAGCAAGAAAGGAGGTGCGTAGAACAAATGGAACTGAATGTAACCGGCGCGTTTATCTACTTCACGATCCCCATCTTCGGCGGGATCCCGATCACGCAGACCACGGTTTCTTCCTTTTTGGTGACGCTCATCCTCATCATCGCCTCGATCCGCCTGGGCAAGAACCTCAAGAAGCGCCCGGGAGGCGTGCAGGTGCTGGTGGAGAAGGGCGTGAGCATGCTGTACGGGATGGTGGCGGACTCCATGGGGGAGCACAACCTCCACTGGGCGCCCTTTATCGGCACCATCTTCCTGTCCTCCATCTGCGGCAGCTTCATCGGGCTGACCGGCTTCCTGCGCTCATCCACGGCTGATCTGAGCTGCGTGATGGTGTGGGCCCTGATGGTCTCCGTCATCATCTGGTACAACAACATCTCCCGGGACGGCCTGGGCGGTTGGCTGAAGGGCTTCACGGAGCCCATCGTGGTCATGACGCCCATGAACATCATCGGCGAGATCGCCCAGCCCGTTTCGATGGCCTTCCGTCACTTCGGCAACGTGGCCGGCGGCGGCGTCATCACGAGCATCCTCTACGTGGCGCTCTCCGGCGCTTCGGCGATGGTGCTGCGCCTGGTGGCGGCCAACGGCTACCTGATGGGCGCCGTGCTGCTGGCCGTGGGCATCGCCCTGCTCCTGCTCTGGAAGCGCAACAGCCGGTACAACGCGGGCAAGGAGAAGAAGGAGCGCAAGGGCGCCAAGCGGTACCTGATCCTGGGCGGCGCCTGCGCGATGATCGGCTTCTTCGGCCTGCTGCAGGCCGCGGGCGTGCTCAGCGGCGTGCCCGTGCTGGCCTTCGGCATCCCCGCCGTGCTGTCCTGCTACTTCGATCTGTTCTCCGGCTTTGTGCAGGCGTACGTGTTCACCCTGCTGAGCATGGTCTACATCGGAAATTCCTGCCCCGCCCCCGCCAAGGGTGAAGCGGCGCAGTAATCTTCACAACCCTGTTTCCCTATTCATCCCACAGACATAACAAGGAGGATTACACCATGGATCCCACAATCGCTAACGCAATCGCAACCGCCGGCAAGGCCATCGGCGCCGGCATCTGCATGGGCATCGGCGCTATCGGCCCCGGTGTCGGCGAAGGTACCGCCGTCAGCAAGGCCCTGGAGGGCATGGCCCGTCAGCCTGAGATGGTCAGCACCCTGCGTTCCACCATGATCATGGGCTGCGCCATCGCGGAGACCACCGGTATCTACTCCCTGCTGATCGCCTTCCTGATCCTGTTTGTGCTGTAAGCGAGGCTCGTCGCCATCTGACTACGAGAGGAGCGAAACAGAGTGGGTCAGTTTGAAGGTTTTATTGGCGTTGATTTCTGGACAGCGCTCTTTGTGCTTTTGAACACCCTCGCCATCTTCTTCGTCGCGCGCAAGTTCCTGTTCAACCCCGTGCACAAGATGATCACGGACCGCCAGCAGGAGATCGACGGCATGTACGCCGACGCGGGCAAGGCTAAGGAGAGCGCGGAGGCCCTCGCCGCCGAATACCAGCAGAAGCTGGCGGACGCGCAGGCCACCTCCGAGCGCCTGGTCAAGGAGGCCGTGTCCCGCGGGCAGAGCCGCGAGGAGGAGATCGTGCGCGAGGCCAACGCCGAAGCCGCCGCGATCCTTGACAAGGCCGCCAGCGACGTAGCGCTCGAGAAGAAAAAGGCGGTCAATGACGCCAAGAACGAGATTTCCTCCATGGCGCTGGCCATCGCCGAGAAGGTTGTCGGGCGCGAGCTGGGCAGCAAGGATCAGAAGGCGCTGGTGGATCAATTCATTGACGAGCTGGGTGATAACACATGACGCGCATGGAAAACGAGTACGCGCAGGCGCTGTTCTCCCTGGCACAGGATGAGGGCCTGAGCGAGCGCATCCTCGGCGAACTGGGCGTCGTCGAAAAGACGCTGGACGAGGAGCCCGGCCTCACGCGCATCCTGGCCGCGCCGAATCTGCCCAAGGAGGAGCGCTGCGCCATCCTGGACAAGTGCTACGGCGAGGCCAAAACGCATCCCTACGTCCTCAACTTCATGAAGCTGATGACCGAGAAGGGCTATGCGCGCCACATCGCAGCGTGCTGCAAAGCTTACCGCGATCTCTACAACGAAGCCAACGGCATCCTCGAGGTGCGCGCCGTGACCGCCGTCTCCCTCACCGGGGAGCAGGCCGAGCGTCTTCAGACGAAGCTCGAGAAGATGACCGGCAAGCGCGTCCAGCTGACCAATCGCGTTGACGAGGGCGTGCTGGGCGGCGTGCGGCTGGACTACGACGGCAAGCGCGTGGACGACACGGTGCGCCATCGCCTGGACGCCGTGCGCACACTGCTGACATCGGGTGTCTGAACATACTTCAATACCAGCCTATGCTGTTCTCCACAGGACAGCGGGCGAAGGTTTCCAAATGGGCGCCGAACGCCCGGAAAACTCCACAGTGTGGAGTTTTCAGTGAGGCGAAAGCGGCAGCGACATGACCGCAAAGCCCTTTGGTCGCCGCCCGCAGGCGGCGAAACTCCAACTGTCGTTTGACAGTCATGAGAGAAGCGTGCAGACCACCCGAACCCCAAAACCACGCTTTGAAAGAAAGCAGGGAACATATGGAATTACGACCCGAAGAAATCACGAAGCTCATCCGTGAGCAAATCAAGCATTATGAAAACCGGCTGGAGACCAGTGAGACCGGCATCGTGATCCTTGTGGGCGACGGCATCGCGCGTGTCTCCGGCCTGGATCAGTGCATGGCCGGTGAGCTGATCGAATTCCCGAACGGCTCCTACGGCATGGCGCAGAACCTCGAGGTGGACACGGTCTCCGTCATCATCCTGGGCACGGACGCCGGCATTCGCGAGGGCGACGTCGTCAAGCGCACAGGCCGTGTGGTCTCCGTGCCGGTCGGCGAGAAGCTGATCGGCCGCGTGGTCAACGCCCTGGGCGAGCCCATCGACGGCAAGGGCCCGATTGAGGCCGAGGCCTATCGGCCCATCGAGTCCAACGCGCCGGGCATCATCGACCGCCAGCACGTGGACACCCCGCTACAGACCGGCATCAAGGCCATCGACTCCATGATCCCGATCGGCCGCGGCCAGCGCGAGCTGATCATCGGCGACCGTCAGACCGGCAAGACGACCATCGCCACCGACACCATCCTGAACCAGAAGGGCAAGGACGTCATCTGCATCTACGTCGCCATCGGCCAGAAGCGTTCGACCGTGGCCCAGGTGGTGCAGAACCTGAGCGTGCGCGGCGCGATGGATTACACCATCGTGGTCTCCGCCACCGCCTCCGAGCTGGCCCCCATGCAGTACATCGCGCCCTACGCGGGCTGCACCATGGGCGAGCACTTCATGCACCAGGGCAAGGACGTGCTGGTCATCTACGACGACCTGAGCAAGCACGCGGTGGCCTACCGCGCCATCTCGCTGCTGATCCGCCGTCCCCCGGGACGCGAGGCGTACCCCGGCGACGTGTTCTACCTGCACTCCCGTCTGCTGGAGCGCGCGGCGAAGCTCTCCGCCAAGAACGGCGGCGGCTCCCTGACCGCCCTGCCCATCATCGAGACGCAGGCCGGCGACGTGTCCGCCTACATCCCCACCAACGTCATCTCCATCACCGACGGCCAGATCTTCCTGGAGACCGAGCTGTTCAACTCCGGCATCATGCCGGCCGTGAACCCCGGCATCTCCGTCAGCCGCGTGGGCGGCGACGCCCAGATCAAGGCGATGAAGAAGGTGGCCGGCTCGCTGAAGCTGCTGTACTCCCAGTACCGCGAGCTGCAGAGCTTCTCCCAGTTCGGCTCCGACCTGGACGCGGACACCAAGGCCCGCCTGGCCCTGGGCGCGCGCATCGTGCAGGTGCTCAAGCAGAAGAACGAGGCCCCCGTGGACGTGGCCCATCAGGTGTGCATCATCTACGCCGTGGTCAACGGCCACCTGAACGACATTCCGGTGGAGAAGCTCGGCGATTTCGAGACCCGCCTGTATGAGTTTATGGACAACCGCTACAGCGACGTGCTGGACGCCATCCGCTCCACCGGCAAGCTGGAGAAGGAGACCGAGGACAGGCTCAAGGCAGCCCTGGGCGAGCTGAGAGGCGAGTTTACGGTCGACGCGGAGTAAGGAGGCAAGCATGGCTGGCGTTTCCACCAAGGAGATCAAAACCCGGATACGCAGCATGGAGAGCACCAAGCAGATCACCAAGGCCATGGAAATGGTCGCGGCCTCCAAGCTGCGGCACGCCCAGGCGCAGATCGCCTACTCCCGCCCCTATTTCCGCATGATCTACGGCGTCATCCAGGACATCGCCGAGACGAACACCAAGCAGCACCTGCCGTACCTGGAGCCCACGAAGAACGCGAAGCACAGGACCGCCTATGTGGTCATCGCGGGCGACCGCGGCCTGGCCGGCGGCTACAACAGCAACGTGCTGAAGCTGTGCTACGGCGAGATGCAAGGGCGTGACTGCGCCGTGCTGCCCATCGGCAAGAAGGCTTTGGACTTTTTCACCGCGCGCGGCGTCGAGCGCATGAGCGAGAGCTACGCGGAGGCGGAGGACGTCTCCGTCAGCGACTGCTTCACCATGGCGCGCATGCTGTGCAAGGCCTTCCGCGCCGGGGAGTATGACGAGGTTCGCATCGGCTATTCCAACTTTGTGTCCGTGCTCAGCCAGACCCCGGCCACGATGAAGCTGCTGCCGCTGGAGCCGGAGAGCCGCGACGGCGATCCCAAGCCCGCGGACATCCTCTACGAGCCCACCAGCACCGAGGTGTTCGAGAACATCATCCCGGAGTACATCGGCGGCGTGATCTACGGTGCACTGTGCGAGAGCCGCGCCTCCGAGCAGGCCGCGCGCCGCAGCGCCATGGACACCGCGACCCAGAACGCCGAGGAGATGATCGCCGACCTGAGCCTGAAGTACAACCAGGCGCGCCAGGCGGCCATCACCCAGGAGATCACGGAGATCGTGGCAGGCACATAATAAGGAGTTGAAGCCAATGGCAAAGAATACAGGAACCGTGATCCAGGTGATGGGCCCGGTTCTGGACATCCGATTTGCTGACGACCATCTGCCAAACCTGCTCAACGCCATCGAGGTGCAGCACGGTGACCGCACGATCGTGGCGGAGGTCGAGCAGCACATCGGCGACAGCGTGGTTCGGTGCGTGGCCATGAGCTCCACGGACGGACTGCAGCGCGGCGCGAAGGCCGTCGACACGGGCGCTTCCATCAGCGTGCCCGTGGGCGAGGACTGCCTGGGCCGCGTGTTCAACCTGCTGGGTCAGCCCATCGACGAGGGCAAGGATCTGCCCGAGGGCATGGAGCGCTGGCCCATCCATCGCCCCGCGCCCTCCTATGAGGAGCAGCAGACCTCCACCGAGATCCTCGAAACCGGCATCAAGGTCGTCGACCTGATCTGCCCCTACGCCAAGGGCGGCAAGATCGGTCTGTTCGGCGGCGCCGGCGTGGGCAAGACCGTGCTGATCATGGAGCTGATCAACAACGTGGCGAAGGCGCACGGCGGCATCTCCGTGTTCACGGGCGTCGGCGAGCGCACCCGCGAGGGCAACGACCTCTACAACGAGATGATCGGCTCCGGCGTGATCAACAAGACCGCCATGGTCTACGGCCAGATGAACGAGCCCCCGGGAGCCCGTATGCGCGTGGGTCTGTCCGGCCTGACGATGGCCGAGTACTTCCGCGATGTGAAGCATCAGGACGTGCTGCTGTTCATCGACAACATCTTCCGCTTCACCCAGGCCGGCTCCGAGGTGTCCGCCCTGCTGGGCCGCATGCCCTCCGCCGTGGGCTATCAGCCGACCCTGGCCACCGAGATGGGCGCCCTGCAGGAGCGCATTACCTCCACCAAGAACGGCTCCATCACCTCCGTGCAGGCCGTGTACGTCCCCGCGGACGACTACACCGACCCGGCCCCGGCCACGACCTTCGCCCACCTGGACGCGACGACGGCCCTCGACCGCTCCATCGCCTCCCTGGGCATCTATCCCGCCGTGGATCCCCTGGCCTCCACCTCCCGCATCCTGACCCCCGAGGTCGTGGGCAAGGAGCACTATGAGACCGCCCGCGACGTGCAGCGGATGCTGCAGCGCTACAAGGAGCTACAGGACATCATCGCCATCATGGGCATGGACGAGCTCAGCGAGGAGGACAAGCTGACGGTCAGCCGCGCCCGCAAGGTGCAGCGCTTCCTGTCCCAGCCCTTCTCCGTGGCCGAGCAGTTCACCGGCTACCAGGGCAAGTACGTGCCCCTCAAGGAGACCATCCGCGGCTTCCGCGAGATCATCGAGGGCAAGCACGACGACATCCCCGAGAGCTTCTTCCTGTTCGCCGGCTCCATCGACGAGGTGGTTGCCAAGTATCGGGAAGGTGAGGCCAAATGAAAAGCTTTCCCCTGAAGATCGTCACCCCGGACGGCCCGCAGTTTGAGGGCGAGGCCACGGAGCTGATCGTCCGCACCATCAGCGGCGACATGGGCATCATGGCCGGCCACATCAACTGCGTCACGTCCCTGGGCATGGGCCGCGCCGTGGTGGTCACCGAGGAGGGCAAGCGGGAGGCCGCCTGCATCGGCGGCATTCTCTCGGTGCTCAACGGCGAGGTCAACCTCGTGCCGACCACCTTCGAGTGGGCGGATCAGATCGACCTGCGCCGCGCGGAGGCCGCCGAACAGCGCGCCCGCAAGCTGCTGGAGGACAAGCGCCTCTCCGCCGTGGAGCTGCGCCTGGCCGACGCAAGGCTCAAGCGCGCCCTCGTGCGCAAGAGCGTCGCCTCCTCCATGCTGAGCCACTGACGGCATTTATACACCCGGCAGCTGCATCAAACGGCTGCCGGGTGTTTTGCTGCGGACTGCGGGGAAGGGTGGTGGATCTCCTGCGGAAGGCTGTCTGCGTGCTTACGATCAGCAGGAGGACGCGCGCATGGTCTGCGACCTGTAAAAATTACCAGTGAAAAGGCCTTGCAAAAGTGCCGTGTTTCTGCTATAATAGATAAGGTCAACCGCGCCGATATAGCTCAGTTGGTAGAGCGATTGATTCGTAATCAGTAGGTCATGGGTTCGAGTCCCATTATCGGCTCTGATGACGAGGTGTAGCGCAGTTTGGTAGCGCGTTTGGTTCGGGACCAAAAGGCCGCGGGTTCGAATCCCGCCACTTCGACTCGTGGAAGCTTTGCAGATCAAGGCTTCCACGGTTTTGCTTTTGGCGGTTTTACCGCTTGTCAAATACCCGGTTTCCCATCCTGCTCGATACCGATGAGGTCATTGACAAATTCACGGTATCGTGATATTTTCAATGGGGAGAAGGAAGTGTAGCCTGTGCCGGTATTGTCGCGCTTTTATGGCATCGCGATTCGTATGTATTTTATCCAGGCTGAGCACAACCCGCCGCATGTCCACGCCATCTATGGTGACAACACGGCGGAAATCACCATTCATGAGGGGAAGGTGCTGGAAGGGCATTTGCCACCGAAAGCCCTGGCCATGGTCCAGGAATGGATTCAGCTCAATCAGGAGGCATTGCTGCAGATCTGGGAGACTCAGGAGTTCAAGGCTCTCGACCCGCTGGAATGACGAAGGGAGGACGTTCCTGTGTTCCACAAAATCAAAAGTGTCTCGGCTATGCCGGATTACGTATTGTATGTACAGTTTTCTGAAGGCGTCTCGAAAAAGTATGATTTGAAGCCGCTTTTCAAAAAGTATCCCATGTTTCGGCCGCTTCAGGAGCATCCGGAGCTTTTTGCCTCCGCGGAGGTCGATGTGGGAGGCTATGGCGTCATCTGGGGAGATGACATCGACATTGCCTGTGATGAATTGTTTTACAACGGCCAGACCATTCAGACACCGTTTGACGGGCTGATTGCCTTCAGCGACGCGACACAGCTGTGGGGACTCAACGAGAGCACGCTGCGGAAAGCGATCGCATATGGAAAGCTGATGAATGGAATCGACGTCTGCAAATTCGGCAAGCAATGGATTATCTCCAAATCGGCCATGGAACGCGAGTACGGCTTGCCGAAGGAAAGCGCATAAGCCGTCTTCATGCACGGCATCGACGCCAGCTACCGGTATGAAGGGTATGCCCGATATAAGACGGAGGAAGTGTAAACGCCCGACCCATGCTGAGGATTCAGGATGAGCTACATTCATGTCGAGCATTTGAGCAAGAGCTTTCAGATCCGCAAAAAGCGGGAACAGGGAAAGCTTCTGCGCGAGAAGCAAACGATCCGGGCCCTGGAGGACGTCTCCTTCGAGATTGAACAGGGAGAGCTGATCGGATACATCGGGCCGAACGGTGCGGGGAAGTCCACGACGGTCAAAATCCTCTCCGGCATCCTGACGCCGGACGGCGGGGAAGCCCTGGTCGGCGGACGGATTCCCTGGAGGAACCGCAAGGAGTATGTGCAGCACATCGGCGTCGTCTTCGGCCAGCGGATGCAGCTGTGGTGGGATGTGCCGATCCTGGAGAGCTACAGCCTGCTGCGGGATATCTACCGGGTGCCGGAGACGGCCTATCAGAAACGGCTGGGGGAACTCACGGAGGCGCTGAACCTGGGCGAGCTGCTGCGGACGCCGCTTCGTCAGCTGAGCCTCGGACAGCGGATGCGGGCGGAGCTGTGCGGCTCGCTGCTGCATCAGCCGGAGATTCTGTTTTTGGACGAGCCGACCATCGGCCTGGACGCGGTCAGCAAGCTGGCGCTCCGGGATTTCCTGAGATGGGAGAACCGGGAGCACCGCACCACCATCCTCCTGACGACCCACGACATGGAGGACATCGCCGCCCTGTGCGCCCGCGTGATGGTGCTGGGCCATGGTCGGAAGCTGTACGATGGCTCGCTGCAGGAGCTGCTGCACCGGTATGACCGGACGCGAACCGTGGACATCCGCTACGACGCCGACGGGATTCTGCCTACGCTGCCCGACTCCGTCGCCGTGCAGCGGGAGGGGGATGGGCTTCGCCTGACCTATCAGCCGGAGAAGCTGGCGACCGCGGAGCTGCTGGCTCTGCTGCAGCAGGCGGGCCCGATCCGGGAGATGACGGTGCAGCCGCAAAACATCGATCACCTGATCGCCGACATGTATCGGGAGATGGGCCTATGAAAGCATATCTTTCCGTCTTCCGGATGCGCCTGCGCATGGAGACGCAGTACCGTGGCGCGGTGCTGGGCGGCGTCGTGTGCCAGATCTTCTTCGGCCTGATCCTGATCGCCGTGTACCGCGCGCTGTACGCGGGAAAGCCCCAGAGCCTGCCCCTGGCTCACGTCACTACCTATGTGTGGCTCCAGCAGGCGTTTTTCCGGATGCTGCTTTCGTCCGACGCCGAGCTGATGGACAAGGTGCGCACCGGCGGAATCGCCTATGATCTCTGCAGGCCGGTGCATCTGTACGGGTTCTACTACGCGCGGATACTCGCGCAGAAGCTGATGGGCAGCCTCCTCCGGGCGCTGCCGATGCTGGTGTTTGCGGCGCTGCTGCCGGAGGGCTGGGGGATCGCGCTGCCCGCGTCCGTGCCCGCGCTGGCGCTGTCCCTGGCGGCGCTGCTGCTGGGCCTGTGCTGCGTGTGCGCCATGGAGAACATCACCATGGCCTTCACCATGCGGACGCTGGACCCGAGAGGCTTCCAGGCCATGCTGAATCTGCTGATGATGATCCTGAGCGGCAGCCTGCTGCCCCTGACCCTGTACCCGGACAGCTGGCAGTGGGTCATCACCCTGCTGCCCTACGCCCAGATGCTGGACGCGCCGATTCGCCTCTACACCGGCGAGTATGCGCTCCCGCAGGCGCCGGGCGTGCTGCTCCTGCAGGGCGGCTGGACGGCGGTTCTGATTCTCACCGGGATGATGCTCTGGAAACGGAATCAGCGCAGGCTGATCATTCAGGGAGGCTGAGGGGATGAACACGGTGCGTCTGTATATCCGATCCATGGGGATCCTCCTGAAGAGCCAGCTGCAGTATCCGCTCTCCTTCCTGCTGCAGACGCTGGCCCAGCTGATCATGGAGGGCGGGGAAATGCTGGCTGTCGTCCTGCTGATGGATCGGTTCGATCACCTCCACCAGTGGACGCCGGGCGACCTGTATTTCTTCTTCGGCTTGATGTCGGTGACCTTCTACCTGGCGGAGTGCTTCGGGCGGGGCATCACCGGCAACTTCCCCTCCATGGTGCGCACAGGGCAGCTGGATACGCTGCTGATCCGGCCCCGGGGGATTCTGACCCAGGTGCTGTGCAGCGCAGTGGACCCGCGGCGGATCGCCTGCATCTTGGTCGGAACGGTCAGCCTGATCCTCGGCAGCCGGATGTCCCAGGTGGAGTGGACGGCCGCCCACGTGCTTCTGCTGACGGAGAGCATCTTCTGCGGCTTCTGGCTGATCCTCGGCCTGTTTCTGATTGAGGCGATCCTGTGCATCCACAGCGTCAAATCCGTGGAGATCGCCAACGCCATCACCTACGGCGGGCGAAGCGCGTGCCAGTACCCGGTGGACGCCTTTCCGCGATCCCTCAGAACGCTGTTCACGGTGATCGCGCCCTTTGCGCTGGTGATGCACGTGCCTGCCTCCCGGATTCTCGGCAAGCCCATCTTCGGTTGGCCTGCCTGGACGGCCTGGATCAGCCCCCTGACGGGCCCCGCGGTTTTCGCGGTCATGATGCTACTGTTTGCAAAGGCGATGAGGTTTTACCGGTCCACGGGGAGCTGAGGAGAAAAGCTGCAGACAGTTGCTGCGGAGCCTCTGTTGCCATCAGACATTGCCAAGCAAGAAAAGCATGGCTGCTATCCCAAGACCTGGATGGTCTTGACTTGAGAGAGAACAGCGCGTATCCTATGCACAGGCTCGGCAGAACGCCGGAAATCACGATGAAGGAGCTGACGCTTATGAAAATTGCAGTGAGGTACTACACAAAGACCGGAAACACGAAAAGATTGGCAGAAGCAGTGGCTCGCGCGGCAGGGGTGGAAGCGAAACCCATCAGCGAACCCTTGACGGAGAAAGTGGACCTCCTCTTCCTGGGTAACTCCTATTATGCCTTCAGCATTGATCCGGAGGTTCGGGCATTTATCCGATCTCTGGACAAAACAAAAGTGGGCAGAATGGTGAACTTCGGCTCCGCAGCCATGCTGAATTCCACCTGGAAGAAGGTCAAGGCGGAAGCGGACAAGGTGGGGATTCCCATGGATGAGCGCGAATTCCACTGCAAGGGAGAATTCAAGGGCATTCACAAAGGCCGGCCCAATGAAGAGGATCTCAAGGCTGCAGAAGCGTTTGTGAAGACGATTCTGTGAGATGACTGGCGAAGGACGCGAAAGACATCGCAAGCGTATCGTTACCAGCAAAAAAGCGCGTTCCATCCGAACGCGCTTTCATTTTTGATCTGCAGCTTTGCCCGCGCTGCCTGTTCAGCGGGCCTCGCTCAGGCACATATAGGCCGTGCGGACGACCTCCGCGGCGGTGACGCCGTTGTCGTCAGCCTCCTCAAACGCAGTGGTCGCGCCGTCGGTGAAGTGCACCAGGCTGTCGGTAGCCACCATCATGGGCTGGTCTTCCGTCTCGGGGTTCATCATATAACGTTCCATCGTATTCATACTCGTTTCTCCTTCCGAAGCGCACTGTCCGTCGCTTCGTGAGGTATTCTACAGCAAAGGAGCTTGCGTTTCTGCTTATTATCGGCTATAATTCAGCAGAAATACAGATTTTTCAACACTGTGGAGGAGAAATGAAGCCTGAGTTTTCGATCCTGGAGCCCGGCAGACCCATCGACGGCGTCCACGCGGAGGAGCGCACGCGGGACACGGGCTACACGGTGCCGACCAACCACTCCCATCCCTACTACGAGCTGTACTACCTGGAGAGCGGCACGTGCCGGTTCTTCATCGGCGGGCGGATGCTGGACGTGCGCGCCGGGGATCTGCTGATGATTCCGCCGCGCATCATGCACTACACGCGGTACCTCTTCGGGACGTGCCGCCGCTTCAACGTGTTCTTCCGCAAGAAGGACCTGGAGGCGGAGGTGCGCGCGGCCTTCCCGGAGGGCGACGGCTTTTTCAGCCGGTGGCGGCTGATGCAGATTCCGGATTTCTACCGCACGGCCGTGAATGAGCTGCTGGGCCGGATGACCCAGGAGGAGAAGATCGACGACATGCGGACGCCGCTGCTGCTCAAGTGCCGCCTGCACGAGCTGATGCTGGTCTGCAGCCGAGTGGGCCTGACCCACGAGGAGCTGCCGGCGGATATCCACACCACGGACCGGGCCATTGTGCGCGCGGCGGAGTTCATGCGCGAGCACTTCCGGGAGCCGCTGACCGCGGGGGAGATTGCCCAGCAGGCCGGTTTCAGCCCGAACTACCTGAGCCGCAAGTTCCGCCAGGCGGCGGGCATCGGCGTGCACGATTACCTGATCTCCCTGCGGCTGCACCAGGCGGCGCTGGAGCTGGTGGAGACCCGGGACACGGTGACGGAGATCGCGGTGCGCTGCGGCTTCTCCGACGGGAATTATTTCAAGGATTGCTTCCGGCAGCACTATGGGGTGAGTCCGAGGGCGTACCGGGAGGGGCGGGAGTGACGCCCCACCAAGGCAAAAACGCTTTCCCTATTATCGCAGGGAAAGCGTTTCTTTGCGTGAAGCGGGGGGCTTTTCTTACACCTCAAACTCCACCTTCACCGCGCGGCCCACGCAGGTGATCTCGTTGAGCTGCACGTTCTCCGCGTCGTACTCGCGGCCGTAGCTCTGCAGCATGATGGTGGTGGCGTCGAGCTTCTTGATCTTCCGCAGGTTGCGGTGGCCGTCCTTCTCCACCAGCATTACGGCCCCGTCGATGGGGCTCTGGGCGGGCACGATGAGGGCGAGATCCTGGGCGTGGATGCGGAAGCCGCGCATGCTGTCGTCCGGCACAAGGAACCAGAACACCTTCTCCGGGTTGGCGCCCTCGATGCGGCCGTTGAGGATGGGCATCAGCCGGTGGTTGACGGGCTTCATCACGGCGTTCATCACCGGGACGTTCTTCAGCACGCTGGTCAGAGCGTCGAGCCAAACGCTGCCGGTGACGCCCTCGCCCTTCTCCTCCTCGGTGGAGGCGACCTTCACGGCGTCCTCAGCCTTCGGCTTGGGGCGGGCGGCGGCCTGGGCGAGGCTGGGCTGCACCTGAGCCAGGTCGACGGTGGCGGCGATGTCGTCCAGGGTGAAATCAGCCTCGTTCTGCTGCTTGAGGCCGATGCTCTTGAGGATGCGGCGCGCCTGGTCGTCGGCGATGATGCGCGTGCCGGCCTCCACCGCGAGGATGTAGCTTTCGCTCACGCCGCACTTCTTGGCCACCTGCTTGGGGGTCAGCTTCTGGCGGATGCGTTCGGTGCGGATGAGATCTCCGAGTCTTGACATGGTTTGTGCCTCCGTAGCCTGCACGGGGGTGCAGGGCTTTTGTTTCTTATCCTGATGCCTGAGCTTACGCCATCAGGGAGCGTTCCGCGTCGCCGCGCAGCGCGCTGCCGCCGTTGGTGGAATAATAGCCCGCGGGCAGGGCGCGCATCTCGAAGGTGGAGGTCATGGGCACGCGCTGACCGGTGGCCGCGCTCGCGTCCAAGCCCAGCAGAATCTCGAGGGCGTGGAAGCCGAACTCCTTGCTGCAGCGGTTCGGGCGGCCCTGGCGGATGGCCCAGGCCATCTCGGCCACGCCGATGCCGCGGTGACCGTAGGCCAGATCCACCCAGTCGGGCTGGTCGGTGGGCGGCGTGCCGTCGAAACCGTGGGTCATGGGCAGCTCCACCTCCTCGGCCTCCGGCAGGCTCAGGCGGACATAGCCGTTGAAGGTGTTGGGGTCGCCCAGGGACAGGATGCCGCGGGTGCCGTAGACGGTGAAGACACTCTTCTCCGCGCCGATGGTGTTGCCGTTGAAGTGCACCATGGCCAGCGCGCCGCTGGCGAATTTCAGGCTGCCCACCAGCAGGTTGTTGCCGGGGATCTGCCAGCTTTCGCCCACGGGGTTGGCGGAGAAGATCTGCGCCTCGTGCACCGGGGCCGGCGCGCCGAAGGCCTGCACCTCGCTGACCGGGCCCAGCAGGGCGGTCATGGCTGCGATGTAATAGATGCCCACGTCGTGGGGGAGCGCGCCGCCCTCGCCGCGGAGGAAGCGGAAGGTTTCGGCGTTGAGGCTCTGGTTGCGGTTGATGCTCACCACGCAGGAGGTGATGTCGCCGATCATCCCGCTGTCGATGATGGCCTTCGCCGTCTGCACGCCCGCGCCCAGCACGGTGTCCGGCGCCACGCCGAGGTACAGGCCCTTCTCCTCCGCCAGGCGCATCAGCTCGCGGCCCTGCTCCAGGGTGTTGGTCATCACCTTCTCCGTCCACACGTGCTTGCCGGCCAGCAGCATGGCTTTGATCACGTCGTAGTGCACAAAGGCGGGGGTCAGGTTGACCACCAGCTCAATGCTCTCGTCCGCCGCGATCTCCTCCTGGGTCATCACGCGCGGCACGCCGTAGGCCACGGCCTGGCGCTTCGCGTTCTCGGGGTTCCGGTCGCACACGGCGACCAGGTCGATGATGGCGAACATCCGCTTCAGGTTGCGGATGTAAATGTTGCTGATCATGCCGCAGCCGATCACGGCGGTGCGGACCTTCTTCAAAGCCTCCATACAGTTCCTCCTCGGTATGAAAATGGAACACCCTACAGGTAGAGCATACCCGCCCGGCTTTCGGCTGTCAAGAGCCGGACGACAGAAAAAAAGCCGCGCATCGCGGCGCGGCGGGGAAGCTGGCATCAGCCGTACATCTGCTGCTGGGGGACGACCGGAGGCATCGGCTCAATGCGGCTGGTGTCCCAGGTGAAGCCGAAGGGCTGCAGATCCAGGCCGCACTGCCAGAGGACGTTGGAGGCATCCTCCAGCAGGTTGTAGAGCATGCGGGCGTAGTGGCCGCGCGCGCTGCGGAAGGGGCAGTTCATCATCTCGCAGAAATCCTCCAGGCGGATCAGCGGATAGCCGTCCAGACCGATCACGGAGGCGTACTGGTAGGTGTCGCGCACGCGCATGTAGGTCGGCACGTCCTGCAGCCAGGAGCGGTTCTGGTAGGCCAGCAGCTGCAGCTGGCGCGCGGTGTTCTGGGGGAGGCGGAAGCCCTTCTCGTCCACGGGCTGGCCGTTGACGTCGTAGCAGGTGAAGACGCCGATCTCGTTGTCGAACAGGCTGAAGGAGAACCCGCCGTCGCCCACTGCGGGGTCAGGCTGATAGACATAACAGAAGACCGCCCGCGCGGCTCCGCTGCCTGCCATATGGGATCCCTCCGTTCCGTCAAGAAGTTTGTAACAATTGTAAAACTTTCCTGGCGGTTCGTCAACTGTTTTTTGCAATTTTCTGCGGGAAATTCTGTATTTCTTTTGCGTTTCGGTGCGCTTCGTTGCGCAATGATTGCGGATCGGGGCCGATTTGGTGACATGACCCCGCGGCTTTGTTGCGAAAGTCGGACAAAAGCCGCACAGAAAAGCGATAATCTGTTCGCCTATTCGGCCTGGCTGCTCTCGCCGGTGAGGCGGACGAGGGCCTTGGCGATGGCGGCGGAGATGGCCTCCGCCTGGCGGGCGGTCTCCTCGGGACTCAGCGGGGAGCTGGGCATGGCCACGTCGCCCAGGGCGGCCAGCCGTTTGCAGCTGTACAGGCCGATGCCGCACTTGAAGGCGCGGTCGCCGCCGCGCAGGAAGCACCGCTTCGAGGAGAGGGACACGGTCTCCACCGCGCCGTTCTCCTCCAGAGCGCGGCGCAGGGTCTGGTAGCCGGTGCACTTGCGGGCCAGGGCGCTCTCCGGCATCAGCAGGCGCGAGCCCAGACCCAGCGGGCCGATCTCCACGGTCAGCCGCGTGTAGGCGGGCATGGGGTTCGCCTTGCACCAGGCCTTCGCGCCCTGCCAGCCGCTCTCGCCGCCGTCGGTGAAGAGGAAGGCCGTGCGCTCGCGGACGGGCTGGGGCAGGCGCTCCATCACCGCGAGCATCGCGGCGAGGGCCGCGTCCTGCGGGAGGCTCTGGGCGCGGGCCGGCCCCCACAGGGAGAAGGTCAGCTCGCCCAGGTAGATTACCAGGAACAGGCCCAGCGCGAGGCGGCCGGAGCCGGTGAGGGCCGCGGCCGCGAGGAAGCCCAGGGCCGCCGGGATCATGTACAGCAGCACCTGCGCGAGGGTCCACAGCGCGAAGGCCGCGAGGTTCTGGCCGAAGCTGATGTCCGGCAGCAGGCCGCGCGCGGGGGTGTCATAGTGGCAGGTGAGCATCAGGGCGGCGTGCTCGGGGTCGCCCGTGACCAGCTGCATATGCTTGAGCCGTCCGTTCTCCTCGCGGCGCAAGGGGCAGCCGTTCTCGGCGCAGACGGTCTCCAGCCATGTGCGGAAGGCCTCCTTCTGGGCGGCCGTGCGGCGCACGGGAAACCGGGTGTGGATCTCCTTGAAATAGTCCATGATGAGAACCTCCGAAATAACAGAGAAAAGGCCGCCCGAAAGCGGCCTTCCTCGCTGTGGCTTACATCGCGCTCTGCACAAAGGCCTTCAGCGCGGGCAGGGGCACATAGCCGATGTTCTTGTTCACCAGCTCGCCGCCCTTGAACAGCAGCAGGGTCGGGATGCTCTGCACGCCGTAGCGCATGGCGATTTCGCCCTCGTCATCCACGTTGACCTTGCCCACGGCCAGCTTGTCGCCCATCTCCTCGGCCAGCTGATCGACCAGGGGAGAGAGCATCTTGCAGGGGCCGCACCAGCTGGCCCACAGATCTACCAGCACGGGGGCGGAAGCGTTCTGGATAAAGGAGTCAAAATTGGCGCTTGTCAGTTCGGTGATCATGCTTGTTCCTCCGTTTCGTTCGATTCCTGCGTTGCTTCCTTGCTGAACCAGGTGCGCGGGATGATGCGCACGAGGGTCGGCTGCCATTTGGGATTGTTCTTGCGGTTCTTTTCAGTCAGGGCCACGATGGCCAGGCAGATCACCAGGCCGATGGCGCCGCCGACAGCCGCCCATGCGTTGCCGCGCAGGCTGCCCAGGGCCATGCCGCCCATCAGCCCGGCCACGGGCAGGGCGTAGGCCAGCAGCGAAGCCTTAACCACGGTGCCGGTGGGCAGCTCCACCTCGGCAAAGTCGCCGACGGAGCAGGCCTGTCCCGCGCTGGAGAGGCGGAGCACCGTGGGCTTCTGGCCGCCGTCGCAGGCGTGACAGTGTCCGCAGTCCTCAGGGCGGCAGAAGGTGACCTCCAGCGTGCCGCGGTCAGCCGCTGTGATTTCGCCGATCTTTTGCATCCGAAACACTCCTTTCGCCCGCAGCGGTGGTATACTATGAGTATACCATACCTGTCAAGCGGTTTTTGCGGGCCGCGGCAGACGGAGGAGAGGAGGCGGGGCCTGTGCGCTACAGGGTGACGGAGGCCGAGGACGGCTGGAAGCTGCTGCGGGTGCTGCGGGGCTCCATGGGGCTGAGCGGCAGCGCGGTGCAGGGCGCCAAGTGGGAGGCGCGCATCCTGCTGGACGGCGAGAGCGCCCACACGAACGTCCGCGTCCGCGCGGGCCAGGAGGTCACCTTTGTGGAAAAGGAAAAGGCGCCGGTCTATGCCACCGCGCCCTATGCGCTCCAGGTTCCCGTGGTCTACCGGGACGAGCATCTGCTGATCGTGGACAAGCCAGCGCCGCTGGCCAGCCAGTCCAGCCGGAATCACCCGGACAACACTTTAGAGAACGCCCTGTTCAACATGCTGGGCTGTCCGGAGGGCTGGATCTACCGCCCGGTGAACCGGCTGGACAAGGGCACCAGCGGCCTGATGGCGGTGGCCTGCAGCGCTCACGCCCAGTACCGCCTTCAGCAGGCCCTGCACACGCCGGACTTCCGCCGGGTCTACCTCGCCGTGACCCGGGGGCTCCCGCCCGAAGAGAGCGGGGTGATTGACCTGCCGATCGCGAAGGCGCCGGGGGCCACCGTGCGCCGCGTCATCGCCCCGGCGGGCGAGGGCAAGCCGAGCGTCACCCACTATGAGGTGCTGGAGAGCCGCGGCGGCCTCGCGCTGCTGCGCCTGGAGCTGGAGACGGGCCGCACCCACCAGATCCGGGTGCACCTGGCGGCCCTGGGCTGCCCGGTGTTCGGCGATTTCCTCTACGGCGAGGAGTCCGACCGTCTGCCGGGGCGCTTCGCCCTGCATTCCCATCAATTGACCCTGACACACCCGGTCACGGGGGAGCGCTTGTCGTTCGCGTCGCCGCTGCCGGACGCCCTCAGAGACCTGCTCCGTTGAGCACAGTGCTCAGCCAGTTGAGGCCCCGGTTCCGCAGGCGCTCCAGGCGCTCGGCCTGTGCGTCGTCGGGGTGGAGGGGATCGCCGCCGACTTCGCGGAGCAGCTGGTCGATGCGGCTGTTCTTGGAGGCCTTGTCCCCGTCGCGGTAGCGCCGCTCGATGGCGCAGGGCACGCCGAGGATGGCTGAGAAGGCCGCCCCGTGGAAGGAATCGGTGCAGACGCAGGCGGCCCCGGCCAGCCAGCCGACCCACTGCTCCGGCGTCACGGCGCTGTCCGGATGCTCGCCGTAGCGGAAGCTCTCCGCCGTCACGGGGATGACCCGGAGCTCCGCGCCCAGACGGTCGGCGGTCTCCCGGGCGTGCTGCCAGTAGACCGGGTTCTCGCCGATGAAGTAGCACAGCACGTAGGGCTTGGCGGTTTTGGGCATCTGCGCCAGCGCGAGCCAGCTGGCGCGCCCGGGCAGAAAAACAGGGTCGGGCAGGACGTCCACGGCCTTGTCCGGCAGGAGGGTCTGCAGGATGCGCTGGCCCGCCGCCTCCCGCACGGAGACCGCGTCGAAGGGCCGCACCAGCTCTGCGATCATCCGCTGCTTGCGGGTGGAGGGCATGGCGCTGACGCCCAGGGAGCAGGCGTAGGCGATGCGCTTCTGATCGGGCTTGGCGAAGGTGAGGAAATAGGCGGGGTTCAGCCACACGGGCGACCAGATCTGATCGCTGCCGCACACCAGGGCGTCGAAGCCCTCCGCCTCGCGGGCCAGGGTCTCCAGGTTCGGGCAGGGGGCGCTGAGGGCCATCTGCCGCGCGTAGAAGGCGTTGAGCGCCGCGCCCTTCTGCCCGGCGGAGGACTGCTGACGGCGCACCAGGCGCTTCTGCAGACCGTCCAGCAGCAGGGCGGGCGAGTTGCCAGAGGCGAGCAGGTTGCGGGTCTTCTCGCGGGTGTCCGGGCGGTAGTCCAGGTGGACGGCGTCCCGGCCGGCATCGCGCAGCACGCGCTGCAGCGCCCAGGCCTGGAGGGTGGAGCCATAGTTCTCATTGTGCAGGAAGGTCAGGATTCCGATCTTGGACATGGGGGCCTCCGTACAGAAAGGGCGGGATGACCGATCGCGGCACATCCCGCCTTTTGTGATGGGCGTATAAGAAAGAGATCAAACAACAAGGATCGTGCGCGAAGGGCTGCAAGGGGCTCGGAGCGCCCGGAAAACTCCATGTTATGGAGTTTTCAGCGGAGAGCGGGCGGCAGCCCCGGACCGATCGCAAAGCCCCTTGCCCGCGCCCGCGTGGAATCCTTGCTGCCGGTGGCATTACGCTTGAGGTTTTTCTTCTGCCGGCGGAATCGTGCTGTATTCCTCCGCCCGCAGGGGCAGGCGCTTGCGCTTCAGCCGCACCTCGGCGACCGCGTTGAAGATCGCGTAGACCAGGGCGAAGACCGGCACGCTCAGCAGGATGCCCGTGAAGCCGAAGAGGCTGGAGCCGATGATGATGGCGAACATCGTCCACAGCGGCGTGATGCCCACGTGGTCGCCGAGGATCAGCGGCCCGATGAGGTTGCCGTCCAGCTGCTGGAGGATCAGGATGAAGATCGTGAACACCAGCGCGTGGGTCGGGTTGGCCATCAGCAGGATCAGGATGCTGGGAATCGCGCCGATGAAGGGGCCGAAGAAGGGCAGGATGTTCGTCACGCCGATGATGACGCTGATCAGCAGGGAGTACTCGTAGCCCGCGATCATCATGAACAGGTAGCAGATCACGCCCACGATCAGCGAATCGATGATCTTGCCGGAGATGTAGCCGGAGAAGATGTGGTTGCCCTTGCGCGTCCAGTAGACCAGCGACTCAGCCTTGTCCTCGGGCAGGAAGGCGTAGGTGGCCTTCTTGAAGCGGTTGCTGATGGGATCCTTGTCGATGAGAAAGTGCACCGCCGCGATCAGGCCGACGAAGAGCTGGAAGATGAACTGGTACAGCGTGCTGGAGACAGCCAGCAGGTTGGGCAACACCACGTTGATGTACTGGGTGGCGGTGGAGAGCAGGTTGTCCCAGATGGTGTTCAGCTCGGTGCTCTCCACGGTGATCAGGCCGTTGCGGATGAGGAAATCGTTGATGGTGTTCTCGTTGGCGTTGACGAAACCCTGGGCCAGCTTGGCCAGCGACCTGAGCGAGGTGAAGACCTGCGGCAGCAGGATCAGCATGAAGGTGACGATGGCCGCGATGAGCAGGAAGATGCACAGGGTGGTCGACAGGGCGCGGATGGTCTTCGGCTTGGCCCGGGGGAGCAGGCGGGTCTTCAGCAGCCTCTCCAGCCGGCGCATCAGCGGCAGCAGGATGAAGGCGAAGGCCGCGCCCACGAAGAAGGGCCCCATGGCGGAGATCACGCTGTCGACAAAGCCCAGGATCGGGCCGATGTAAAGCACAAGAATCAGCAACAGCGCGGCAAACGCGCAGGTGTGCATATTGGCCACTGCGCGGTCGCGTTCACCCGGAGGAAGGAATCGTCTCATGGTCTTTCATCCTTTCCGTCACATGGTCGTCCGTGCTGCAGGCGCTTTTACGCTTGCTGCTCTTTCTCCTGGCGGGGCTGCCCGGCGGCCTGCATGGCCTGCTCCAGGGCGGCTCTCCAGCTGCTGCCCTTTTCGGCGGGTGTGGAGGTCTGGGCGGCGGGGGCGGTGCGGCGCACCGGCTCGGGGCGCTGAGCCTTGGCCTTCACGGCTGCGTCCGGGCTCTCGCCCTCAGGCTGGGCGGGTGCGGAGGGCTGGGCCTCGGCCTCGCCCCTGCGGCCGCGTCCGCCGCGGCGATCCTCCCGGCGGCGGCCTTCGCGGCCGTTCTTTTCGCCCTTCTCGGGCCTGTCGCCTTTTTCGGTCTTTTCTCCTTTGTCTCCCTTATCGGCCTGGTCCGCTTTCTCGGCCCGGTCGGGCTTTTCGCCCTTTTCGCCCTTCTCGCCTCTGTCGCCGCGCTCGCGGGGCGGACGGTCGCCCTTCTCGCCGCGCTCACGGCGGGACGGACGGTCGGGACGGGGAGGACGCTGGGCCGGAGCGGCATCGGCGGCGGGCTGCTCGCCTTCCGCCGCGGCCTCGGGATTGGCCTCAGGGGCCGGCGCGCCGGGCTGATTGAGCTGCTTGAGATCCTCCAGCGAGTAGTCCCGCAGGTCGCCGGAGTCGCCCTTGGGCACCCACACGCGCACGGTCTCGCGGATGATGTTCAGGTCGCGCACGGTGCCCCAGCCGTCGGGCGTGCGGATCTCGCGGCCCACCCTGGGCATTCTCTTCCGGGTCTGCTCGTAGATGTCCTCCTCGTACTTGAGGCAGCACATCAGCCGTCCACAGACGCCGCTGATCTTGGTGGGGTTCAGGGAGAGGTTCTGCTCCTTGGCCATCTTGATGGACACGGGCTGGAAATCGCCCAGGAAGGTGCCGCAGCAGATGGGCCGGCCGCAGGGGCCGAGGCCGCCGAGCATCTTCGCCTCGTCGCGCACGCCGATCTGCCGCAGCTCGATGCGGGTGTGGAAGACCGAGGCCAGGTCCTTCACCAGGGAGCGGAAGTCCACGCGCCCGTTGGCGGTGAAGTAGAACAGCAGCTTGGAGCGGTCGAAGGTGTACTCCACGCCCACCAGCTTCATCTCCAGCCGGTGCTCGCCGATCTTGTGCTGGCAGATGGTGAAGGCTTCCTTCTCCTCCGCGCGGTTGACCCGGTCCTGCTCGATGTCCTCCTGGGTTGCCACCCGGATGACCTGGTTCAGGCTGACGGGATGCTCGTCGTCGAGGGCCTGCACCGGCGTGACGACCTCGCCCAGCTCGGTGCCGCGGGTGGTCTCCACCACCACATAGTCACCGGGCGTCGGCCAGTGCTCGCCCGGATCGAAAAAATAGAGCTTGCCCGCGTTTTTGAAGCGGACGCCAATTACGTTGACCATTGGGATTTTGCCTCCATCAGGCTCAGCAGCAGCTGCTCCAGCGCCGCCTGCCAGTTTACATTGTTCATCACGCGCACCCGCGCGAGGGTCACCGCGTCCAGCACGGGCACAAAGGCCGCCGCGCCGGCCTCGCGGGCCATGCGCTGCCAGGGCGCGGGGTAAGCGCCGAGGGAATCGGTGGATCCCAGCCCCGCGGCGGTCAGCGTCAGGTGCCGCAGCAGCTCGTCGATCTCGCGCAACAGCTCCAGCCGCTCGGGCTGGGCCAGGGCCTTGTATTTCGCCGCGGCGGCGGGGATATCGCTGCGGGCCGTGAGGCCGAGGAAATCGTCGGTCAGCTCCCTGCGGCGCGCCCAGTAAGCCTCGTCGCCCGCCAGACGGATCGCGCGGCCCATGGAGCCGCCCGCCGCCTCCAGCGCCGCACCGATGCGTTCCTCCCGCAGGCCGCTCGCGCGCAACACGGCGAGGATGGCCTCGTCGGGCCAGGCCGCCAGGGCCAGGGGACGGCAGCGGGAGCGGATCGTGGTCAGCAGCTGATCCGGGCTCTCGGCCACCAGCAGCAGCAGGCTGCCCTCCGGCGGCTCCTCGAGGGTCTTCAGCAGGGCGTTCTGGGACTCCTCCTGCATCTTCTCCGCTTGGTGGATGATGACGGCCCGGCGTGGGCTCTCGAAGCCGGTCAGCGCCAGCCGCCGCCTCAGCTCGCGGATGTCGGCCACCGGGATCACGGTCTTGGGCTTGCCCTTCATCTCCTCCGGGTCGATGGGCTGGCCGGCGCGCAGCTCGATGAGATCCGGGTGGGTGCCGGCGGCCGCCTGCACGCAGGCCCTGCAATGGCCGCAGGGCGGCTGGGCGCTCTCGCACAGGTGCATGCGGGCCATCAGCCGGGCGAGGGATGTCTTGCCCGCGCCCGCTGCGCCGCTGATCAGGTAGGCGTGCGAAAAGGGCAGACCCTGCCGGATGCGCCTCAGCTCCTCATAGACCAGGGGCTGGGCGCGAAAATCCTCCACACCCAGCAGCCTGGGCGCGGACGCTTCCGCTGGAAGGGAAACTGCGGCCATGTCACACCTTCACAAACTGATCCACGGAGAGCACGAACACGGTGGCGCCGCCGACGGTGACCTCCAGGGGATAATGGCTGTAGCTGCCGTTCATGCCGCCCATGGGAGAGGGCGCGGCGGAGATCTGCTTGCGCGGGCTGCAGACCTGGTGGATCAGGTCGATCACCGTGTCCACCTGGCCGTCCTCCACTCCGGAGAGCAGGGTGGTGTTGCCCGAGCGGAGAAAACCGCCGGTGGTGGCCAGCTTGGTCACGCTGAAGCCCTCGGTCATCAGCCGGGATACAAGGCGGTTGGCGTCCTCATCCTGGACGACCGCAATCAAAAGCTTCATCTGCATGCTCCTTTCGCGCGGAATCCTTTTTCCACAGCTTCCAGTATACCGCATCCTTGCGCAAATTGCAAATGCTTTCGCGGCCCCGGCGGGGTCTGCCGGGACGGGCCCGGGGCGCGGAATGAACGATCTGTTACAGTTTTTGCAAATTTTTATTGCGGCCTGCGGGGAAGTGCGTTATAATAGGGCTGACGCACCGCGCGTGTCATGTTATAAGAAAAAGTTCCAGTGACGCGCATCAGACGCGGGCGCTGTTTCGTTGTGTATACAGAGCATGTGCAGAGCGCACATAACCGGGTGATGACGATGAGGAGGCTGGGGACGATGAAGACCAGAAGACTGACCGTACTGCTGCTTGCCGCCGCGCTGACGCTGCTGTGCAGCCTTGCGCTGGCGGACGGGCTCGCTTTCCGCCAGGAGAAGGTGGAGATCTTCGAGGGAGAGAGCGTCAACCTGGAGCTGATCTTCTCCGAGGACGCCAGCGCGGCCAATCTGAAGTTCACCTCCGGCGCGCCGAAAACCGTGCAGGTGGATCAGACCGGCATGATCACGGGCCTGCGGAAGGGCACCGCGACCATCACGGCCACCAGCAAGGGCGACCGGAAGACCCACAAGGCGCAGATCAAGGTGCAGGTCAAGCGCGCGGTGACCTCGCTGCGCGTGGACGAGGCCCGGCTGACGGTGCTCTCCCCGGACGATTACAGCCTGGAGGGCCTGCTCCACGAGGATTCGGCCCTACCGGTGCTGGTCACGGCGGTGGGCACCACGGTGCCCCTGCGCGCGACGCTGCTGCCCAAGGACGCCACCACCCTGACCTACACGGCGGAGACCTCCGATCCCACCGTGGCCGTGGGCCCCAGCGGCAACCTGAAGATTCTCCGCCCGGGCGAGTGCTTCGTGACGCTGCGCTCCGACCTGAACCCGGAGGTCAGCCAGAGCTACCATCTGCTCGCTGTGCAGCAGGTGAACGATATCGACCTCACCCTGGCCAAGGACATCATCGGCGTGGGCTTCCAGACCGAGGTGCACGCGGCCATCCGCCCCTACAACGCGACCATCCAGGGCGTGACCTGGGCAAGCCTCAACCCGACCATCGCGGTGGTGGATGAAAATGGCGTGATCACCGGCGTCAGCCGCGGCAACGCCCGCATCCGCGCCACGGCGGTGGACGGCTCCGGCGTGAGCAAGTACGTGACCGTGCAGGTGCAGCAGCAGCCCACCGGCATGAACCTGGACCGCACAAACCTGACCATCTTCGTGGGCAAGACCACGACGCTCAAGGCGACGGTGCAGCCCTCCACGGCCTCCAACAAGACCGTGACCTGGTACACCTCCGACCCGGAGGTCTGCCAGGTGAACAGCGCCGGCAAGCTGACCCCCGTGGGCGACGGCGAGTGCGACATCACCTGCGAGAGCCGGATCGATCCCACGATCTTCGCGACCTGCCATGTGCGGGTCATCGCGCCGGTGACCTCCATCGGCTTTGAGAAGCCCAGCGTGTACATCTTCCCCGAGGAGATCGGCCAGCTGACCTGGACCGTGAAGCCCGAGCACGCGACGGATCCCTCGGTCACCCTGACCTCCTCCAACCCGAACATCGCCCAGGTAACCCAGGACGGCGTGATCTACCCGGTGAGCGCCGGCTCCACCACCGTGACCGCCAAGGCCAACGACGGCAGCGGCGTGACCGGCCGGTGCAAGGTGTACGTGACGGACCACATCACCGCCGTGTACATGGACAGGCCTACGCTGCATCTGGGCATCAACGCCCGCGAGACCGTGCACGCCATCATCGCGCCCTCCACGGCCCTCAACCACAACATGACCTGGACCTCCTCCGATCCCTATGTGGTGCAGGTGCGCGGCGACGACAACAACCCGACCCTCTACGGCATCGACTGGGGCACGGCTGTGGTCTACGGCACCACGGAGGAGGGCGGCTTCACCTGCTCCGTGGCAGTGCGCGTGGGCGACTTCGGCAAGGCACTGCAGATCACCGACCTGTACACCACCGGCAACCAGATCAAGATTTCCGTGCGGAACAACAGCGACATGGAGATCGAGCAATTCAACTTCACCATGGAGTGCTACGACATCTACGGCCAGCCGCTGATCTGCACCACGAAGAACACCAACGTGTTCTCCGGCAGCTATCCGCTGACGCTCTACGAGGGACAGTCCACGACCCACGGGCACTTCCGCTTCAGCCGCTACGCCCAGCCGACGAACCAGATCTTCGGCCACATCATCATGCGGCTGACGGGCTACCAGGCCTCCGATGGCTTCACCTACACCTGGAGCAATCACAGCCAGCCCAAGATGGAGTTCTACTACGACGGCTACATCGGCTACCTGCCGACCCCGGTTCCCGCGGTACCCACCGCCACCCCGGTCCCCGCGCCCGCGCTGCCGGAAGTGATTGTCCCCTGACGAAAGGATGAAGAAACCTTGCCAAGCCTGGTTGTGATTGGCGCCGGTCACGCCGGCTGCGAAGCCGCCCTGGCCGCCGCCCGCATGGGCATCGACACGCTGCTGCTGACCCTCAACATGGACGGCGTGGCGCTCATGGCCTGCAACCCGGCCATCGGCGGCTCCGCCAAGGGCCACCTGGTGCGCGAGGTGGACGCCCTGGGCGGTGAGATGGGCCGCGCCATCGACGACACGACCCTGCAGAGCCGGATGCTCAACACCTCCAAAGGCCCCGCCGTCCACGCCCTGCGCGCCCAGGCGGACAAGCAGCAGTACCAGAACCGCATGCGCACGGCCCTGCTCACCCAGCCGGGCCTGACCCTGCGCCAGGGCGAGGTGGTCTCCATCGAGACGGAGGGAGGCCGCGTCACCGGCGTCACCACGCTGACCGGCGCGCGCATCCCCTGCGACGCGGTGATTCTTGCCTCCGGAGTCTATCTCCGGGGGCGTATTTCCATTGGCGAGGCCCAGTGGGACGGCGGCCCCCAGGGCCTGATGAATGCCTCGCGCCTCTCAGCGTCCCTGGAGGCCCTGGGCTTCGGGCTGCGACGCTTCAAGACCGGCACCCCGGCGCGTGTGGACGAGAAGACCATCGATTTCGACGAGATGGAGATCCAGCGCGGGGACGAGCCCGTGGTGCCCTTCTCCTTCATGACCGATGAGCCGCCGCGCAACACCCACGCCTGCTACCTGACCTGGACCAACGCGGAGACCCACCGCGTCATCCGGGAAAACCTGCACCGCGCGCCCATGTACACCGGCGCCATCAGCGGCATCGGTCCGCGGTACTGCCCCTCGATTGAGACGAAGATCGTGCGCTTCGCGGACAAGGAGCGCCACCAGCTCTTTTTGGAGCCGGAGGGCGCGCAGAGCCGCGAGTGGTACGTGCAGGGCATGTCGTCCTCCCTGCCGGAGGACGTGCAGTGGCGCATGTACCGAACCATCCCAGGCCTGCGCCGGTGTGAGCTGACGCGCCTGGCCTACGCCATCGAGTACGACTGCATCGACAGCCGCGAGCTGCGGCCCACGATGGAGTCGCTGCGGGTGTCCGGCCTCTACTTCGCGGGGCAGATCAACGGCACCAGCGGCTACGAGGAGGCCGCCGGCCAGGGCATCCTGGCGGGCATCAACGCGGCGCTGAAGCTGCTGGGCAAGCCGCCCTTCATCCTCACGCGCTCCCAGGCCTACATCGGCGTGCTGGCGGACGACCTGGTCACCAAGGGCACGGACGAGCCCTACCGCATGATGACCAGCCGCGCCGAGCACCGGCTGCTGCTGCGCCAGGACAACGCCGATCTGCGCCTCACCGCTCTGTCCCACGCCATCGGGTTAGCGGACGACGCGCGCTACGAGCGGGCCGTGGAGAAGCAGGCGCGCACGGAGGAACTGCTGCGGGCGATCCACACCACCCGCTTCGCGCCGGGGCCGGCCCTGAGCGGCTGGCTGGAGCGGCATCATCAGCCGGACAGCGGCGCGGCCATCAGCGCGGAGGAGCTGCTGCGCCGCCCGGAGATCAGCCTGCGGGACGTGGAGGAGCTGACCGACGCCTTCGCCGGCGCGCCTGAAAACGCGAGGGAGCAGGCCGAGATTCAGCTGCGCTACGCGGGCTACCTCGAGAAGGAGGAGGAGGCCATCCGCAAGGCGGTGGCCATGGAGGAGACCCTGCTCCCGGAAAGCCTCGACTACGAGGCCATCTCCGCCCTTCGCCTGGAGGCCCGGCAGAAGCTGACGGCTCAGAGGCCCAGATCGCTGGGCGCGGCCTCCCGCATTCCCGGCGTGTCGCCCGCCGACATCGCGGTGCTGATGGTCTGGCTGAAGAAACAGGGCGGCTGACGCTTTTCTTTCCCGGTGAAATATGCTACACTCTTGACGAGATTCCCGAACAGGAGGCAACGATATGCTCTTTGGACACAAGAAGGAGAAGGCGGAGGAGGCCCAGGCCAGCCGCGGACAGGCCGCGGAGGCGGAAAACGTACAGGAGGAGAAGAAGCAGGGCTTTTTCGCCCGCCTGCGCAGCGGCCTGAGCAAGACCCGCGGCAATATGACCGACAAGGTGGACACCCTTGTGCGGGAGACCGAGCGCATCGACGATGACTTTTACGAGGGGCTGGAGGACATCCTGATCCTCTCCGACTGCGGCATGAAGGCGACGACCCGCCTGATCGACCAGCTGCGGGAGCGCGTGGAGCGCGAGAAGATCAAGGACGCCGCCAAGGCCCGCGAGATCCTCAAGGAGCTGATGGTGGAGGAGATGGACATCCCGCGTCCGCCGCTGAAGTGGCCCATGGTGATGCTGGTCGTCGGCGTGAACGGCGTGGGTAAGACCACCACCATCGGCAAGCTGGCCCTGCGCTTCCAGGACATCGGCCGCAAGGTGATGCTCTGCGCGGGCGATACCTTCCGCGCGGCGGCCGCCGAGCAGCTCTCCATCTGGGCGCAGCGGGCCCGCGTGCCGATCGTCCGCCACGAGGAGGGTGCTGACCCCGCGGCCGTGGTCTACGACGCGGTGCGCTCCGCCAAGGCCCAGGAGGCTGACCTGCTGCTGGTGGACACGGCGGGCCGCCTGCACAACAAGAAGAACCTGATGGACGAGCTGGACAAGATGCGCCGGGTGATCGACCGCGAGTACCCCGAGGCCGACGTCCGCGTGATTCTGGTGCTGGACGCCACCACCGGCCAGAACGGCCTGAGCCAGGCCCGGGAGTTTAAGACCGTGTGCGACGTCAACGGCATCATCCTGACCAAGCTGGACGGCACCGCCAAGGGCGGCATCGCGCTGGCGATCCGCCAGGAGCTGGCCGTGCCCGTGTGGTACATCGGCGTCGGCGAGGGCATCGAGGACCTGCAGCCCTTCAGCGCCCGCGACTTTGTGGAGGCCCTGTTCTGATCATGCCATCCCTTGAAGCCTACTCATCCCGCCTGGATTACGCCTACGCGCCGGGCTTCTTTCCGGCGATGGAATGCCTGCTGCACCGGCCCGACCTGGTGCGCCGCGTGCTGCTGCACTCCAAGGCGGAGGGCACCGAGGCGGCGGACCGCCTCTGTGAGACCGCCGAGCGGCTCCGCGTGCGCGTGGAGATCGCCGACCGCGCCCTGCAGCGCATCAGCCAGAAGGAGAACTGCTTCGCGGCGGCGGTCTTTGCCAAGTTTGACGAGCCGCTGCGGGACGATAAGCCCCACGTGGTACTGCACAACCCCTCGGACTGCGGCAACGTGGGCACCATCCTGCGCACGTCCCTGGGCTTCGGCGTGGAGGACGTGGCGCTGATCCGCCCCTGCGCGGACGCCTTCGACCCGCGCACGGTGCGTGCCTCCATGGGCAGCCTGTTCCAGCTGCGCCTGCGGGTCTACGACAGCTTCGAGGCCTACCGCGCGGAGCATCCCGATCACATGCTGTACCCCTTCATGCTGGACTCCTCGCGCTCCCTGCCGGACGTGCTCGCCGGCGCCATCCCGGAGAGGTGGGCGCTGGTCTTCGGCAACGAGGGCAGCGGTCTGCCGAAGAGCTTTGCGGGGCTGGGCCAGCCCGTGCGCATCCCGAGCAACGACCGGGTGGACTCGCTGAACCTGTCCATCGCGGCGGCCATCGGCATCTACGCCTTCACCCAGAGGCCGGGCGGTTGTATTTAGGGAAAAACTGTGCTACAATAAGGCTGTTTCCTTCATCATGACGCCGCACGGGGCCGCGGTTCAACTGGCCCCGGAAGGAGCTTCCGTATGGATCTGAGCCGTGCACTGATGCTCTATCTCTCCGCCACCCTGGCCGCCGGCATTCAGGCGGCCCCGACCCCCGAGGTCACTCCGGAGCCGACCCCGGCGCCCACCGTCATCATCGCGACCGTGGCGCCGGAGATGACGCCCGTGCCGACCCCGGCGGGGCAGACCCCCGCGCCGACCATCACCCCCAACGCGAGCTACCGGATTCTGCGGCTGCGCGACAAGGGCGACGACGTGCGGAAGATGCAGCAGCGCCTGAAGGATCTGGGCTATCTGAGCGGCAACGTGGACGGCAGCTTCGGCAACCAGACCTATCGCGCGGTGCTGACCTTCCAGCGCTACAACAACCTGGCGCGGGACGGCGTGGCGGGCCCCATGACGCTGACCGTCCTCTATGAGTCGCCGTCCGTGGTGGCGAACCCGGAGACCATGACGCCCACGCCTGTGCCCACCGCGACGCCGGACGCCAGCGGCCTGATCCCTGTGCCGGAGGATCCGGTGGGGCAGTGGACGCTGCTGGACCGCAAGGCGGCCCTGTACAACGGCGAGGCGCTGACGCTGATGCGCGAGAGCGGCGGCGTGCGCGTGCTTGCCGTGCCGCGGGTGTGGCTGCGCGGGGAGCAGGTGATCCTCTCCCTGAGCGACCTGGCCGCCGCCATCGAGGGCTGGGAGCTGACCGACAGCGAGGCCAGCGAGTGCGTGCTGGAGGCGGAAGGCTGGGAGCTGCGCGCCCTGATGACGGAGGCGGCCTCCGCGGCCCGCGAGCCGGACTCCGACAGCTACTGCGACAGCTACGCCGTACAGCGCAGCGGGGAGCTGCTTGAGGCTGCCCAGGGCGATGTGATGAGCGAGAAGGGCGAATGGTATGTCACCGCCGACTTCCTGCGCCGCGCGCTGAACGCGGAAATCACCTGGGAGATAGACGAAAAAACCCTGCTGATCCGCGTCGAGCATCCCGACGTGGCGGAGGCTGTGGACTGAGCGGAATGCTCATATTATCAAGAAAAACGGCAGGCTGTTTTACGGCCTGCCGTCCTTTTGATCACTTGGAAACATTTGATCCTTGATCTCACTTAATACCGCCTTCGTAAGAAGGCGGGCGAAGGTTTGCAAAGGGCGATCGCAAAGCCCTTTGCCCGCGCCCGCAGGCGCGGAACCCCTGCTGTCATTGCAAATATCAACACAAGATAAGTATAATACCATAACAAATCAAACAAGATTTTCAGAAACCCCTTGACAGAAGGGGTGGAAAAGACTATAATAACGATGCTCCGAGAGAGTGACTGGGTGTGGCGCAGTTTGGTAGCGTGCCTGAATGGGGTTCAGGAGGCCGGAAGTTCAAGTCTTCTCACCCAGACCATGATGAGCAGTCTGCAAAAGCAGGCTGCTCGTTTTTTGTCCGAAATTATTTGTGCCGAAGGCCAAAATACCTGTTCATTTCATGATAAAAATGGTGTATAATGGATAGGCCCGGTTATTTCATGTGGGAAACGAGGGACACTCGCTTGGAACGTATGTGGCTGACCTTTCGCACAGCGGCCTGGAATCTGGCGCACAGACTGACTTTCACGGACATGGTGGATATCCTCATCGTGGCCGTCGTTGTGTATGAATTGATTATGCTTGTCCGGCAGACACGGGGCAGCGCAGTGCTCAAGGGTCTGCTGTTTCTTGTGCTGGCGACGTGGATCTCCAGCCTGTTCGGCTTCACGGCTTTGAACTGGATGCTCAACGGCGTGCTCAGCTATGGCGCGCTGGTGCTGGTGGTGCTCTTCCAGCCGGAATTGCGCCGGGCGCTGGAGCAGATGGGCCGCGGCAGCCTCTTTGAGCTGGGGCATAAGGAGATCAACGAGGAGGACAGCGACGTCATCATCAGCGAGATCATCCAGTGCATGAACGACCTGAGCCGCCGCCGCGTGGGCGCGCTGATCGTCTTCGAGCGTAAGACCGGCCTGAACGACGTGATCGAGACCGGCACCAAGGTGGACGGCCGCATCTCCGCGCCGCTGCTGGAAAACATCTTTGAGCCGAACACGCCCCTGCACGACGGCGCGGTGGTGGTGCGCGGCACCCGGGTGGTGGCGGCGGCCTGCATTCTGCCGCTGACGGAGAACCAGGGCGTGAGCCGCGAGCTCGGCACCCGGCACCGCGCGGCCATCGGCGTGGGCGAGACCACGGACGCCATCTGCCTGATCGTGTCCGAGGAGACCGGCGTCATGTCCATGACCGAGGGCGGCCGCATCACCCGCCACATGGACGCGGCATCCATCCGCAAGGTGCTGGAGGGCATCTACACCGAGCAGCACAAGGGCATCCGCAAGCTGATCCAGCAGATGCGCGCCGGAAAGGAGAAGGCGGCATGAGCAAGCAGAACCCCGCCGGCAAGGGCGGCGAGAGCCGGGCACAGCTGGTGCTGCGCACCGTGAAGGACCTCCTCCTCCGCAACTGGATCTACAAGGTGCTCGCCCTGGTGATCGCCACGGTGATTTGGGCCGCCCTGATCACCCAGGATCCCTCCCTGACCCGTGAAAAGGTCATCCCCGACACGACCATCTCCGTCACCGGCGCGGAGGCGATGAAGCGCAACGGCTTCGTCGTCACCAGCGACATCAGCGAGAGCCTGACGGGCTTCACCCTGCGGGCCGAGGTGCCCCAGGGACAGTATCAGAACGTGACCGCCTCCAGCTACAACCCGCGCATCGAACTGGCCCGCGTGAGCGAGGCGGGCGAGCAGGAGCTGCGCGTGGTGACCAGCTCCTCCTCCGCCAACGGCTCGGTGATAGAGGTGGTGCCGGCCACGGTGAAGGTGAAGGTGGAGCGCTACATCACCCGCTACCGCATCCCGGTGACCGTGGTGATGATGGGCGAGATGCAGGAGGGCTGGTATGCGGCCGCCGCGTCCGCCGACCCGCCGACCGTGGCCGTCTCCGGCCCGGAGTCCATCGTCAGCACCATTGCGCGCTGCGAGGCCTATCTGGACCTGACGACCCTGCCGGCCCGGGAGGGCAAGATCCGCAACGCCGTGGAGCTGGTGCTGGTGGACGGCAACGGCAACCCCGTGGATATCACCAACGTGGAGACCACCAACGAGGGCGTGCTGATCGACACCGTCAGCCTGGAGCAGCAGGTCTATCCCACGCGCACCTTCGCGATCGATACCGATGGCATGGTGACGGGCACGCCCGCCGCCGGCTATGAGGTGAAATCGGTCAGCGTCGATCCGGCCGCCATCCGGGCCGCGGGCACCCTGGCCTCCCTGGAGGAACTGCAGGCCCTCTACAGCGAGGCGACCGTGGATGTGTCGGGCCGCAGCGAAACCTTCACGCGCCAGGTGCGCGTCACCCGGCCGACGGAGCTGGCCTGGATCAGCCAGGGCACGGTGACGGTGACTGTGGAGATCGGGGAGATCAGCGGCACGCGCTCCTTCCAGAACCTGAACGTCCGCACCGCCGGCCTGCCCGCGGGCACCCGCGCCACCCTCTCCGAAAAGACCGCGCAGGTGATCGTCAGCGGCACCGAGAACGCGCTGAACAAGCTGCGCGCCGGCCGGATCAGCCTGATCTGCGATCTCTCCGGCCTGGAGAGCGGCACCCACACAGTGCCCATCCGCGTGGATCTGGGCCTGGACGAGGTCACCTCGCTGGAGACCGAGGTCATCCCGGCGAGCGTGGATGTGACCATCCAGTGACACACTGTCTCTGAACAATACCCTGATCAATCTGCTGCCGGAGAGCAAGAGAACAAAATGTTTCCCTGACGCTCCCTGTCGGCCGAGTCAAAGGAGGTGGCTGCCGTGGGCGGCTTTGCGTCATCCGCATTCAGTCTGATGCTGGCCTGGGTCCGCAGCGCGGCAGCCTGGCTCTGGCAGCTCGCAGCGGGCGGGGAGAGCGGGGGACTGGGCGTCTGGCTCGCCGAGCACTGGAAGGCGGTGGCCATCGCGCTGTGCGTGATTGGCGTCGCCGTCGACTGGATTGTCTATCTGCTCCGCTGGAAGCCCTACCGCGTCTGGCAGAGCTTTTTTCGCCGCCTGCGCGGGGAATCGGAGGAAAGTGCCGGAACCGTGCGCAGGGAGCCGGACAACGTGACCGAACAGCCTGCCGAGGCCGCAGAGTGGACGCCGGAGGAGCCGCGCTATGAGCAGCCCGCCCCGATGGTGCCTGATGACGCCCTGATGACCGAGGCCACGGTGGAGCTGACGCCCGCGCCCAGGCGGCGCAGGAGGCGCGCATGACAGAGAGCTTTGCGTTGCCTGTGGCATTCCTCGAACGCATGAGCGACCAACTGGGCGGCGAGTTCGAGGCCTTTTTGTCTGCGATGGAGGCCGAACCCACCCGCGGCTTGCGGCTGAACACGCTCAAAGCGCTCCCGCGGCAGGCTCTGCCGGACGGCGAGCTGGAGCCCATTCCCTGGGCGACAGAGGGCTGCTACCTGCCGCTGGCGTCGACGGCCGGCGCGCATCCCCTGCACGAGGCCGGGGCCTACTACCTCCAGGAGCCCGCGGCCATGCTGCCGGTGGCGGTGCTGGACCCGCAGCCGGGGGAGACGATCCTCGATCTGTGCGCGGCCCCCGGGGGCAAGAGCACGCAGATCGCCCAGCGCATGGCGGGGCAGGGGCTGCTGGTCTGCAACGAGCCGGTGCCCAAGCGCGCGCAGATCCTCTCGCGCAACATCGAGCGCATGGGTGTGATCAATGCGGTGGTAGTCAGCGCGATGCCGGAGCAGCTGGCGGCCCGCTGGGCGGGCGGCTTCGACGCCGTGCTGGTGGACGCGCCGTGCTCGGGGGAGGGCATGTTCCGCCGCCACCCGGAGACCCGCGCCGAGTGGTCGCCGGAGATGGCAGCGGGCTGCGCCGAGCGGCAGGCCGCCATCCTGGACGAGGCGGCTGGACTGGTGCGCCCCGGAGGCCGTCTGGTCTACGCGACCTGCACCTACAATCCCGCGGAGAACTGGGAGAATGTGGCCGCCTTCCTGGCGCGCCATCCCGACTTCAGCCTGCGGCCCTTCGAGTTGCCCGGAGCCTCCGGGCCGGAGGGCATGCTGACCTGCTATCCGCACAGAATGAAAGGCGAAGGCCAGTTCGCGGCGCTGCTGGTCCGGGCCGGCGAGGGGACGGCCTCTCTGCCCGCCAACACGAGCCTGCCGACACCTTCCAGGGCCCAGCGGGAGCTGCTGCGCGCCTTTGCGCATGACGCGCCGGAGGCGGATGCTGTTTTCGGCGAGACGCTGGTGGCCCTGCGAAATCTGCCCGAGCTGAAGGGCCTGCGCGTGCTGCGCGCCGGGCTGCATCTGGGCCAGGTGAAGGGCAAGCTGTTCGTGCCCGATCACGCCTGGGCTGTCTCCGCCACGCCGCCGGACTGTCCGCGCGCCGACCTGACCGAGGAGCAGGCACGGATCTACCAGGCGGGCGATGTGCTGCGCCTGCCGGATCTCGGCTTGAAGGGCTACGTGCTGCCCTGCCTGGAAGGGCTGCCGCTGGGCTTCGGCAAGGCGTCGGACAGCCAGATCAAGAACCATTACCCCAAGGGTCTGCGCAGGCCGTGAGCCCATAGGCCCGCGCCCAGGCCGTGCCCGCAAAAGCGTCCGCGCGCTTGCAATTGAGCGGCTTTTGTAGTATACTGGATGTGTTCCGAGCGGCGCAAATGGACTGTGCCGCTCTGCATGGAGCGGTATCGAAGCGGTCATAACGGCCCTGACTCGAAATCAGGTGTACGGCAACGTACCGTGGGTTCGAATCCCACCCGCTCCGCAGCACACAGAACGCTGGCTTTGATGTCAAATCAAAGTCGGTGTTTTGCTTTCCAGGGATTCTCTGCCGTGATCCATCCACTTCGCTATGCAGGATTCAGTTTTCGTCTTCCGCTGAGCGAATGTCCATGTGCATCTATGCCATGCAGTTCATGTCTGAATCCATGGAAAGGCTATCACAGATATTCTTGAAATACAAGCATTTTCTTCGTCCCTGTATCCGCTGTATGCGCGTCATCCTTTGGTTTTTTCCTCAAGCGCAAACCTTTTTTCCGCCAGTCATTTTCGCATCAGCGTATCAACCATCAGCCCTCCGTTCTGCGCGGCGTTTCCTCAAGGGATGCAGCTGCCCGGGGCTGTTTTCTGTTCAAGCGCATGAACATTTATTCTTTTTTTGCAAGGAGATTGACCATGAAAGCACTGGAAAAAGTCAGCACATTTTTAGGAAATCACATGGCTGTCCTCGTTCTTGTCGTGACGGCTGTTTCTCTCTTTATCCCGAAAGCGGGCCTGTGGATTCAGACCGGCTGGATCAATTATCTGCTGATGATTGTCATGTTCGGCATGGGGCTGACACTGAACCTGTCCGATTTTCAGCTTGTCTTTTCCCGGCCGCGGGATATTCTGATCGGCTGTGTCTCTCAGTTTACCATCATGCCGCTCCTGGCGTTTGCTTTGGGAAAACTGTTTCGGCTGGATGATGCTCTGCTTGCGGGTGTGATCCTTGTGGGAACCTGTCCCGGAGGGACATCCAGCAATGTCATCACTTACCTTTCCGGAGGCGATGTTCCCCTGTCGGTTGGAATGACCAGCATCAATACGCTTCTGGCTCCCATCCTGACACCTGCCCTGACCTATCTTTTCCTGCATACAACGGTCGAGGTCAACATCATCAGCATGTTCCTGTCCATCATCCAGGTGGTGATTCTCCCCATCGCTCTTGGTCTGATCATCAACCGGATATGGGGTCAGTACACCCGGCGCATGACCAGCATTCTGCCCTCTGTCTCTGTCATCGCGATCTCTCTGATCGTGGCCTCCGTTGTGTCCCATAATGCGGGAAAAATACTCTCCACAGGGCTCATTGTGTTTGCTGTTGTCATCCTTCACAATGTGCTCGGATATGCGTGTGGATTCGGGATTGGAAAGCTTCTGAAACTCGACGCCTCAAAAACAAAGGCTCTGTCCATAGAGATCGGTATGCAGAATTCAGGACTGGCAACTGCCCTCGCCGGTACGGCGTTTCCCTCTCTGGCCATGGCCACGGTTCCCGGAGCCATTTTTTCCGTCTGGCATAATATCTCCGGAGCCATACTCGCCAATCTGTTCAGGAAACATTAAATCGCGCAGCATGCTGCAGCTGCCCTGCCTCTCTTGCCATCTCCTCTGCGGCTTCCTGGGTT